>NZ_NKUI01000099.1 GCF_014845115.1 Methylorubrum zatmanii | reverse complement strand
GGCGGACGAGATCCGCCACGGCATCCATGCGGGCGGTATCGAGACGGCGCTGATGCTGGCTCTGCGGCCCGACCTCGTGCGCCGGGACGCCATCGACAGCTTCGTATCCCGCACGGTGGCGATGGAGCGCGACTTCACTCTGCTGCGCGCCGGCCGTCCCGCCGCCTTCGCCTGGAAGACGCAGGACCTGCATGCCTCGGGCGCGCTGGGTGATGCCCGGCTCGGCACGGCGGAGGCCGGCGAGGCCGCCCTCGCATACGGGGCACGGGCCTTCGTGACGCTGCTCGGCGAGATCGACCGCTTCACCCTTTAGGATTTCCCGCGACCGGAAGGGCCCGCCTCAGAGCGGAAGAGCGGGTTCGAGACTGGCGGCCGGGTCCAGCACCCGCTGCCGCAGCGGCTGCGGCCCCAGGGTCATCGCGAAGAAGTCGTAGGCACCGGGCCGTTCGTTCGCGAGAAGGAACTGGAAGTGCATGCGGAACGGGCGGAACCTTACCCGCCGGTAGGTTTCCGGGCTGAGCAGGTCGCGAAAGCGCGCCGAGCGCACCAGGGGGTTGGCGACGGGCTGTCCGCACAGGCCGAGATCGAGGTCGTGGAGCGGGTTGAAGCCCGGAAAGTTCATCCAGTCCTGCGGCGCGTGGAAGTCGCACCAGACCACGCGCCGATCCGTGACGAGGCGCGCGATCTCCGCCCGCAGGCGCTTGGCCGAGGGCTGCAACGCCACGAGGGGAAGCCCCGATCCGAGGGTCACGAGGGAGAAGGCCGGGCCCGTTCGCCCGATCTCCGCATCGCGGGCAAGAAGGCGGGCCGTGACCTCGGCAGCCGTCAACCCGCCCGAGGAATGGCCGACGATCATCACCTCGTCGACGGTTTCGCCCGCCGCCTTCCGCGCGGCCAGGGCCGACAGGACATAGTCGGCGAAGGCGTCGAGGCGTCGCTCGTAATCGGGCCGCCGGCCGCGCCCGTGCTGCCAGTTGAAGACCCAGTCGTTCAGGAGCTGCCAGAAGAAGATCCGGTTCAGGACCGCCTCGATGGCCTTGATCCAGACGAGGCCCGCGACGACGCCGAGCGGCAGGGAGACCCAGATCGGCAGGCCGAGGCTGTGGCCGAACCAGTTTCCGAGATGGGCGTGGACGATCGCCCCGATGGCGACGGAGAGAAGGGTGAGGAGAATCACCATCACGAAGGGGTAGAGGATGACGTTCCCGTATTTCCAACTCAGCCGGTAGAAGCGGAACAGCAATCCGCTCAAGATGGTCTGCAACGTCCCGGCGACGAGGAGCGCCACACTGACGAAGCGGGAGCGGGCGAAATCGACGGCGACGAGATCGTCCCACAGGAGGACGTCATAGCGGGTTTCGGCGCCCTCGCCCCGGTCGGGTGCGCTGACGGTCCAGCTCTGCACCAGCCCGTCCGCGCTGAGTTCGGCGCGGGAGATCTCCCGCCTCCCTTCTGGGAAGCGCTTGGCGTAGCGGGACCATTCCCGCACGAACAGCAGACGGTAACGGCTTCGCGCCTCGGGATCGTAGCCCGGAATGTAGAAGACATGCCGGCGCCGGACCGTGGTGCAGCGGGCGTCCTGAAGATCGGGCGGCGTAAAGCTGAGGGCATTACGCATGGCGGCTGACGCATGGATCCGGGCGCCTCATCCGAACGATGGCTCCTCCGCGGCGACCATAGGTATCGGCGCATTGCAGGCAGAGCATCGATCTACTTCCGAATGCACTATCAAACGTTACGCTTCCGGAACTTGTGACCCAGCTACCCGATGCGCAATCCCGCTCGTCCACGGGCAGGAACGCAACACGGAGCGTCGCGATGGGGTTGCGAATCCGGGCGTTGGCCTCGCCCGGCAGAACGGGGATCGTCCCTCAGAGCGGGCGTGCCAGCCGGCGCCAGCCGATGACGATCCCGGAGACAGAGACGAGCAGGCCACCGAGCAGCAGGAGCAGCATCACGGCGTCCCAGGCGGGCCGGTGGCGGATCAGAAGGCCGATATCGAGACTGTGCAGGCCGTTGAACAGCCAGCGGGAGAGGCGGTCGGAACGATCCAGGCGGCCCAGAATCTCGCCCGTCGCCGGATCGATGTGGAACCAGGTCGCGGCCGGATCGGCAAAGGCGATCCGGAGAACCGGCAGGCGGCGCTCGCTGTGATGCCCGTACCAATAGGCATCCTCCCGCGCGATCAGCACCACCTCCGGCGGCGACGCTTCGGGGATGAGACGCCGCGCCGAGGCGGTGATCGCCGCGAGGGTCGGGCGTGCGCCCTCCGCGCAACAGGGCTGAAACCGGCCGTCGGCACAGGCGAGGATGACGCCGGGCCGACCGTCGAGCCGGGTGAAGCGGGCTTCCCGGGCATCGGGGCATGACTGGGCCAAGGCCGAGCGGTCGAGGCCGAAGGGCCGATCCGCCGGGCCGGCATACCGGCCCTGCGCCGCGCGGTCCGGCCCCTGGGCCGAGAACCAGCGGTTCGGGTTCATCGACAGCCATCCGCTGACGATGAAGGTCAGCACGGCCGTGCCGGCGACGAGGCCGCCGAGATGGTGCCATCGCATCCAGCCGCGATAAGGCGTGACCGCCCCGCGGGCGTAGCGCCGCCTGAGCCGAAACCGGATCAGGCCGACAGTCAGGCCGGTCACCGCCCCCGCAATCCCGATCCCGGACAGCCACAGCACCACATCGCGCCAGAGATCGCGCTGGGCCCTGATCGGCGTGAAGTAGATCCAGTGCGGGATGGCGCCGAACCAGTTCCAGAACCGCTCGTGGCGCGTCGTGTCGAGGACGATCTCGCCGGTGGCTCGGGCAATGTAGAGTTCGGTGCCCGCCGCATCCCCGAGGGCGATCCGGTGGAAGGGCCGTGCGGGATCGAAGCGCTGATGCACGGTCCATTGGTCGCGCTCGACCGGGCCGAGGGCGACCGGCGCCCGAGCCGCCGGATGAGAGGCGGCGACCGCGAGCGCCTGCGCCACGTCGAGCCCCGCGATCACGTGGCCATCCGTGGCGGCGACGGTCCGGGTCGCCCCGTCCCAGGGAACGATGCGGTAGACCGGCAAGTCGGCGAGCATGGACAGCGTGATCCGCTGCGCTTCCCCCGCAGCGAGACCGGCCCGGTCGAGCGCCGCCTCCGGGGTGAGCGCCACCCGGTCCCAGTCGAGGGAAGGAAGGGCGGCCCGGCGCTCCGCCTCGGTGAGGCGCGGGAAGCCGACATACATCATCACGCCGCCGGAGACGAACCAGACGGCGAAGAACAGGCAGGTGAGAATGCCGAGCCAGCGATGGCCGAGATAGAGCCACCGCCGCAGACGCTTGCCGAGGGATGCCACGATCAGGCCGTCACCGCCTCAGAGGAACTTCGCCGGATCGGTCTCCGGGGGTGGCGGGGCGACGTCGGTCCGGTTCCACCAGCCGCCACCGAGGGCCTGGAACAGGGCGGCCGTGTCGGCATACTGGGTCGCGCGGGCACCGGCCGAGGTCACCAGGGCCGAGAGGTAGCTCTGCTGGGCGATCAGCACCTGCGTCGCGTTGACGGCACCGGCCGCGTATTGCTTGCGGATGAGCCCGAGGCTCTCACCCGTCGCCTTCTCGGCGGCGGAGGCCGCCGCCACCGCCTTTGCATCGGCCTGAAGCGCCCGCAGGCTGTCGGCCACATTCTGGAAGGCGGCGATCACCGTGGCACGGTACTGCGCCTGGGCTTGGTTCAGCGTCTCCTCGGAGGCGCGCTGGCGCCGGTAGAGCGTGCCGGCATCGAAGATTGGCTGCGTGGCCTGGCCGATGATGGTGAAGAAGGCCGCCCCGGGATTGGCGAGCTGGGCGAGCCGCACCGCGCTGGCGCCCGCCGTCGCGGTGATGCTGAACTGCGGCAGCCGGTTGGCGACGGCGACGCCGACATTCGCGCTCGCCGTCCGCACCTGGGATTCGGCCGCCTTCACGTCCGGCCGCTGCTGCACGAGATGCGAGGGCAGGCTGACCGGCAGCCGCGTCGGCAGGTGCAGGGTATTCAGGGTGAAGGTTTCGGACACCTCGTCGCTCGGCAGCCGTCCCGTCAGGGCGGTCAGCAGGTTGCGCTGCTGGGCGAGCTGCTTCTCCAGCGGCGGCAATTGCTGCTGCGACAGCGAGAGCGCGGCCTGCTGCTGCACCACGTCGGCGCCGGCGATCTGCCCGAGTTTGAGCTGCTTGTTGTAGAGTTCCAGTACCTCGGTCTGCGCCTGGATCACCCGCTTGGTCGCCTCGATCTGAGCCCGCAGGGCCGCCTCCTGGATCGCGGCGGTGACGACGTTGGCGGTGAGGCTGAGATAGGCCGCCTCGAGCTGGAAGCGCTGGTTCTCGGCCTCCCCCTCCAGGGCCTCGATCTGGCGGCGGTTGCCGCCGAACACGTCCGGATTGAAGGCGACGATCACCTGCGGGGTGTACAGGCTGTAAAGGTAGCGGTTCTGATCCTGCAGCGGCGATTGCAGATCGAGCCCCGGCGCCTGCGCCCCGAGCGCCTGCGGGTTGGCCGTCAGCGTCGGATAGAGCGTGCCCCGCTGGGCCAGCACGTTCTGCTGGGCGATGCGCAGGGAGGCCTGCGCCGCCTCCAGGGTCGGGTTATGGGCGAGCGCCTCCTCGACGAGGCGATTCAGCGCCTTGGACCGGAACAGCGTCCACCACGCGCCCGGGATGTCGGCGCCCGCGACGAAGCTCTGGTCGGCCGAGCCGCCCTGCTGCGTCCGGATCAGGTCGGCGGCGCTCGGGTTCTTGAGCGGCTCCCTGGTGTAGCGGGTGACCGGGGGATCCGCTGGCGGACGGTAATCCGGCCCGACCATGCAGCCGGCGAGCTGACCCGCGCACAGGCCGGCGGCGAGCCGCGCGGTCCACACGCCCTGCGGCTTCCGCCGCATTCCCCGCTCCCGAATCGACATCACGCGGCAGCCTTGCTTGCGGCGGGGGCGGCCGAAAGATTCGGCCGGCGCCGGGAAAACAGCGAGATCAGGACCGGCAGCACCACCAGGATCAGGTTCGGGGCCAGCAGGATGCCGCCGACCACCACCAGGGCCAGGGGCTTCTGCACCTGCGAGCCGATTCCGGTGGAGATCGCCGCCGGCAGCAGGCCGACGCAGGCCGCGACGCAGGTCATCATCACCGGCCGCATCCGCACGATCGAGGCATGCCGCACCGCCTCGGCCCGCTGCCAGCCCTCGTCCATGAGTTGGTTGTAATAGGCGAGCAGGATCACGCCCTCCATCGTCGAGATGCCGAACAGGGCGATGAAGCCGATCGCCGCCGAGATCGAGAACGGCGTGTCGGTGAAGAACAGGGCGAAGATGCCGCCGATCATCGCCATCGGGATCACCGACAGGGTGAGCAGCATGTCGGTGACGGAGGAGAAATTGACGAACAGGAGCAGGGCGATCAGCAGCAGCGTGATCGGCACGACGAGGCTCAGGCGGGCGACCGCCTCCTTCAGGTTGGTGAACTGGCCGACCCATTCGAGATGGTAGCCGGGGGGCAGCGTCACCGTCTCGGCGACGCGGGCCTGCGCCTCCAGCACCGCGCCGCCGAGATCGCGCCCGCGCACGGAGAACTTCACCGGGATGTAGCGCTCCTGACCCTCGCGGTAGATGAAGGCCGCGCCCGAGACGAGGTCGACCGTCGCGATCTCGGAGAGCGGCACCTGCACCACGCCGCCATTCGGGTTCGGCGCCCCCACGGTGATGCTGCGGATCGTCTCCAGGGAGGAGCGGTACTGGGGCGCGAGCCGCACCCGCATCGGGAAATGCCGGTCGGCGCCGTATTCGTAGAGATCGCCCGCGGTCTGGCCGCCGATCGCCGCCGCCACGGTGGTGTTCACGTCGCTGATCGAGAGGCCGAAGCGGGCGGCCTTGCGGCGGTCGACATCGATCTGGACCGTCGGCTGGCCAAGGGATTCGAACACGGCCAGATCGGTGACGCCGGGCACGCTCGCCAGCGCCGCCTTCACGGCATTGGCCGTCTTCGTGATCTCGGCGAGGTCGTTGCCGTAGATCTTGACGGAGTTCTCGCCCTTCACGCCCGAGGCCGCCTCCTGGACGTTGTCCTCGATATATTGCGAGAAGTTGAACTCGATCCCGGGGAATTCCTCGTCGAGACGCTGGGACAGGGTGTGGATCAGCGTCTCCTTGTCGAGCCCCTTGCGCCACTGGTCGATGGGCTTCAACGGCGCCAGGATCTCGACGTTGAAGAAGCCGGTGGCGTCGGTGCCGTCATTGGGCCGGCCCTGATGCGAGATCACGGTGACGACCTCGGGCACCTCCTGGAAGATCTTGCGCAGGCGCTGGACGTAGGCGTTGCCGGTCTCGAGCGAGATCGAGGCCGGCATGGTGCCGCGCACGTAGAGATTGCCCTCCTCCAGCCGCGGCAGGAATTCGAGGCCGAGGCTGCGGGCGGCGAGCCCGGATACGGCCAGGACCGCCAGCATCACGGCGAGGGCGAGGATGCGGTTGCGCAGGCCGACCCTCAGGATGATCTCGTGGCCGAACCGCAGGAGGCGCACGATCAGCGTGTCCCGCTCCTCGACGCGCTTGGGCAGGATGATCGCCGAGAGCGCGGGAGAGACCGTGAAGGTCGCCAGCAGGCCGCCGATCAGCGCGTAGGCATAGGTCTTGGCCATCGGGCCGAAGATGTGGCCCTCGACGCCGGTCATGGTGAAGAGCGGCAGGAAGCCGACGATGATGATGGTGGCCGAAAAGAAGATCGCCCGGTTCACCTCGGCGCCGGCGATGGCGATGGTGCCGAGCCGGCCGGTCAGGCCGCCGGGCGCGAGCTGCCCCTGGGTGTGCTCGGGCTCGGCGAGATGGCGGAAGATGTTCTCGACCATGATGACGGTGGCATCGACGATGAGGCCGAAATCGATCGCGCCGAGGGACAGGAGGTTGGCCGAATCGCCCCGCAGCACCAGGATCAGGATGGCGAAGCCCAGCGCGAACGGGATCGTGGCCGCCACGATGATGGCGCTGCGCAGCGAGCCGAGAAACAGCCACTGCACCGCGAAGACCAGCACCACGCCGAAGACGAGGTTGTGCATCACCGTGTGGGTCGTGGTGTGGATCAGCTCCGAACGGTCGTAGATGCGCTCGATCTTCACCCCCGGCGGCAGGATGGTCGAGCCGTTGATCTTCTCGATCTCGGCCTCCACGCGCTGAAGCGTCGGCAGGCTCTGGCCGCCGCGGCTCATCAGCACGATGCCCTCGACCACGTCGGGCTCGTCGTCATGGCCGACGATGCCGAGCCTCGGCGCGTGGGAGACGCGCACCTCCGCCACGTCGCGGACCAGCACCGGCACGCCGTTCACCTGGGTCAGCATGGTGTCGCGGATGTCGTCCATGTCGCGGATCAGGCCGATGCCGCGCACCACCGCCGATTGCTCGCCGACATTGAGCGTCTGGCCGCCGACATTGATCGAGGCGTTGTTGAGCGCGGTGACGAGCTGAACCAGGGTCATGCCGAGCCCCTGCAACCGGTTCAGATCGACGGCGATCTCGTATTCCTTGGCCTTGCCGCCGAAGGCGGTGACGTCGACCACGCCGGGAATCGCCTTGAAGCGACGCTGCAGCACCCAATCCTGCAGCGTCTTCATCTCCGTCGAGGAGAAGCCCGGCGGCCCGACGAGCTTGTAGCGCATGATCTCACCGACAGGGCTCGTCGGCGAGATCTGCGGCTGGGCCCCGTTCGGAAGCGGCGGCAGCTGCGAGAGGCGGTTGAGGACACGCTGCAGCGCCTCCTCATAGGTGTATTCGTAGTTGAACTGGACCTTCACGTCGGAGAGCCCGAACAGCGAGATGGTCCGCACCACCGTCGCGTTCGGGATGCCGGCGAGCTGCACCTCGATGGGAATCGTGATGTAGCGCTCGATCTCCTCCGCCGACTGGCCGGGATTCTGTGTGATGACATCGACCAGCGGCGGCACCGGGTCGGGATAGGCCTCGATGTTGAGCTGCAGGTAGCTCGCATAGCCGAGGGCGAGCATCATCACGAAGCCCAGGAACACCAGCACGCGCTGGCGCAGGGCGAAGACGATCAGGCTGTTCATCGATCGAGCCCTCAGGACGCCTTGTCGCCGGAGGCGGCGCGGTCGATGAACAGGGCCCCCCGGGTCACGACCTCCTCGCCGGCCCGCACTCCGTCGAGGACCTGCGCGGTGTCGCCGTTGACCAGGCCGATCCTGACCCGGCGAGCCGCGATGGTGCCGTCGCCCTGGGCGACCCAGACATGGGCCTCGGCGCCCTCGTAGACGATGGCCGCGAGGGGCACTGCGGGCGAGGGCTGCGGCGGGCCGGTGACGATGGTGAAGGTGGCGAACATCTCCGGCCTGAGGGCCCGATCCGGATTCTCGATCTCGCTGCGCACGGCGAGCCGGCGCGTGGCCGCTTCGAGGCTCGCGGCCATGTAGTCGATCTTGGCCTGGAACACCCGGTCGCCGAAGCCGGCCACCCGCGCCTCGACGGTCTGGCCGATGCGCACCTTCGGAACCTCGCTCTCGCGGATATTGGCGATCAGCCAGACCGTCGAGAGGTCGCCGATGATGAAGGCCGGATCGCTCGACGAGGAGATGAACTGACCGACGCCGACCTTGCGCTGCACGATGGTACCGGCAATCGGCGCGCGGATCTCCACATCCGAGCCGAGGCGGCCGCTCTTTTCGAAGGCGGCGATCTCGGCATCCGATTTGCCGAGGAGCCGCAGGCGGTTCTTCACCGCATCGAGGGTCGCCTCGGCGGTCTTCAGATCGCTCTGAGCCGCGATCACGTCGTTCTGAGCGGATTGGTAATCCTTCAGCGCCACGGCGCGGGCTGCGAACAGCTCCTGTTGTCGCGCGGCGATGGTCTGGTCGAGCTTCAGCAGCGCCTGCTGCTTCTGCAGGGTGTTGAGGGCGGCCTGATAATCGTTCTGCGCCTGGACCATGTCGGTGGCCTCCAGGGTCAGCAGGAGATCACCCGCCTTCACCACGTCGCCGGCGCGGACGAGCACCTTCGTCACGCGGCCGGAATACGGCGAGGCCACCGGCACGTTGTCGTCGTCGTTGAGGGCGATGCGCCCCTCGGCCGAACTCTCGGGCCGGAACGTCACCGTCCGCACGGAGCTGATCTCGAAGGTGGCGCGCTGCTCCTTGCTCGGGCGGAACACCCGCGACAGGGCTGCGGATTCCTGCGCAACCACCGTCGGCTCCGGCGGCCGCGCTTGGCCGGCCGATCCGCCGACGAGGCCGGCGACGCCCTCGGCGGCGCGGCGCGGCGCGTCAGGGAAGGCGATGGCGAGCGCGACCAGTCCGGTAATCAGGACCAGCAGGAGGGCAACAGGCGCCTTGGCGGAGCGGCGTCCGGGCGTGCCGGGAGCGCCCCCGGAGGCCCCGGTTTCCGAAGGGTTGCGCGCGTCCATGACGGTCTCTGTCTGATCGCTTCGATGGAAGCTGAGCCAGGCGCGGCCTATCACCGATCATATGACATGCCAAAGTCCCCGACGCGGACGGGGACATGGCCCGTGGTATTTTTTGAAGCAGTCACGGGCCTGTGTCCCGTCCGATCCGCTCCCGCCCGCACCATCCGCGCTGACCGTGAGATTTCAATTCCGCGAAACCTCACCGACGGGGAAGGCGCGGCCCTGCGAAGAGGCGCTGGAGTTGCGGATCCATGCGCCGGCCTCTCGGCAGCGGGGAATCATGGCGGGGTCGGAATCGAGATGGTGCCGGTTGCGGGACTCGAACTCGCGACCTACCGCTTACAAGGCGGTTGCTCTACCAACTGAGCTAAACCGGCAGCGCACAACCCGCTAGCAGTCCGGTCTGAGCGGCGCAAGCGCCTGCGGCGACATCGTCGGTTTTGATCTGCCGCCAGACCATTATTGCGCGCAACTGATCTTCGTCTCAGCGGCCGAGTTCAAGCATTGATGCCGTCCCATCGAGGGGTGAGCGGCTCAAATCCGATCAAGCGGTTCCGTCATAGCCTCGCGGAACGGCCATCGCGCTCCCCGATCACGGCCCGCGCGCCGTGATCGGGCGACCGCCCGAACCGCCCGATGTCTCCGATCCTGTGGTCGGTCCTGGCGGCTTCGGCCTTGGACCGGTCGCGCCAGGGGTCCCGCGCGGCGGCGCTTCGGGCCGGCCGAACAGGAAGCCTTGCAGATCCAGCCCGCGCTTCCTGGCCAGCAGCCTGTGCTGCTCTTCCGTTTCCACCCCCTCCGCCGTCACCGCCAAGCCGAGGCTGCGCGACAGGCCGATGATGGCCCACACGATCGCCGTCGATTGCGAGTCCCGGCCCAGTCCCCGCACGAAGCTCCGGTCGATCTTGATGCGGGTCAGCGGAAAAGTGTGGACGAAGCTCAGGGAGGAATAGCCGGTGCCGAAATCGTCGAGCGCGATCATCACCCCCAGGGCGCGGAGGCGACGCAGCAGGCAGAGCGCCAGTTCGCGGTTTTCCAGCAGCGCCGTCTCGGTGATCTCGACCTCCAGCCGGTGCGGCGCCAGACCGCTTCCGGTCAGTGCCCCTTCGACCGCCTGGATGACGAGGCCGCTCCGCAGCTGCGTCGCCGAGATATTGACCGCCACGGTGAGGTGATCGGGCCAGCCCGCCGCTTCGCGGCAGGCTTCGGCCAGTACCCAGGCGCCGATCTCGGGCATCAGGCCCGCCTCCTCGGCCACGGGCACGAAGGTCGCCGGCGAGATCGCCTCCCCATCCGCTCGCGGCCAGCGCAGCAGCGCCTCGTAGCCGATGATCGCCCCGGTCCGGGCCCGCACGATCGGCTGGTAATGCAGGGCGAAGGCGCCCTCCTCCAGGGCACGGCGCAGCTCGGCTTCCAGACTGGCCCGTTCGGCGACACGCTCACCCATCTCCGGGTCGTAGAGGGCGTAGCGGTTCCAGCCCTCCTTCTTGGCCGCCTGAAGAGCAAGGCCGGCATGGCGCAGCAGGGTATCCGGATCGCCTCCGGCCGGAGGGGCGACGGCGATGCCGATACTGGCGCCGACACGCACCGAGAGCCGCCCGACGAGATAGGGCTGGCCGAGAAGATCGAGCACCTGCCGGGCCGTGCCCTCAAGCCGGCCGGGAGCATCGGGCCGAAGAACGAGAGTGAACTCGTCTCCGCCGAGCCGTGCCAGGAACTCGGGCGCCGGCACCGCCCGGCGGAGACGATGCGCAACCTCCTGCAGAATCCGGTCGCCGACGGAATGACCGAAGGTGTCGTTGATCGGCTTGAAGCGGTCGAGATCGATGCAGAGGATGGCCCAGGGCTCCCCCGTCGACGATGCCAGCGCCTCGTCCAGGACCGCGTGAAGTGCCGCGCGGTTGGCGAGGCCGGTCAGGGAATCGTGCAGCGCGAGATACTGGATCCGGTCCTCGAAGCGGCGGCGCTCGGTGATATCGACGAAAGTCGAGACGCAACCGCCGTCAGGGAGCCGCCGGGTCGTGACCGACAGGATCCGGTCCCGGTGCACGATCTCGGACAGTGCCGGCACGGTACAATCGAGGTCGGAGCGCAGATGGTCCCGGGCGAAGAGGGCGGAGGCCTCCTCACTGAGGCCATCCCGCAGAAGCTCCCGTATCGGGGCGCCGGCCAGGGCCTCACAGCTGGGAGCGGCAACGATCTGGCACAGACGCTCATTGGCGAGCACCACGCGCCCCCCGCCGTCGATGAGACACAGGCCCTGGGTCATGTTGGACAGGGCGAGATCGAGATTGGCCAGGGCGGTTTCGAGCTTCAGAGCCGCAGCCCGTCGCTCGGTGCAATCCCGGGTGATCTTGGCAAACCCGATGAGGCGCCCCCCGCTGTCGTGGATCGCATCGATCACGACATGGGTCCAGAAGCAGGAGCCGTCCTTGCGCAGGCGCCAGCCCTCGGCCTCGAACCGGCCCGTCTCCCGAGCAATCCCGAGGCTCCGCTCCGGCACTCCGGCAACGCGGTCCTGTACGGTGTAGAAGCAGGAGAAATGGCAGCCGACGATCTCGTCGGCCGTGTAGCCCTGGGCCCGCTGCGCCCCCTCGTTCCAGTTCACCACCACGCCATCGGGAGACAGCATGTAGATCGCGTAATCCTTCACTCCCTCCACGAGGAGGCGGTAAAGGACATCGGCGTCGTCGGGAGGTGGGGGCATCATCGGGTCCGGCAGCGCTTTCCCGACGGACAAAAATCCACAAAAGTTAAATTTGCACAGCCCTGGGGTGGAGACGCCTTCCGCTCGCGGTCGTCTCACTCACCCGACAAATCTCCCTCAGGTTGCTATTTTTACCGCGAACACAACCTGCTTATCGGACCGTGGCCGAGGCGCGATAAAATTGTTGGCATGGGGAGAAAAGAAGCCGTCAGGGCAATAGGAATTGATCGCTGCGGCCGTGGGGCGTCGCAGATTCGCTCTCGACGCAGGGAAGCGTCCTTCGCCGCCAGCCCCACCGAATCCGATGGCAGTCGAAGGGAATCGAAAGCCGATGAGCGCCTCGGTATGACGCAGCTTCCCTTCACCCTGGATGCGGACGGCCTCACCCTCGCCGTGCGGCTGACGCCGCGGGCGAGCCGCACCGGCCTCGACGGTGTCCGCGTCGATGCGGACGGGCGCCCGGTTCTCTGCCTGCGGGTGGCGGCGCCGCCGGTCGAAGGCGCCGCCAACGCGGCCCTCACCGCCTTCGTCGCCAAGAGTCTCAAGCTTAGGAAGGCGGAGGTGGTGCTGGTTTCCGGCGAGGCCTCCCGCACCAAGCGGCTTCACCTCACCGGCGATGCGAAGGAACTCGCGGCGCGGGTGGAAACCTGGCTCAGCGGCTCCTGAGCCGCTCGACGATGGCCACGGCCTCAGCGAAGGCGGCGTCGGCATCGAGTTCGGTGGTATCGAGCACCACCGCATCCTCCGCCACCTTCAGGGGCGCGGCGGCGCGGCTCGAATCGCGGGCATCGCGGGCGCGGATATCGGCGAGGATCGCCGCCAGGGTCGCCTCCTCGCCGCGGCCGAGCAGTTCGCGGTGGCGCCGCCGGGCCCGCTCCTCGGGTGCGGCGACGATGAACAGCTTCACCCGGGCGGCAGGGCAGACGACGGTGCCGATGTCGCGCCCGTCGAGCACCGCGCCGTCCGGTCCGTCGGCGAAGCGCCGCTGCCAGGACAGCAGGGCGGCCCGGACCTCCGGCACCGAAGAGACCCGCGAGGCCGCCTCCCCCATCGCCCGCTCGCGCAGGCGCGGATCGGAAAGGCGCTCGGCCGACAGGTCGGCCGCCGCCCGGGCCGCCGCGCCGGCATCGTCGAGATCGGCGTCGGCATCGATCAGGGTCAGGGCCACGGCACGGTAGAGCAGGCCGGTATCGAGGTGCGGCAGCCCGTAATGCAGGGCCAGACGCTTGGCGAGCGTGCCCTTGCCCGAGGCCGCCGGTCCATCGATGGCGATGACCAGCGCGGCGCCGTCACGGTTCGGGCTCATGCGGCGGCCCCGTCCTCGATCTGCGCACCGAGCGCGGACATGGTCGGGCGGAAGGTCGGGAAGCTCGTCGCGATCATCGCTCCGTCATCCACGGTGACGGGTTGGCGCGCGGCCAGCCCCATGACGAGGAAGGCCATGGCGATGCGGTGGTCGAGATGGGTCGCCACCGTGCCGCCGCCCGCGGGCGGGGCCCCCTCTCCCGTCACGATCAGGTCGTCGCCCTCGATGGCGTAGGACACGCCGTTGGCGGCAAGCCCGGCAGCGACCGCCGCCAGCCGGTCGGATTCCTTGACCCGCAATTCGTGCAGCCCGTTCATCCGGGTGGTGCCCTCGGCGAAGGCGGCGGCGACGGCGAGGATCGGGTACTCGTCGATCATCGAGGGCGCGCGTTCGGCCGGCACGTCGACGCCGTGCAAGCGGCTGGCCCGCACGCGGAGATCGGCCACCGTCTCGCCGCCCTCCTCGCGCTCGTCGAGGCGCTCGATCGCGGCGCCCATCTCGATCAGCGTGGTGATCAGGCCGGTGCGCAGCGGGTTCATCATCACCCCGCGCAGGGTGACCTCGGAGCCCGGCACGATCAGCGCCGCGACCAGAGGGAAGGCGGCCGAGGACGGATCGGCCGGCACGATCACCTCGGTGCCGCGCAGGACCGGCTGGCCGGTGAGCGCGACGGAACGGCCATGGCCGCCCTCGCCATGGGGCGTCACCGTGACCTCGGCGCCGAACAGGCGCAGCATCCGCTCGGTATGGTCGCGGGAGGCGGCCGTCTCGATGACGGTCGTTGTGCCCGGGGCGTTGAGTCCGGCGAACAGCACCGCCGACTTGATCTGCGCCGAGGCGACCGGCAACTCGTAGCGGAGCGGGATCGCCTCGCGCGGCCCCTTCAGCGTCAGCGGCACGCGCCCGCCCTCGGCCTCTGAGACGACCTGCGCACCCATCTGCAGAAGCGGATCGAGGATGCGCCGCATCGGCCGCTTGCGGAGGGAGGCGTCACCGTCGAAGGTCGCGGTGACGGGCTGGCCGCCGACCACGCCCATCATCAGGCGCGAACCGGTTCCGGCATTGCCGAAATCGAGCACGCCCTCGGGATCCTGCATTCCGCCGATGCCGACGCCGACGATGCGCCAGCGCCCCTCGCCCTCGCGCGTCACCTCGGCGCCGAGCGCCCGCGCCGCGGCGGCGGTGCGCAGCACGTCGTCGCCCTCAAGGAGCCCCTCGACCCGCGTCTCGCCGATGGCGAGCAGGCCGAGGATCATCGCCCGGTGGGAGATCGACTTGTCGCCCGGCGGCTTCAGAGCCCCACGCAGTGGGCCTCCGGGGCGGGCGGTGACGGGCTGGGGTTCGGAATCGTGCGACACGGAAGGTCTTTGGGGCTCGAGTCTCGGACTGAAGCTCTGCGCCGAAGCATCAGGGCGCCAACGGCCGCCCGCCGGGACGGACCCGGCGCGACGGGCGCCGGTTACCACGCGGACCGCCCCGCGTCATCCGGACAGCCGAAGGACCCGCGGCGCCCCGGATCGGCCCTCGCCGAAACCTTCCGTTCACCATGAGATCCGGCGCTGCACAGCGAGCTCACCGGCAGAATGCTTCTGGATGCATTGTGAAAGACTGCAATCGGACGGGAGGGACCCGGCTTTCCGGTCTCTCGCCACCCTCGACATTTCAGAACATATGTTTATAACTGGATCCATGACGCCGGTCAGCCAGTGCCTTCGCAAGGTCGATCACGCCTCCGCCATCGCGGACCCGACGGCTGTCGACCATCTCTGCGCAGCGCTCAACGAGCTGGAGAGCGCCTATCGCCGCCCCAGCGAGCGGATCATCGCCCTTGAAGCGATCCTGCATGAATTCATGCGCAGCGGGCGAACGGACAACACATCCTTCGGCCGCTTCCTCCGCATCAGCGTCGAGCGCCGTCAGAACAAGTGGTCCTTGCGCTACGCCTGACCATCTCCGCCGGCCGATCGGCCAAGGCCTTATGCCCTGCCGTCATCGGCCGTTTCGACGGCGCCCTCCGCCCGCTGGAAACACAGCGGGCCCCTGCCCTCGCTCCGGCGTTCGTTCCATTCACCGACTTGGTGTTTGACATGGGCGGAGGCTGCGACTAACGGGGCCCCTCCCCCGAGCCCTTTCCCCTTTCGTCCCCAGAGGTTCGCAGCCGTGGCAAGACCGGAACTCGGCGTCAAACGCCAGTGCATGAATTGCGGTGCCAAGTTCTACGATCTCGACCGTGATCCGGCGACCTGCCCGAAATGCGGCACGATCTACCAGGTCGCGACGAGCCGCGTCGCCCCGCCCATCGCCAGCCGCGCCGCGGACGAGGATGAGGACGAGGAGGAGAAGGGCGGTCCGGAGATCGTCTCCCTCGACGAGGCCGAAGCCAGCGAGGACGATGCCGATATCAGCGTGGACGACGAAGAGAGCGGCGACGATTCCAGCGGAGGGGCGGACGACGACACCTTCCTCGAGGAAGAGGACGGCGACGACGACGTCTCCGACCTGATCGACAACGATTCGGACAACGACGAGGAGGGCTGATCGCCCTCCCCTCGCGCATCGCGCCGGACTCAGGTCCGGGGCGATGCGCAACGACCGGTTCCGCGGAACATACCCTGGATCCGTTCGATCTCCTTCGGGATGGCGGCTTTGGACTTCCCTCAGCCGCCGAACCGCTCGGTTCGAATCGCGCTGGGCCTGACCCCCGCATCGACCAGCAGATCGGCCACCGCGCCGACGAAGCCGTTGCCGCCGCACACGAAGGCGTGGCGCGGCATCCCTAAGCATTCGATCGCCGTGTCGATCATCACCCGGTCGATGCGCCGCCCCGCCGTCGCCCCTTCGCGGGTGAGGAGCAGGGTCAGGTCGAAACCGGTCTCGTCGCGGGACCGCGCGCTGAGTTCGGCCCGGGCGATCGCCTCTGCGCCGCTGCGCACCGAGTAAATCAGCAGCATCGGCACCTCGGGCGCGTGCAGGGCCCGCTCCCGCACCATCGCCAGCAGCGGCACCACACCGGAGCCGCCGCCGATCAGAAGCACCGGCCCGCCCTCCTCCGGCCCCCAGGTGAAGGCGCCGAGCGGACCGCGCAGCTCGATCTCGTCGCCGACCTCGGCCACCGTGTCGAAGAAGCCCGACACCTCCCCGGCCTCCAGCCCCTCGATCATCAATTCGAGCCCCGCCGGATCGCCGGGCGCGGAGGCGATGGAATAGCTGCGCTGCGCTTGGTAGCCATCCGGCGCGGTGAGGCGCACGTCGACGTGCTGGCCGGCCCGGTGCGGCCCCTCGAACGGGCTGGGTTGGGGCGTGAAACGGAAGCTTTTCACCCGCGGCGTCACGGGCGTGATCGCCCGGATGGTCGCGGCCCGCCAGCGGGAGGGCGCCGTCACGTCGCGGCCCTCAATCGCCGGTGAAGCGCTGCTCGCGCCAGGGGTCGCCGTACATGTGGTAGCCGCGCAGCTCCCAGAAGCCGGCCTCGTCGCGCTCGGTGAAGCGCAAGCCCTTCACCCACTTGGCGCTCTTCCAGAAATAGAGGTGCGGCACCAGCAGCCGCGCCGGGCCGCCGTGATCGGGCGGGATCGGCTGCCCGTCGTAATGGGTCGCCACCATGGCCTTGCCGCCGACGAGGTCGGCCACCGGCACGTTGGTGGTGTAGTCGTCGTGGCCTTCCGCCAGCACGAAGCCCGTCGGCGCCGCGATGCCGGCCGCGGCCAGAACGTCGTCGATGCTCACCCCTTCCCAGGCGGTGTCGAACTTCGACCACTTCGTCACGCAGTGGATGTCGCCCGTCCAGCGGGTGCGCGGCAGGGTGGCGAACTCGCTCCAGCTCCAACTCGCCAGGGGCCGGGAGCCCTGACGCAGGGTGAAGCGCCAACTTTCAGTCGAGACGCGCGGGGTCGGGCCGAGCTGGAGCACGGGAAAGTCGTCGGTGAGGTACTGACCGGGGGGCAGCCGCTCACGGATCGCCGCAGCGGGGGGCCGCCCCGAAAAACCTCGCGTCGCCATGCACTCCTCCGCCATCGGGGCCGGCGGGCAGCTGCCGGTCGTCCACCCTTATCTGGTACGGTCTCCGAGCGCCGCAACGAGGTTCGCGGCGAAAGCGTTCCCGTCAGGCCGGCCGCGACGGTTCCGGGCGTGGACGCCGCAGGATGCGCGGCCGCCAGATGCCGAGCACGACGTTGAGAACCGCGATCGCGAGCAGCACCCAGAGGGTGTTGCGCTCGGCGGCCAGCGCCCCCGTGAGGGTGGCGGGGTCGATCCGTCCTGCGAGCGCGGCGGCGCTGCGCCGGGCCTCCTCCTGCATCGGCCCCTGGATGCCGACGAAGCCCCCTTCGAACACCAGCACGCCGGTGGCGAGCTTCACCCAGGCCCAGCCCGCCTCGAGAAAACCACGGTGCAGGGCCACCGCCAGCAGCCCGGCCACCAGGGTCAGGGCGAGGGAAGGCAGGAAGATCCAGGTGGCGACCGCCCCCATCGCACCGCGCATCAGGGCGTAGCCGGCCAGCGCCTCCGGCGGCGGGGTGAGGCTCAGCAGGACCAGCAGGCAGGCCATCGCCCCCATCAGCCCGACCGCCCCCATCGTGTGGAGGAATTTGAGAAGGCGTCGCATGTCCGGTGCGCCCTCGCCTCGGCGTCGTCGTGAGCAAGTCGACCCAGGAATGCCTGACCAGAGATGCTTGGCCAGAGATGCTTGGCCAGGAATGCCTTGAAAGCCGGAAGGCGGCCGCCTCGGATCGATTAGGGCGAACGGCGCTTCGAGACCTCGGAATGCCACTTTAGACTTAGAATAAAATGTTGTGCCCCAGCAACGACCTGCCGTCGAGCAGCCGAATCCAATAAAATATCCAAGCCTGCGCTTGCGACTGCAAAACCAGCTTACGTAAACGCGGTCGACCGGCAATGCGGCGTCGGCACGCGGAACGGACGGCGATGGGCAAGGCAATGCGGGCGGCGACACGTCCCAGTCACACAGGCGCGGGTGCACCTCTTGCCGGGCCCGGCATCGCCTTCGGAATTGCTCTCGCCTCCGGTCACCTGGCCTCCTGCCCGCTCGGCGCGGCGGCGCAGATTGTCGCACCGGACAGCGGCGAGACGGTGCTGTCGGAGCTGTCGGTGACGGGAAGCGGCGAGCGGGCCGGCGGCCCGGTGGTCGGCTACCGCGCCGCGCGCTCGGCCACCGCGACGCGGACCGACACCGCCCTGCGGGACACGCCGCAATCGATCCAGGTCGTTCCCCGCGAGGTTCTGGTCGACCAGCAGGACGTGCGCCTCACCGACGCGCTGACCAATGTCAGCAACGTCCAGCCGGCGGGCACGATCCAGGGCCGCTCCGACACCTACATCCTGCGCGGCTTCCGCACCCAGACCTACGCCATCGACGGCCTGCTCCTGAGCCCGGTCAACACCTTCCAGCCGACCCAGCGCGACCTCGCCAATGTCGAGCGGGTGGAGGTGCTGAAGGGTCCGGCCTCCGTCCTCTACGGCCAGGGCGATCCCGGCGGCCTGATCAATATCGTGACGCGCCAGCCGAGCCTCACCCCCTCAGCCGACATGACCCTGCAGGGCGGTTCGTTCGGCTTCCGGCGGGCGCAGGGGTCGGTGTCGGGGGCGATCCCGAGCGTGGAGGGGCTCGCCGCCCGCTTCAGCTTCGGCACGCAGGACGAGGCCACCTTCCGGAACTTCGGCGGCCCGGAGAATTCCCGCCACTTCTTCGCGCCGGCCTTCGTCTGGAATCCCGATCCGTCGACCCGCGTCTATCTGAACGCCGAATTCACCCGCCAGCACAGCCAGTACGACGAGGGCTTGGTCGCCTTCCGCGGCCGTGTGCCCCTCGACAACATCCGCCGCTACTACGGCGAACCGTGGTCCCGCTACTACGGCGAGTCGAACATGATCACGCTGTTCGCCGAGCACGACGTGAACGAGAACCTGACCCTGCGTCAGGCCGTCAACGGTCAGTGGGGCTCGTTCGAGGCTTGGGCGACCCGCGCCAGCGGTGTGAACGCGGCCGGCACGACGCTGACCCGCCGCCTGACGGAGACCGACTCGATCTACCATTCCATCGACAGCCGGACCGAGGCGCTCGCACGCTTCGACGATCCGTTCGGCTTCCGCCACACGGCCCTGGCGGGCTTCGAGATCGTCGACGGCTATCGCCACCCCTACACGACGCAGGGGGCGGCGACCTCGGTCTCCTTCCTCAACCCGATCCGGGGCTCGGTGCCGCAGATCGGCACCCTCATCCTGCAGAGCGACCTCCGGCAGAAGCTCCACCTGTTCGGCCTCTACCTGCAGGACCAGATCGAGTTCTTCCCCGGCCTGCAGCTCGTGCTCGGCGTGCGGTTCGATACGGCCAACCAGCTCTACTTCCAGCGCACCCCCACCAATCCGAACAGACCGCCGGAGCAGAACCTCACCGGCGTCTCGCCGCGGGTCGGTCTCGTCTGGCGGCCGCTGGAGCCGGTGACGCTCTACGGCAGCTACACCACCTCCTTCACGCCGCAGACCGCCAACATCCTCAACGTCGCGAGCCCGCCGCCGGAGACCGGCGAGCAGGTGGAGGTCGGCGCCCGGATCGACCTGATCCCCGACCGGCTCACCCTGAGCGCCGCCGCCTTCCGCATCCTGCGGGCCAACGTCGCCGCCTCGGATCCGGTCAATACCGGCTTCTCGATCATCACCGGCGAGCAGCGCTCGCAGGGCCTCGAAGGCGACATCGCCGGCGAGATCCTGCCCGGCTGGAAAATCATCGGCGGCATCGGCTATCTCGATGCCGAGGTGACGCGAGACCGGTTCATCACGGCTGGCAATCGCCTGCCCGCCGCCCCGGTTTTCAGCACCAGCCTGTGGTCGACCTACCAGTTCCAGGGCGGTCCCCTGAGGGGCTTCGGCTTCGGCGGCGGCGTCACCTATGTCGGCGAGCGCTTCGGCGACATCACCAACACCTACAAGGTCGGCGCCTATGCCCGTCTCGACGCAACCGTGTTCTACGAGATCGACCCGACTTGGCGTTTCGCCGTGAACGGCCGCAACCTCACCGACCGGCGCTACATCGAGCAGCCGTTCAACCAGTTCAATAACCTGCCCGGCGCCCCCCTGACGGTGCTCGCCAGTCTGACGGCGCGGTATTGAGGAGCGATTCCACCGCGATTCCCTGACACAGCCCTTCGAGCTTCATGACGCCAGCCCTTCCCTCCCTCCGCACTCTTCTGTTTCGCCTGCACTGGGCGCTCGGCCTGACAGCCGGCTTCGTGCTCGCCGTGATGGGCGTCACGGGGGCGCTGATGAGCTACGAGGAAGCGATCACGGCCTTCGCCAACCGCGACCGGGTCGTCGTCGCGGCGCGGGAGGCACGCCCCGCGCCCCTCCCCGGTGTCCTTGCCCCCAATATCCTGGCCCCCAGCATCCTGGCGGCACGGATCGAGGCGCAGGAACCGGGTCGGCGCGTCGCCTCGCTGACCCTGTCGCAGGATCCCGCGCAGAGCGCCGTCGCCCGCTTCGGCCGGGACCGGGCGAGCGGCGAGCGAGCGCCCTCCGTCTATGTCGATCCCGCGGACGGGACGGTGCTCGGTCCCGTCCGGTTGGAGACGGCCTTCGCCACGGTGAGGGAACTGCACCGCTGGCTGCTGATCCCCGGCGAAGGCAAGGGCTGGGGCCGCACCGTCACCGGCGCCTGCGCCCTCGCCCTCCTCGCCTTCCTGGGCAGCGGCCTCTACCTGCGCTGGCCCGGCCGCCACGGCTGGCGGGTCTGGCTGAGGCCGAACCTCGCCCGGCCCGGGCGGGCGCGGTGGTGGTCCCTGCACGCCATCGTCGGGACATGGCTGCTGCCGGTCTACGCCACCATCGCCCTGTCGGGGCTGTGGTGGTCCTATGACTGGTACCGCACCGGTGCGACCTGGGTTCTCACGGGTCAAACGCCCGAAACACGCCCTGCCGGCCGGATGCCAGGCCGCACGCCCCCCGCCGATCCGCCCGTGAGCTCGTCCCCCCTCGACACCGCCTGGGCGAGCTTCTCGGCGACGCACGATGCGGCGCTCGCCACCCTCACCCTTCCGGGGCCGGACGCCACCACGATCCGCATCCGCTGGTACGCGGCGGACAAGGGCGCCGCGATCCTGCGCAACGAGACCAGCTACGACGCCCGCACCGGTGATCTCCTCAGCGACAGGCGCTCGGACGGAGCGGGCCTCGGCCAGCGGCTCGCCGACAACATGCTGGAGGTGCATCGCGGCCGCTTCTTCGGTGCACCGGTCGCGCTGCTGTTCTGCCTCGCCGCCCTGGCCATGCCGGGCTTCGCCGCCACGGGGCTGACGCTCTACATCCTGCGCCGACGGGCGGGGCGCAGGCGCTCCGTCGGCGGCATGCCCCGGCCCGCCGCAGCGACCGGACGGGGATGACCGCGCGGCGCGCTCTCGCCGAACGCCCCTCGCCGACGCCGCGGCCGCTATCCCGCGGTCCGAGCCCGGCCGCCGAACTTCCTCTCCCGAAAACGCGTTTCCCCAGGAAGGCGCGAACCTTCCGGGGCCGGACATGACTGTGTCGTCGACACGAAACCGCCTGCTCCAGGCGCTGCCGCCGGACGACCTGAACCGGATCCTGCCTCTTTTCGAGCGGATCACCGTCAACAAGGGCGACATCCTCTGGTCGATCGGTCAGAGGCTGGATTTCGCTTACTTTCCCGAAGGCGGCCTGTCCTCGAACGTCGCCGTGACCAGCGAGGGCCGCAGGGTCGAGGTCGGCTGTTTCGGCTACGACGGCATGGTCGGTACGGCCACGGTGCTGGGTGTGGATCTCGCCTCGCACGAGTTGCTGATCCAGGTCGGGGGGCCCTGGCTGCGGATCGAGGCCGAGGCACTTCGCCACACCATGGGGGCCAGCCCGGCCCTGCACGGCCTTCTGATGCGCTACACCCACACGGTCATGATGACCGTGAGCCAGACCGCCCTGTCGAACGGCATCCACACCGTCGAGGAGCGTCTGGCCCGCTGGATCCTCATGGCGCAGGACCGGCTGGAAGCGGATGAGCTTCCGCTCACCCATAACTTCCTGTCGATCATGCTGGCGACCCAGCGCTCGACCGTGACGCTGGCGATCCAGGCACTCGAGGGCTACGGCGCCATCCGCGCGCGGCGTGCCCTCGTCACCGTCCTCGATCGCGGCATGCTCTGCGACCTGGCCGGGAGCAGTTACGGCGCGGCCGAAGCCGAATACGAGCGCCTGATCGGCCCCTTTCGGAAATCACCTTGCGAATGACGGGGATAGGATGGAGCCGGCGGGTGACGGACGGCAGTTACAGCCGGCTGCCCTTCCATCGCAGGGTGGTGTAGAGAAGACGGGCGTATCGTCGGTCGCTCCGCTGCGATGCCGCTTTTCGAGGCAGGGCGCGTTGCAGTGCAAAACGTCTCGCCATCGGCACCAACATATATTATCGCACGGCGTGCTCGCATGGATGCCACGCTTGTGGTATGGGTTGCGCGGCGACGGGGCAGTCTTCAGATGTCCGCCGCCCTTGCCGCATCCGCGAGACCTGGCCCGTGCGTTGCAGCAGGCGAAAACGGTCCGGCTTGCCGGATGGAGTGGCCGGACTGAGTTTTAAGAGGCCGACGCCCCGATGGGGCCCCGGCACGCTGACAGCTTGAAGCGGGCGTCGGAAAGGACGATGAGGTGAACGAGGCCATGACCGACGCGGCCGAACAAGAAGCGAATTTCCTGAACGAGCTCGGCCGGCGGGTGCGCCACGCCCGCACGGTGCGCGGCCTGTCGCGCAAGCTGCTGTCCCAGGCGTCCGGCCTCTCCGAGCGCTACATCGCGCAACTCGAGAGCGGCCAGGGCAATGTGTCGATCATCCTGCTCCGGCGCGTCGCCAACGCGATGGGCATGCGGCTCGACGACCTCGTCTCCAGCCAGGAGACCTCGTCCGACTGGCGGGTGATCCGCGACCTGCTCGATCAGGCAGGTCCCGACCAGATTGCCCAGGCCAAATCCGTGCTGGCGGGCTCGATCGGCGCGGAAACGCGGACGATCCGTCGCCGGGTGGCGCTGGTCGGACTGCGTGGCGCCGGCAAGTCGACCCTCGGGCGCATGGCGGCCGCGCATCTCGGCTGGCGATTCGTGGAGCTCAACACCGAGATCGAGCGCGAGAACGGATTGTCCGTGCGGGAAATCTTCGCGATCTACGGTCAGGAGGGCTATCGCCGGCTCGAGCAGAAGGCCCTGCGCGGGCTGGCCGAGCATCCCGGACCGATGGTGCTCGCCACCGGCGGCAGCATCGTCGCCGAGCCGCTGACCTACGACCTGCTGCTCTCCTCCTTCTACACGATCTGGCTGCAGGCCCGTCCCGAGGAGCACCTGCAGCGGGTGCGCGAACAGGGCCATGTCGAGGGCAAGGGCGATCCGGCCTGGGTGCTCGACGACCTGCGCGCCGTGCTGCTCAGCCGCGAGCCGCTCTACGCCCGCGCCTCGGCGGTGGTCGATACGTCCGACGTGCCGGTCGAGACTATGGCCGAGCGCCTGATCGAGGTGATCGAAACCCGCTTCAGCGGCATCGACAACGGCGGCAAGCGCCCGGCCGCGTGACGGAAGCCCTCACCGTCCGGCCCCCCTTGATGCAGCGCGGGAGCGCTCCAAGCTGTAAGGCTTGACGCAGCGCGGGCGGAGACGATTCTCTTCTCCCGCGCTGGTCCCGCGATATCCGTCGTGTCCCTGCGCGCGGCTTCGCGACAGATCCCGTCTGTCGGGAGTCGCTTCAGCGTCGTGCGCATCGGGTTGAAACGGTGCCATCCGCTGCGACAGGCCGTCGCGGTTTCAGGCCGGATGGACAGCCGGCGCATCCGTCGAGGAGGAATGCATGTCCGCCAGCCCGTCGCTCAGCCCGGCCTCCGGGCGCGAGGTGATCGCCGGCATCGTCGACCCGCTCTGGACGCGCGTGCGCACCGAGGCGGAAACGGTGCTGCGCGACGAGCCGCAACTCGCCTCGTTCTTCGTCGCTACGATCCTCAACCATCCGACTCTGGAAGCGGCGGTATCCCACCGGGTCGCCGCCCGCCTCGGGCACGGATCGCTGCCGACGGAACTCGTCGCCCACGGCTTTCACGAGGCGTTGCAGGACGATCCCCGCATCGGCCAGAGCATGCGCGCCGACATCCTGGCGGTGATGGACCGCGACCCGGCGACGACGCGGGCGATCGAACCGCTGCTCTATTTCAAGGGCTTCCACGCCCTCCAGGCACACCGTCTGGCCCATTGGTACTGGGGCCAGGGCCGGCGTGACCTCGCCCTCTACCTCCAGAGCCGGTCCTCGGAAGTGTTCCAGACCGACATCCATCCGGCGGCCCGGATCGGGCGCGGCGTGTTCCTCGATCACGCCACCGGTGTCGTGGTCGGCTCCACTGCGGTGATCGAGGACGACGTCTCGATCCTGCACGCGGTGACGCTCGGCGGCACCGGCAAGCATGGCGGCGACCGCCATCCCAAGATCCGCCGCGGCGTGATGATCGGTGCGGGCGCCAAGATCCTCGGCAATATCGAGGTCGGGGCCTGCGCCCGGGTCGCGGCGGGCTCTGTCGTGCTTCGGCCGGTGCCGCCGCACACCACCGTCGTCGGGGTGCCGGCCCGCGTCGTCGGCGCTGCCGGCTGCGCCGAGCCCGCCCGCTCGATGGATCAACTCGTGGCGATGAGCGAGTTCGTCGACATCGCCGGCGGCATCTGATCCGGCCTCCGCTTGATCGGAGCGGGTTGCGTCTCAGCCTGCCCGCGCGGCGTGTGAGCGAAGCCCAAATCCGCCCTCCCGAAGGGATCGAACGGATTGGTATGAGGCGCCGCGAACAGGCGCATCACGTCCTGCGGGCGGGTTGCTTGCCCTCCCGCGACGTGGCAAGCCGCCCACCACCATCCGAAGCCCCATCTGCGCTGCTGCCGGGACCGCCCGTTCCGGCACGTGGCGCCTCGCAAGAAGGTTGACGGCGTGACCAAGACCGAAGTCGCCAAGCTGCAGGATTATCTGCGCCGCAAATTCGCCAACGCCAATATCCGCGTTGTCGCGATGAAGACCGGCGATTCCGCCGAGGTGTTCATCGGCGACGAATCGATCGGCGTGCTTGCCGACGACAAGGAGGACGGCGACGATTCCTTCACCTTCCGCATGGCGATCCTCGACATCGATCTCGAAGAAGACGCCTGAACCTACGACGTCGCCCCGAAGGACTGATGCCGGCCTTCGGGGACGCGTGGTAAGCGGCCCCAATCCTTCGCTCCGCTCTCAGCGCCGCTCCGGGCCCGAAGCCTGTGGGCGGCGTTAATGTTAACGAAACCTATTCCTTAACAAGGCGTAAACGATCGGCCAGGATGTGCGTCTCTTCCTGAAAAGGAGCGTCGAGCGCGTCATGAGCCTGAGCCCGTCTTCCCTCGAATCGATCCAGGCGCTCATCGTCGGCCTCGCTCTGGCGGGGTTGCTCGCGAGCGCCTTCGAGTTCGCCACGAACCGTCGGGCGAGCTTCCACCTGCTGGAGGCCGGGGGCGTCTCGGCCATCGCCGCCCTGCCAATGCTGGTTTTCGGCGCGCCCTTCATCATCCTGCGCAACACCCTGCGCGGGCGGCGTTTCGAACGGCGGCCGATCCCCTTCGTGATGATCGCCACGATGATCGCCTGCGGCTGGAGTCTCCTCTCGGGCCAGATCGCCCTGGGCATGGCTCACAGGCTGGCGGGGCTCTGAGCGCCTGCTTGCCTCCAGAAGGCAGGCTCGCAGGTATTTTTCCATCCTACCCACGACCTCGTCCTGAGGTGCCGCGGGCGGGATCAACTCCGTCGATCACATCAAACAGCCTCCGAGGCTTACGCTCGGACCGAAGGGCATGGAACTACTGCCGCACCCACATCACCCGGGCCATCCAGGCGACCTCGGCGAGCGGCACCGTCCGGTCCTCGTGATCAGGGTTGAGGGAGGCCAGCTCGATGGTGCGGGCGGTGCGGCGGCGCAGCTCCTTGGCCACGACCTCGCCACTGCTGAGCCGGACGACGATGCGATCCCCCTTGCGGATGCTGGCATTGGGCGCGACGATCAGCACGTCACCGTCGCGGTAGAGCGGCAACATCGAATCCCCCTGAACCTCAAGGGCGAAGGCCCGGTCCCCGCCGAGATCGGGAAACTCGATCTCCTCCCAGCCAGGGCCGCCGGTCGGCATGCCCTCGTCGGTGAACAGGCGGCCCGAACCGGCCTGGGTCATGCCGATCAGCGGCACCATGGTCCGCGGCGGACCCTCGTGAGAATCCACCAAGCGCAGGAAGTCGTCGAGGCCGGCGCCGGTCGCGGCGAGCACCTTGGCGATCGATTCGGTCGAGGGCCAGCGCTTGCGCCCGTCGGGCCCGACCCGCTTGGAGCGGTTGAAGCTGGTGGCATCGAGCCCCGCCCGCCGGGCAAGCCCGGAGGCGGAATAGCCGTAACGCTCGGCCAAGCGGTCGATGGCGGTCCAGATCTGCTCGTGCGACAGCATCGCAGCCTCGGCCCGGGGCATGCGCCGTGGAGACATACGGCCTAAAAATAGGAAACTAGAACTCGCCCGGCCCGAACGCAATCGGAGCATCCGGGACGAGGCATGTCGCATCGGAGCAGTCCCGGCCCGCCCCCCTCGCCGCCGGCCGGCCCGCCGCAGGGGCGGTTGCCGTGTCGGAGGGCGCCCTCTAAGCATCGCCCGAAAGATGTGCGACGTCTCGCAGGCATCGATGCAAAGGCCGAGCGTGCCGCGGGCGAAAAGCCGCCACGACGAGCCCCCACGGAGAGCGGATGGCCCTCGTCTACAAGATCTGCCCACGGCCCCTCTGGCAGGAAGCGCAGGCGCTCGGCCGCTTCATCGGCGCGCCGGTCGACCGGGCCGACGGCTTCATCCATTTCTCGACCGCCGGGCAGGTGGCCGAGACCGCCGCCCGCCACTTCGCCGGCCAGGACGACCTGTTGCTCGTCGCGGTCGAGGCCGAGGCCCTCGGGGAGGCCCTGCGCTTCGAGCCGTCACGCGGCGGGGCACCGTTCCCGCATCTCTACGGCGAGCTGCCCCTGAGCGCCGTACGCTCCGTGGTCGATCTGCCCCTCGGGACGGACGGGCGCCACGTCTTCCCGCACTCCCTCCCGGCGAAGGTCGGACAGGCATGATCGACGCCCTCGTCCCCGCGGCCTTTCCCCTGGCGCGGCCGCTGCTGCACCGGCTCGACGCCGAAACCGCCCACGACCTCACCCTGCGCGGGCTGGCTCTGCTGCCGCCGCACCGCCCGCCGCCGGACGAGGCGAGCCTCGCGGTCGAAGCCTTCGGTCTCCGCTTCCCCAACCCGGTCGGCCTCGCCGCCGGCTTCGACAAGGGCGCGCGGGTGGCGGACGCGCTTCTCGGCCTCGGCTTCGGCTTTGTCGAGGTCGGCGGGGTGGTGCCGCGGCCGCAGCCCGGCAACCCGCGCCCGCGGGTGTTTCGGCTTCCCCGCGACCGAGCGGTGATCAACCGGTTCGGTCTCAACAGCGAGGGGCTCGACGTGGTGGCCGGGCGGCTCGAGGCCCGCGCCGGCCGGGGCGGACTCGTCGGCGTGAACATCGGCGCCAACAAGGAATCGCAGGATCGGCTCGCCGATTACGTCGCCTGCACCGCGCGCCTCGCGCCCCATGTCGCCTTCATCACCGTCAACGTCTCGTCCCCGAACACCCCGGGCCTGCGCGACCTTCAGGGCGAAGCCTTCCTCGACGATCTCCTCGCCCGCGTGGTCGCCGCCCGCGACGCGAGCGGGTCGCGCGCCGCGGTGCTGCTCAAGATCGCCCCCGACATCGCCCTGGACGGCCTCGACGCCATGACCGCCACGGCGCTCCGGCGGGGCATCCAGGGGCTCGTCGTCTCGAACACCACCATCGCCCGGCCCGCGAGCCTCGCCGAAGCGGCCCTGGCCAGGGAAACCGGCGGCCTGTCCGGCCGTCCGCTGTTCGGCCCCTCGACGCGCCTCCTCGCCGAGACCTTCCTGCGGGTCGGCGACCGCATTCCCCTGATCGGTGTCGGCGGCGTCGATTCGGCGGAGGCCGCCTGGGCCAAGATCCGGGCCGGCGCCCGCCTCGTCCAGCTCTATTCCGCCCTGGTCTACGAGGGGCCGGGGCTGGTCGGCGCGATCAAGCGGGGATTGTCCGGGAAGCTGAAGGCGGAGGGACTGACGGGTCTCGCCCCGGTCGTCGGACGGGATGCGGCCTCGCTCGCGCGGAGCGCCTGAATCCGATTGCCGCAAGAATTTTTGCCTCAGGAACTTTGATGCAATGCACCAAAGTTCCTGAAGCCGATCCCCCGCCTCATCGTCCCAATAAGGCTCGAGCCATTCCAGAAACGGGCATCTTCTGGAATCAAGCTAAGGTGGCGTGCACACCACGAATGCCTCCCCCTTCGCCGGCCGCTCATCAACTCGCGGCTGCGAGATGTTATTTCCCGGTCACGACACCTGAGACCGCCCGCCCGCCAGCGGGATGAGGCGGCGGATACAGGGTGTCGCAGGCAGTCTCCACAAAGCGAAGACCGGGCTCTCCGATGGACCGTTCGCAAAGCGTACCCAAGCGCTCTTCCGCCGCGGGCGGTTGGGGCGCCCTGAAGAGCTGCGGCAAGCACCTGCTGAGCAGCCGCGCGCCCTTGTCCGGCGCCCGGGCCCTGCTCTCCGCCAACCAGCCGGACGGCTTCGATTGCCCCGGCTGTGCCTGGGGCGATCCGGCCCACGGCTCATCCTTCGAGTTCTGCGAGAACGGCGTGAAGGCGGTCTCCTGGGAGGCCACCGACAAGCGCGTGACACCGCGCTTCTTTGCCAAGCACACCGTCTCGGAGCTGCGCGGCTGGACCGACTACGCTCTGGAGAACGAGGGCCGCCTGACCCATCCGATGCGCTACGACGCCGCCAGCGACAGCTACCGCGCGGTGGAGTGGGAGGAGGCCTTCGCCGAGATCGGCGCGACTCTGCGCGGGCTCGACCATCCGGATCGCGTCGAGTTCTACACCTCCGGCCGCGCCTCCAACGAGGCCGCCTATCTCTACCAGCTGTTCGCCCGGGCCTACGGCACCAACAACTTCCCCGATTGCTCGAACATGTGCCACGAGGCGAGCGGCATCGCCCTGATCCAGGCCATCGGCATCGGCAAGGGCACGGTCCTGCTCGAGGATTTCGAGAAGGCGGACGCGATCTTCGTCGTCGGCCAGAATCCCGGCACCAACCATCCGCGCATGCTGGGCGATCTCCGCCGCGCCGCCGAGCGGGGTGCGCGGGTCGTGGTGCTGAACCCCGTGCGCGAGCGCGGCCTGGAACGCTTCGCCGATCCGCAGAACAGCGTCGAGATGCTGCGCGGTGCGAGCCGGCCGATCGCCAGCCATTATTATCAGCCCAAGCCCGGCGGCGACATGGCTGCCTTCCGCGGCATCGCCAAGGTCGTCTTCGCCCGGGACGCGGCGGCCCTCGCCGCTGGCAAGCCCTCGCTCCTCGACCACGCCTTCATCGCTTCGCATACCAGCGCCTTCGAGGATTACCGGTCCGCCGTGGAGGGGACGAGCTGGGAGGCGATCCTCGACCAGTCCGGCCTGACCCGGGACGAGATCGAGACCGCGGCCGAGGTCTATCTCGGCGCCGACAAGGTGATCGCGACCTGGGCGATGGGCGTGACCCAGCACCGCCACTCGGTGGCCACCATCCGCGAGATCGCCAACCTGCTGTTCCTGCGCGGCCATATCGGCCGGCCCGGCACCGGCCTCTGCCCGGTGCGCGGCCATTCCAACGTGCAGGGCGACCGCACGGTCGGCATCAACGAGAAGCCGCCCGTCGCCCTGCTGGAGGCGCTCGACCGCGAATTCGGCCTCACCGTGCCGCGCAGGCACGGCCACAACGTGCTCGGCGCCATCGGCGCGATGCTCGACGGCTCGGCCAAGGCCTTCATCGGGCTCGGCGGCAACTTCGTCCGCGCCACGCCCGACACCCGGCTGGTGGAGAAGGCACTCTCCGGCTGCGAACTCACCGTCCACATCGCGACGAAGCTCAACCACTCCCATCTCGTGCCGGGCAAGGTCGCCTACGTGTTGCCCTGCCTCGGCCGCACCGAGATCGACCGCAACAGCCGGGGCAAGGTGCAGATCGTGACCGTCGAGGATTCGATGAGCATGGTCCACGGCTCGGGCGGCATCAACAAGCCGGCCTCGCCGCATCTGCGCTCGGAGATCGGCATCATCGCCGGCATGGCGGCGGCGACCGTCGGCTCGGATCGGATCGACTGGGCGGCGCTGGCCGACGATTACGACCGGATCCGCGACCTGATCGAGCGGACGATTCCCGGCTTCTCCGACTTCAACAGCCGAGTCCGCCGCCCGCGCGGCTTCATGCTGCGCAACCTCGCCGCCGAGCGGGTGTTCGAGACGGCGACCGGCCGGGCCGGCTTCTCCAGCGGTCCGCTTCCGGTCGCCACCGAGCACCAGCGCGCCAGCAGCCTCGACAACACCTTCGTGCTGCAGACCTTCCGCAGCCACGACCAGTACAACACCACGATCTACGGCCTCGACGACCGCTATCGCGGCGTCTACGGCGAGCGGCGGGTGGTGTTCGCCCATCCCGACGACCTCGCCGAGCTGAAGGCGCGGGCAGGTGAGCGGGTCGACCTCGTCTGCGTCCACGCCGAGGACGGCGTCGAGCGGGTGGCCGAGGATTTCCGCCTCGTCCCCTTCGACATGCCGCGGGGCTCGCTGGCGGGCTATTACCCGGAACTCAACGTGCTGGTGCCGCTCTCGGCCTTCGGCGAGTTCTCGGATACCCCGACCTCGAAATCGGTGCTGGTTCAGGTGCGTCCCCGCGCCAACGCCGGCAAGGCCAAGGATATGGGCAAGGATATGGGCAAGGCCGCATGAGCGAGCCTCCCGCCGACGCCGAGACCTTCCTCGCCGCCACCGACACCATCGCGGCCCTGCGGCCGGAGCTGAACTTGCTGGAGGCCGGCATCCTCGCCGGCCTGCATCTCGGGCTGGCGAGCGACAGCCGCAGCTTCGCCCGTGTCTTCGGCGTCGAGCACGCCCTGGTGCTGCGCGCGGTGGAGGCCCTTGCCAGCGCGGCGCTTCTCACCGTGACCGCGCGCGACGCACGCACCCAGCGAACCCGCTACGAGGCGAGCCAGGCCGGCAGCGCGATGCTGACGGCGCTGGCGGCCTGAAGCCTCCGATCACGCTTCGTCCCTTTCCCGCGCGCGCGCGCCGAGGGGCATGTCGATCGAGCAGAACAGGCGCGTCTCGCCGAGTTCGTAGCGGGTCTTGGCATCGAGCACGTAAGGCATCGCCCGCTCGATCAGTTCGCGTCCGTAGCCGCGCCGGGTCGGATTCTGCTCCTCCCGCGCGTGGCTGATGCCGTCCTCGACCCATTCCAGCAGCAAACGCTCCTCCTCCCCTTGGCCGGGTTCGGCGTGCCACGTCACGGAGAGGCGGCCATGCGCGGTGGTCAGGGCACCGTGCTTGCGAGCATTGGTGGCGAGTTCATGCAGGGCCAGGGCAAGGGTCTGCACCGAGGCCTTGCGCAGGCGCACCGGCGGGCCACTCAAAAATATCCGTTCGGCGAAGTCGTCGATGCCGAGGGCATTCAGCTCGGTCTGGATCAGGGCTTGCAGGGTGATCGGCTCCTGCTCGGAGCGCGACAGCAGGCCCTGGACCCGGGAGAGGGCCGCCAGCCGGTCGCTGAACTGCTCGCGGAAGCGCGTGGTCGGCCCGGTCTGCACCATGGTCTGATGCGCGATGGAGCGCACCACACCGAGAAGGTTGCGGGTGCGGTGCTGCAGCTCGGCGACGAGCACGGCCTGACGCTCCTGCAGTTCATGCAGGTCGTGGATGTCCATGGCCGCGCCGATCCACTGGGTGAGCTGCCCCTCCGCATCAACGATCGGCGCTTGGCGCACGAGAAACCAGCGATATTGCCCGTCGGCGCGGCGGATACGCTGCTGCACCTCGATCGATTGCCGCTTCCCGCGCCCGGTCTCGAAGGCATCGCGTGCCTTGGCCCGGTCGTCGGGATGGATGGCTTCGAGCCATCCGCCGCCCTGCGACTGCGCGAGGGTCTGGCCGGTATAGGTGAGCCAGGGCTCATTGGCGGAGTTGTGCTGGCCGCTGACATCGGAGCGCCACAGCAGGACGGGGATGAGGCTCGCCAGGGCGCGGAAGCGGTCCTCGCTCTCGCGCAAGGCAGCCTGGGCGATCTCGTCGCGCAGCCGCAGGACTTCTTCCTGCGCCGCCTTCCAGGCCGAAATATCCTTGGTGGTGGTCGCCACCCCATCGCCAAGTTTCACGGCGGATTGGAAGAACCAGCCGCTGAACTGCTCGTGGTCGTAGCGGCGCTCGGCGATCGAGGGCAGCCCTGTCTCCGTGACCTGCTTGAAGGCATCGAAGATTCCTTCCTGCTCCACGCCGGGATTGCGTTCGAGCAAGCTTTCCCCGCGCACCTCCCCATACCTGCTCTCGGAGGTATGATTGTTGAGAAGCCAACGGAAATCGACGATCTCACCAGCCTCGTCCCGCACGGCCTCGAAGACCTGGATCATGTCCATGGAGCTGTCCATGGTCGCCTGGAGCAGGTCGCGGCTCGCCTGCAGTTCGGCCGTCCGCTCCCTCACCTGCCGCTCCAGTTCGGCGCGGAAACGGTCCTCGCTCTCCCGCAACGCCGCCTCGGCGTCCTTGCGCTCGGTCACATCGCTGGCGGTGCCGAACCACTCGACGATCTCGCCATCCAGCCCGACCATCGGAACAGCCCGCGAGAAGGTCCAGCCGATGCTGCCATCCGCGCAGCGAACCCGATGCTCGAGTTCGAACAGGGATCTGGTCCGCTTCGCCTCGGCGATGACGGCGTTCACCACACCTCGATCCTCGGGCAGGATGTAGCGGTCGGCCCAGCTCTCGCACGGCTCCACCACATCGGCCAGGAAGCCCCGACCGATGAGTTCGTGCATCTGCCGCCAATCCGGGCTCATGCGATAGACCGACGAGGTTCCGGCCGTGACGAGGGCGCGGTAGCGCGCCTCGCTCTCGCGCAGCGCACGCTCCGACAGCACCCGGGCGGTGGTTTCGACGAGAGTGACGAGAATGCCCGCGATCTGCCCGAGATCGTCACGCAAGGGGCTGTAGGTCAGCGTGAACCACGCATCCTCCAGGCTGCCCGAGCGGGTGATGGGATAGAGCCCATCCTCGAAGGTGCAGGTTTCGCCGGCCCAGACCCGCCGGTAGATCGGTTCGTTGATGTGCCAGACCTCGGGCCAGCATTCGCGGGACGGCTGCCCCAGGCCGTCCGGGTGCTTCAGCCCCATCAGATCGCGGTAACCGTCGTTGTAGATCTGCGTGAGCTGCTCCCCCCACAGAGCGATCATCGGGAAGCCGCAGCTGAGAAGCAGGCTGATCGTGGCTCTCAGGCATGGCGGCCACGTCTCGATCGGGCCCAGGCCCGTCGCCGTCCAGTCAAAGGCGCAGATCCGGTCGGCCATGTCGCCGCCGACCGGCCACGCGGCAGATGGAGCGCCGCTGCCATCCATCCTGCACCTTCGCATCTGCATGGTGCCATGTTCCGAGCGGAACGTGGCGAGGAGAATTCGGCAAGAGAAACGGCGGGGGCCGCTCGCCGGGACGGAAGCCCTACGGGATTCGACCGAGCTCCGGCATAGATTCCGTATTCACATATCCTGATCGATTTATGGCTTTGCCTGAACAGCACTCGATGACGCCGGAGCACAGCAATTCATCTCACATCAAATATCAATTCTCCGCTATGAAGTTTGTTATACTCGATCCTGCCTTTTAGGGCAGGCTCCGACGCCGGAAGGTGCATCGAGGGCCCGGCAAAACTCCCGGTCACCGGCCGCTCTCATTCCGGGCGCGACGATGCGGCGGCTTTTTGAAAGAGACATTCAGAACCGCGCGGTCAGGAACAGCCGCACATTGCGCCCGGGGAGCACCACCTCGTCCTTGCGGAAGGAGGCGGCGTTGCGGATCACGTCGTCGAGCAGGTTCGTCCCGCGCAGGCCCAGCGTGACCTCGCTCACGCCGTACACGGCCGGATCGAGCGGGCGGCGATAGGCAATCTCGGCCTTCAGGTCGTTGTAGCCGGGTGTCGGCGTTTCCAGCGGCGCGGTCTGTGTCTGCGCGAAGGCATGGAGCAGGCTGATCTGCGCGGTCCAGCCATCCGCCCGCAGGAACACGCCGCCGCCGACGCGGTGCGGCGGGATGCGCGGCACGAAGCTGCCGTCGTCAAACTGGGCGCGGACGAAATCGTATTGAGCCGAGAGGCCGGCGAAGCCATCGCCGACTGGCACAAGGTCGATTTGGCCGCTGATCTCGGCGCCGGTGAAGGTGGCGCCGGCCTGCGAATAGACGACCTGCCGCAGATCTCCACCGCCGATGCCGCAGCTGTCGAAGGTATCGCCGCAGGTGAAGCCGGTCAGGCGCTTGTAGACGAAGCCGGTATAGCGCGTGACATAGCCGGTGGCATCGAGGCGGAAGGGGCCCTCCCCCCGGCGAAAGGCGAGTTCGACGGTGCGGGCACGCTCCAGCCTGAGGTTCGGGTCACCGATCTCGAAGGTGGCGGAGGCCTCGTGCGGGCCGCGGGAGAACAGTTCGGGCGAGGTCGGCGCACGCTCCACATAGGAACCCGTGAGGCTGGCGACGAAGCCGTGGGACAGATCCTGCAGCGCTCCGAAGCTCGCGCTCTTCGGGGCGAAACGGCGGGTGCGGCGCGACTCGACCGGTTCGTCACCGGGCCCCTCGGGCAGGAAGTCGGCCGGGAACAGCGCCTGGGTGCCCGCGACGCGGTTGCCCTCGATCCGGCCCGCCGCCTGGAGCCGCAGGCCACCGCCGAGCGCCAGTTCCTCGAACAGGTAGGCCGCCTGGACCCGGGTGTCGGTGGGGCGCAGCAGGCCGCCCTCCGCTCCCGAGATGCGCAGCGTGCGGCGCTCCGCCTGGAAGCCGAACTGTCCGCTCAATGTGCCGAAGGCGGTCTCGACCGGCACGTGGTCGAGCTCGATCCGGCCCTCGGCGGCGCGGTTGTTGAAGACCGCCGCGATCTCCTCGACGCCGCTCGGTGCGGTGCCGAACTCGTTGTGCCGGTAGTTCGAGCCGCCCGCCCAGAACCGGATCGCGGCGACCGGCCCGTCCAGCGGCCGGATCTCGCCCCGAGCCTGCAGCTTGTCCTGGGTCGGGTCGAGGCGCGTGCGCTGCGCGGCGGATCCGATGCCGGGGATGCCGTAGACGGAATCGAAATGGCTGAACGAAAGCCCGACGAAGCCGCGCTCGAACAGATAGGAGGCGCCGATGGCGCCGCCCTGCGACCGGTTGAAGGAGTTGCGCTGGATCCCGAGCGGGGTGTCGTAATCGTCCGCCGCACTCTTGAACGCATCCGCGTGGACCGCGACGTTGCCGTGGCCAGCATCGACCGTGGCGGCGACGTTGCGGCCGTTATCGACCGCCGAAAGGCCGGTGGTGACTCGCCCGGCGACGCCGCCGGCGGGAATGGCGGTCGGAATGCGGTTGTTCTCGACGGAGACCACGCCGCCCACCGCCTGCGATCCGTAGCGCAGCCCGGCCGGCCCCCGGATCACCTCGATGCGGTCGTTGATCAGCGGATTGATCGGCACCGCGTGATCCTCGCCGAGATCGGACATGTCCTGCACCCCGGTCCCGTTTTCGAGGATGCGGACGCGATGGTTGTCGAGGCCGCGAACGATCGGCCGCGAGGCGGAGCCCGGCGCGAAGGTGGTGGCGGAGAGCCCCGGCTTGTCGAACAGAGCTTCCCCGAGGGAGGTCGGCTGCGCGCGGGCCAGCTCGCTCCCCGTCACGACGGTGACCGTCGCGAAGCGGTCCGCCACCACCGGCAGGATACCGTCCGGCGGGGCCGCGCCGCCTGCCGCCGCCTCGCCGAACCGCCGCGCGGGCTTATCGGAGGTCACGCTGATCTCGTCCAGGGACATCTCTTCGGCTTGGACCGGTGCCGTCAGCAGGCCGACGACGCCAAGCCCGCCCCAGCGGCGAAGCCCATAGCGCATTCTCGACATAAAACCTCGCACTCTGAATTATAGCTGATGCTATACTCAAGGCTGCGATGCGCGTCGAGTCGCTGCAACGCTGCGGACATGGCTCGCCGAAACGCAGAAGCGCGCCGCCCTCGGTGAGAGGACGACGCGCTCAGAGGCTTTCGCGGTGAGGCGGATCAGTAATCCTGCGCTTCGGGCTCCACCAGAATCTCGCGCTTGCCGGCATGGTTGGCGGGGCCGACCAGCCCTTCTGTCTCCATCCGCTCCATCAGCGAGGCGGCACGGTTGTAGCCGATCTGAAGCCGGCGCTGGATGTAGCTGGTCGAGGCCTTCTTATCGCGCAGCACCACGGCCACGGCCTGCTCGTAGAGGTCGCCCGCCTCGCCGCCGCCGAACTGCCCGGCATCGAAGACCGGACCGTCCGCAACTGCCGCAGAACTGCCCGGGATCTCGCCTTCGTCCGCCGTGACCGCCTCGAGATAGGAGGGCCGGCCCTGGCGCTTGAGATGGGCGACCACGCTCTCGACTTCCGAGTCCGAGCAGAACGGCCCGTGCACGCGCGTCGTGCGCCCGCCGCCGGCCATGAACAGCATGTCGCCCTGGCCCAGAAGCTGCTCGGCGCCCATCTCGCCCAGGATCGTGCGCGAATCGATCTTGCTCGTCACCTGGAAGGAGATCCGGGTCGGGAAGTTCGCCTTGATCGTGCCGGTGATGACGTCGACCGAGGGACGCTGCGTCGCCATGATCAGGTGGATGCCGGCGGCACGCGCCATCTGGGCGAGACGCTGGATCGCGCCCTCGATGTCCTTGCCCGCCACCATCATCAGGTCGGCCATCTCGTCGACCACGATCACGATGTAGGGCAGCGGATTGAGGTCCATGACCTCGTCCTCGTAGACCGCCTCGCCGGTGGTGCGGTCGAAGCCGGTCTGCACCGTCCGGGTCAGCACCTCGCCGCGGGAGCGCGCCTCCTCGAGGCGGGCGTTGAAGCCGTCGATGTTGCGCACACCGACCTTGGACATCTTCTTGTAGCGCTCCTCCATCTCGCGCACCGCCCATTTGAGGGCGATCACCGCCTTCTTCGGGTCGGTGACGACGGGGGAGAGCAGG
>NZ_NKUI01000098.1 GCF_014845115.1 Methylorubrum zatmanii | reverse complement strand
GCGGGCCATACGTTTTTCGCCGCACTCCCCCGCGACAAGGCTCGACGCTCTACGCTCAAGGTTCGCTTCCGAAGGTCGCCCGTCGCCCATGCGCCGTCGTCTGTCCCCGTTCCGGCCGCAGCTTCTCCTCTCCGCCTGCCTCCTGACGCTTGCCGTTCCGGCCCTGGCTCAGGGAACGCCGCGCTCGATGGCGGAGTGCGAGCGGCTCAAGAACGACCTCGCCTACAATCAATGCCTCGCCATGTTCGGCCCGCCGGCCCGGAACATCGCGAGCGGCGGCGGCTATGTCAGCACGAGCGACACCACCGCCAGCACGACCTCGGTCGCGACGACCGCGACGATCCCCGGCATTCCCTCCGTCGAGGAGCCCGATGTCGAGCCCGCGCGCAGGGGACGGCGGGGGCGTTACGGCCGCCGCCACGGCCGGGCCAGTGCCAGTTTCGATGTCGGCAGCGCCGAGAGCGGGTCGTCCGAGACCGATTCCGGCACGTCGCGCCCGCGCCGCCGCCGTCGCTGACCGGGCGCCTTCCCTCATGCCACGTTGAGCCGGCGCCCCCGGTTCCAGGCCAGGAACGGCACGCCGGAGAGCAGGCTCGCCAGCGCCGCGTCGGTCTGGTGCAGCCCGTTCACCGAGACCCGCGGCAGGGCGTGGCAATGCTCCGCGTGCTCGGCGAAGAGGTGACCCGGCCGGGTCGTCACGGCGGTCGTGAAGCCGAGGTGACGGGCCATTCCGAACTCGCGGATGCCCGCCGAGGTCGGGTCGCCGACCGGATAGGACAGATGGCGCACCGGGCGGCCCAGTTCCGCCTCGATCCGCGCGCGGCTCTCCGCAATCTCCCGCTCCGCGAAGGCGGCCCCGTGCTTAGCAAGCATCGGGTGCGACAGGGTGTGGGCACCGATGGTGACGCCCGGATCACGGGCGAGATCGCGCAGGGCGTCCCAGCCCAGGCAGAGGGCGGAGGCGAGGCTGCCGGCCACGAAGCCGGCCTCGCGGCAGAGGCGGGCGATCTCCTCCAGCAGAATCTCCTCCGGGCCCGCGCGCAGGATTCGGTAAACCGTCTCGAAGGCCGCGCTCTTCTGCGCTGGCGTCCGCGCCGGCAGCACGGGCCCGGAGGGGAGCCGCACCGTGTCGAGCCGGGCGATGGCCCGCTCCAGCTCGATCCACCACAGCCGCCCGCGCCCGTCGGCGAAGTCGGTGGTGACGAACAGGGTCCAGGGGGCACCGTGCCGGGCGAGCACCGGGCGGGCCTGTTCGACATTGTCGCGATAGCCGTCATCGAAGGTGAGCACCGCGAAGGGACGCCCGTTCGCCGGGGCGGCGAGCCGCTCGGGCACATGGTCGAGGCCGATCAGCTCGAAGCCCCGGTCGGCGAGCCGGCGCAGCGTCCGGTCGAGGAAATCGGGGGTGATCGACAGCAGGGCATTGGGCGCGAAGGCCGGGGCCGGCTCCGGCCGGACATGGTGGAAGGTGAGGATCAGACCGCGCCCGCGGGCTGCGGGAGCGAGCCAGCGGTCGGCACCGGTCGCGGCCACGGCACGGAAGCCGGCGCGGAACAGGCGGTGACGGGTGCGGGGCGAGAGCATGGGGCGCGACACGCTTTCTCGGGAGCGCCGGCGGCGTTGCGGCAGCCTTGAGGCTAGAGCATTTTCCATGATCCTTGGATCACGAAAAATGCTCTAGGCGCTTGATCGTGCCGCATTTTCTCTCGCGGAACCGGCAACCACTTCCGCGGAAAATGCTCCAGCAGACGACGCGAAAAGCTTTCGTTACCCATCCCCGCAGGTCGCCCGGCCCCGTCAACCGGAGTTTGAGGATAGGCGGCGAGGGTCCCCGGCAGGTGTTTTCGCATTCTTGTTTTTGTTCGGGCCCGGCCGAAGTGGAGCCGGGCCTCCGTGCCGGGGGGATGACGGGCATGGCGGCTCTCGCCGAGGATTTGGGTCGGCCGCTGCGCGCGCGGAGCCGTGCCCGCGGCGTCATGGAAGCGGAGGTCTTCACCGATCTCGCGGCGGCCGAGGGGCTGTGGCGGGCGCTCGAATCCGATCCGGCGGTTCTGATGACGCCCTATCAACGCTTCGACTGGGTGGCGGCCTATCTCGGAGCCGGGATCGATGCGGGCGAGGCGACGCGGATCCTGGTGCTGCGGGACGAGGGTGGGCGCGCCCGCCTGCTGATCCCGCTCACCGTGGGACGCCGGGGGCCTCTCCGGATCGCCCGGGTGGTCGGCGACCGGCACGCCAATTTCCACATGCCGCTCTTCGCCTCCCGCGAGGCGGCGGCGATGCGGCCGGAGGATCTGACCGAGGCACTGGTGCGGGCGGGCCGCGCGGCGGGCATCGATGCCTTCACCTTCCGCAACCAGCCGCGCTTCTGGGACGGGGTGCCGAACCCCCTGAGCGCCCGCGGCCTGCCGGCCCCGAGCGATGCCTACGGCATGCTGCTCGGCCCCGATGCGGAGGCGACCCTGCGCCGGGTGTTCAGCGGCGATACCCGCAAGAAGCTCAGGGCGAAGGAGCGCAAGCTCGTGGAGGCCCTGGGCCCGGTCGAGCACCGCATCGCCGGGACGCCGGAGGCGGCGGCCGAGATTCAGGCCGCCTTCTACGCGCAGAAGGCGGCGCGTTTCACCGGCCTCGGCATCGCCGACCCCTACGCGGCGGCCGGGATCCGCCGCTTCATCGCCGCCGCGACCGCGCCGGGCGCGGAGGGCACGGCCCCGGCCATCGAGGTCCATGCCCTGGTGGCGACGAAGAGCGGGCGCATCCTGGCGACCTTCGGCGGCGCGGTCGATGCGGCGCGGTTCTGCGGGATGTGGACCTCGTTCGACACCGACCCCGAACTCGGCCGGTTCAGCCCCGGCGAGATCCTGCTGCACCGTCTCGTCGGCCAGCAGGCGGCGCGGGGCCGCCGGGCGCTCGACCTCGGCGTCGGCGAGGCGGGCTACAAGGCCAAGACCTGCGACGAGACCATCGAACTGGTCGAGCAGGTGGTGCCGGTGAGCCCGGCCAGCCACCTGCTCGTCCTGGCCTCTGGGGCCGGGATCCGGCTCAAGCACCGGATCAAGCGTTCGCCGCGGCTCTGGGCAGCGGTTCAGAGCCTGCGGCGGTTGCGGCGAGGACGCTGAGGATCAGAAGCCGCGATTGGCGATCGAAGGCAGCGAGGGCTGCGTGTAGGCGCGGTTCACGTCCCGACGGGTCTGGGTGCCGTTGGTGTCGCTGGAGCTGCGGTAGTTGCTGGCATCGAAGGCCGAGGACAGGCCGGGGCCGCCGGAATCCGTGCTGTTGCAGGCGCCGAGGCCGAGGGCCAGGACCGCGGCGGCGATGAGGAGCGTGGGGCGCATCGGGACTTCCTGTCGAAGGCGGGGCGTCCCCGCGGGAAAGAGGTCTGGCGTGCCGCGCCCCGCCGCCGTTCGGCAAGGGGAAAGTGGGGGAGCCGGGGCGATCCGGCGACGGGTGTGACTTTGAGCACGCCGCGCCCCACGCCATCGCCGACACCCTGATTGGAAGGGCCGCCGATGACGTGGGGGGCTTGCGCGGGCCTGCCTATTCGGCCGCCGCCTTGAGGTAGCGGGCGGGGTCGTAGTTGAGGATCGGCCCGAGCCAGCGCTCGACCGCGGCGACATCCATGCCTTTGCGCAGGGCATAATCCTCGACCTGATCGCGCTCGACCTTGGCGACGCCGAAGTAATGCGCCTCCGGGTGGGCGAGGTAGAGGCCCGAGACCGAGGAGCCCGGCCACATGGCGTAGGACTCGGTGAGCTTCACGCCGATGCGGCTCTCCGCCTTGAGCAGATCGAACAGCGTGACCTTCTCGGTATGGTCGGGCTGGGCCGGATAGCCCGGCGCCGGGCGGATGCCGTCGTACTTCTCGTGGACCAATTCGTCGGGGGTGAAGCTCTCGTTCGCGGCGTACCCCCAGAACTCCTTGCGGACGCGCTCATGCATCCGCTCGGCGAAGGCCTCGGCGATGCGGTCGGCCAGAGCCTTCACCAGGATCGAGCGGTAATCGTCGTTGGCCCGCTCGAACCGCTCGGCGATGCGCACCTCCTCCAGGCCCGCCGTCACCACGAAGGCCCCGACGTAGTCGGCGAGGCCCGTCTCGGCCGGCGCCACGAAGTCGGAGATCGAGGTGTTGGCGCGCCCGTCGCGCTTCGAGAGCTGCTGGCGCAGGCCGTGGAAGGTGGCGAGCGTCTCCTGCCGGCTCTCGCCGGTATAGAGCCGGATGTCGTCGCCGACGCTGTTGGCCGGCCAGAAGCCGATCACCGCCTTCGGGTTGAACCAGCGCTCCTCCACGATCTGCTTGAGCATCGCCTGCGCGTCCTCGAACAGGGCGCGGGCGGCCGGGCCCTGCTCCGGGTCGTCGAGGATGGCGGGGAAGCGGCCCTTGAACTCGTAGGTCTGCAGGAACGGAGTCCAATCGATATAGGGGACGAGGTCCGCCACCTCGTAGGAGCCGTAGACGCGGGTGCCGGTGAAGCTGGGCTTGACCGGCTTGTAGGCCGACCAATCGATCTTGAAGGCGTTGGCGCGGGCCTTGGCGAGCGGCAGCCGTTGCTTGTCGGCCTCCGAGCGGCGATGCGCGTCGGCGACCTTGGCGTATTCCGCCCGCACCTTCTCGATGGTGGTCCCGCGGGTCTCCTTCGAGATCAGGCTCGACACCACGCCGACGGCGCGGCTCGCATCGGTCACGTAGACCGCCTGCCCCTTTTCGTAGGCCGGATGGATCTTCACCGCCGTATGCACGCGGCTGGTGGTGGCGCCGCCGATCAAGAGCGGCATCTCCATCCCCTCGCGCTCCATCTCGGAGGCGACGTGGACCATCTCGTCGAGGGAGGGCGTGATGAGGCCGGAGAGGCCGATGATGTCGACGTTCTCTTTTTTCGCGGTCTCGAGGATCTTGGCGGCCGGCACCATCACGCCGAGATCGATGATCTCGTAGTTGTTGCAGGCCAGAACCACGCCGACGATGTTCTTGCCGATGTCGTGGACGTCGCCCTTCACGGTGGCCATCAGCACCTTGCCGGCGGCCTGGCGCTGCCCGGTGCCCCCGTTGGCCCGCTTCTCCTCCTCCATGAAGGGTTCGAGATAGGCCACCGCCTGCTTCATCACGCGGGCGGACTTCACCACCTGCGGCAGGAACATCTTGCCCGACCCGAACAGGTCGCCGACCACGTTCATGCCGGCCATCAGCGGGCCCTCGATGACGTGGAGCGGGCGCTCCGCTTTCTGTCGCGCCTCTTCCGTGTCGGCGACAATGTACTCGGTGATGCCGTTGACCAGCGCATGCTCGATGCGCTTCTCGACCGGGGCCTCGCGCCAGGAGAGGTCGGCGGTCTTGGCCTGGGCCGAGGCGCCGGTCTTGAACCGCTCGGCGGCCTCCAGCAGGCGCTCGGTGGCATCCTCGCGCCGGTTGAGGACGACGTCCTCGCACAGCTCGCGCAGCTCCGCCGGGATCTCATCGTAGACCGCGAGCTGGCCGGCATTGACGATGCCCATGTCCATGCCGGCCTTGATGCAGTGGAACAGGAACACGGCGTGCATCGCCTCGCGCACCGGCTCGTTGCCGCGGAAGGCAAACGACAGGTTCGAGACGCCGCCGGAGATGTGGGCGTGGGGCAGGGTTTCCCGGATCGTCCGCGTGGCTTCGATGAAGGCGACGCCGTAGGGGTTGTGCTCTTCGATACCCGTGGCCACGGCAAAGATGTTCGGGTCGAAGATGATGTCTTCCGGCGGGAAGCCGACCTGCTCGGTCAGGATCTTGTAGGCCTTGGTGCAGATCTCGACCTTGCGCTCGTAGGAATCGGCCTGCCCCTGCTCGTCGAAGGCCATCACGACCACCGCGGCGCCGTAGGAGCGGCAGATCCGGGCGGTCTCGATGAACTTCTCCTCGCCCTCCTTCATGGAGATCGAGTTCACGATCGGCTTGCCCTGGAGGCATTTGAGGCCGGCCTCGATCACCTCGAATTTCGAGGAATCGACCATCACCGGCACCCGGGCGATGTCGGGTTCGGCGGCCACGAGATTGAGGAACTCGACCATCGCCTTCTGCGAGTCGAGCAGGCCCTCGTCCATGTTGACGTCGATCACCTGGGCGCCCGCCGCGACCTGATCGCGGGCGACATCGAGCGCGGCGGCGTAATCGCCGTTGGTGATGAGCTTTCTGAACTTGGCCGAGCCGGTGACGTTGGTGCGCTCGCCGACGTTCACGAAGGGGATCTCCTTCGTGAGCACGAACGGCTCCAGGCCCGACAGGCGCATCAGGCGCGGGATCTCGGGAATCTCGCGCGGGGTCTTGTCGGCCACGGCCTCGGCGATGGCGCGGATATGGTCCGGGGTGGTGCCGCAGCAGCCGCCGACCATGTTGACGAGGCCCGATTCGGCGAACTCGCCGACGAGCTTGCCCATCGCCTCCGGGCTCTCGTCGTAGAGGCCGAATTCGTTGGGCAGACCGGCATTCGGATAGGCGCAGACCAGGGTGTCGCAGAGGCGCGACAGCTCGGCGATGTGGCCGCGCATCTCCTTGGCCCCGAGGGCGCAGTTGAGGCCGAAGGTCAGCGGGCTCGCATGGCGCAGCGAATTCCAGAACGCCGCCGGCGTCTGGCCCGATAGGGTGCGGCCCGACAGGTCGGTGATGGTGCCCGAGATCTGGATCGGCAGCTTGATGCCGGTCTCCTCGAACACCTGCCACGCGGCGGCGATGGCCGCCTTGGCGTTCAGGGTGTCGAAGATCGTCTCGATCAGGATGAGTTCGGCGCCGCCGTCGATCAGGCCGCGCACCTGCTCGACATAGGCCTGCTTGACCTGATCGAAGGTGACGGCGCGGTAGCCCGGATTGTTGACGTCCGGCGAGATCGACAGCGTGCGGTTGGTCGGGCCGATGGCGCCGGCCACGAAGCGGCGGCGACCGTCCTTCGCCTCGGCGAGCTTGGCCGCCTCGCGGGCGAGGCGCGCGCCCTCCGCGTTCAACTCATGGATGATCGATTCCATGCCGTAATCGGCCTGGGCGATCGTGGTGCCGGAGAAGGTGTTGGTCTCGCAGACATCGGCGCCGGCGAGGAAATAGTCGAGGTGGATCTGCCGGATCGCATCGGGCTGGGTCAGGATCAGGAGGTCGTTGTTGCCCTTCTGATCGTGGCCGTGATCCTTGAACCGCTCACCCCGGAAATCCTCCTCGGTGAACTTCAGCCGCTGGATCACCGTGCCCATCGCCCCGTCGAGGACGAGGATCTTTTCCGAGGCGCGCTGGCGCAGCGCGCGCTCGATCTCGGTGCCGTCGACGGGGGGGAAGGCGGTCATGTCAGACGATCCTGGGATTTTCCGGAACGGCGATGACCGAAAGCGTCGGTCGCATCAACCCACCCCATCCTGAGGTGCCGGAGCGAAGCGGAGGCCTCGGAGGAGACCTCCAGAGAGCGCAGTGATCCCTGGAGCCCTCCTTCGAGGCCCGCTGACGCGGGCGCCTCAGGAGGAGGGTCAGGTGTGTGGAAGCGAGGGGTCAGGCCGCCTTCGCCGCCGGCTTGGCCGGCGCCTGGGAACGCAGGCCGAGCAGGTGGCAGATCGCGTAGACGAGATCCGAGCGGTTCATCGAGTAGAAGTGGAAGTCCTCCACGCCCTCATCGACGAGGTCGAGCACCTGCTCGGCGGCGACCGCCGCCGCCACGAGGCGGCGGGTCTCGACGTCGTTGTCGAGACCCTCGAAGCGGGCGGCGAGCCAATAGGGCACCGAGGCGCCGGTACGGCGGGCGAAATTGGCCGCCTGCTTGAAGTTCTGCACCGGCAGGATGCCGGGGATGATCGGGACGTCGATGCCGGCGGCGCGGACCTTGTCGCGGTAGCGCAGGTAGATCTCGTTATCGAAGAAGAACTGGGTGATCGCTTGGTCGGCGCCGGCATCGACCTTGGCCTTCAGCACGTCGATATCGGCGTCGAGCGAGGCCGCCTCCGGGTGCTTCTCGGGGTAGGCCGAGACCGAGACCTTGAAGTCGCCGATCCGCTTGATGCCGGCGACGAGGTCGGCGGTGGTGGCGTAGCCGCCGGGATGGGGCCGGTAGGCGTGGCCGACGCCCTCGGCCGGATCGCCGCGCAGGGCCACGATGTGGCGCACGCCCGCCTCCCAGTAGGACTGCACCACCGCGTCGATCTCCTCCTTCGTCGCATCGACGCAGGTGAGGTGGGCGGCGGGCTTCAGGGTCGTCTCGCGCACCATGCGCGCCACGGTGTTGTGGGTGCGCTCGCGGGTCGAGCCGCCCGCGCCGTAGGTCACCGAGACGAATTTCGGCTGCAGCGGCGCGAGGCGCTCGATCGAGGACCAGAGGATCTTCTCCATCTCCTCGGTCTTGGGCGGGAAGAACTCGATGGAGACGCGGATCGGGCGGAAGCCGTCGCGGCTGGCGCGGTGTCGGGAGGTGCTGGGCATCGTCTCGTCCCTTCTCCTGAAGGTCGTTTGGTCGTGAGGGCCGCCGGCTCAGGCCACGGCGCGTTCGGGATCGACCGCCGCGAGGCCGGCGGAGGCGTCGTGCGCCAGCCAGAGCGTGACGGTGAGAGGCAGTTCGGTGCCGTCCTCGGGGGCGAGGTCGCGGCTCTCGACATCGCTCAGGCCGGCCTGGACCAGCCAGCCGGCGACCTGTTCCGCCGCGAAGCCGAGGCGGCGATGGGCTTGGGCCTCGCGCAATTGCTCGAGATTGTGCGGGGCGAAATCGACCACCAGCAGGCGCCCGCCCGGCGCGACGAGGCGGGCCGCTTCGCGGAGCGCCCGCGCCGGGTCGTCCAGATAATGCAGGACTTGGTGCAGCACCACGAGGTCGAAGCCGCCGCGCCCGAAGGGCGGCGCGTGGATGTCGCCCTGGCGCAGATCGACCCGCGACAGGCCGAGCCGTTCGAGATTGGCGCGGGCGACCGAGAGCATGGCGTGGCTCGAATCGAGCCCGGTGGCGCGGGTCGCCCGCGGTGCGAGCAGGCCGAGCATCTTGCCGGTGCCGGTGCCGAGATCGACCACGTGGCCGATCGGCCGATCGCCCAGCACGTCGAGCACCGCCGCCTCGACGGTCGCCTCGGGCACGTGCAGGGAGCGCAGCCCGTCCCATTTCGGGGCGAGCCGGGCGAAGAAGGACTGCGCCGCTTCAGCCCGCTGGGCCCGGACCGAATCGAGCCGGGCGCGATCCTCCGAGAGCGGCGGGGCCGAACGCTCCAGGGCGGCGATCAGCGGCTCGACGTAGCCGAGGGCCGCCTCGCGCAGGCGGAAGAAGGCCCAGGCGCCTTCGCGGTGACGCTCGATCAGGCCCGACTCGACCAGAAGCTTGAGGTGGCGCGAGATGCGCGGCTGCGACTGGCCGAGGATGTCGGTGAGGTCGGAGACCGACAACTCACCCTCGGCGAGCAGGGCGAGAATGCGCAGCCGCGTCTCCTCCGCCGCCGCCCGCAACACGGCGAGCGCCTCGGCGAAGGGCACCGGGACCGGGATGGGACTGTTCTTCGAGCTGCTCTCGCTAGACATAAAGATATCTTTATGTGCGTAGCGGCCCGGTGGCAAGCGATTTTGCGGCCCATGCTTGTGTTACGTCGGCTGGCCCCGCCCCCATCGAACGACCCTCACCGTTCCGGGGCCGCGGAGCGGAACCCGGATGACGGGCGACGAGCGCTTGGCACCCGTATGCGACGGCTTCGAGCCGCTACTGGTAGGCCTGCTTCAGATCGAGGGTGCAGCGCAGCCCGACCTCGGCATAGCCGTCGTCCAGCCAGGTCCTGGCCGCCGCCCGGCCCTTGTCGCGCAGGCGCTCGATGATCCGCCAGCGGGCATCGAGCCGGGAGGAGGCGGCGTAGTCCTCCAGCAGGTCGGTCCCGTCGATGCGGTGGAGGAAGACGCGCTCCAGGCCGGGCACCGCCTGCCCGCCCTCGTCGATCAGGCCGTGCACGAAATCGATGGCGCGCAATTCCCGCATCAGGTTGGCGTTGAAGGTGATCTCGTTGAGCCGGTTCTGGATGTCGCGGGCCGAGCGGGGCGTCTCCCGGCGCTCCACCGGATTGATCTGCACCAACAGGATGTCGCGGGTGCTCGCCCCGTGCAGCGGGTAGAGGGCGGGGTTGCCGAGATAGCCGCCGTCCCAATAGGGCACGCCGTCGATCTCGACCGCCTGGAACACCGTCGGCAGGCAGGCCGAGGCCATCAGGTGGTCGACCGTCAGGTGCTCGCGCTCGAACACGGCGAGCTTGCCGGTCCAGACATTGGTGGCCGAGACGAACACGTTGGCGGTCTCGGCGCCGCGCAGGCGCTCGAAATCGACGGTGCGTTCCAGCGCTCCGCGTAAGGGGTTGATGTTGAGCGGGTTGCCGGCATAGGGGCCGGGATTGAGCGCTTTCAGCCACGCCTCGACGAAGGGATTGCCCTTCCAGATGTGGAAGAAGCCGTCGATCCAGCTCTGCTGCACGGGCTTCAGGTCGGCATCCAGGCTCGCCTCACGCCAGAACTGTTCCAGGGCCGCGCGCGCGCCGTCCGGGCCGCCCGCGAGCCAGCCGTCGACCAGGACGACGGCGTTCATCGCTCCTGCACTGGCCCCCGTCACCGCCTCGAAGGCGATGCGCCCGTCCTCGATCAGGGCGTCGAGCACGCCCCAGGTGAAGGCGCCGTGCGAGCCGCCGCCCTGAAGCGCCAGGGAGACCGCCTTCTCGGCGCGCGGCCCGGCCAAGCCCCGGAAGTCGTGGTTCACGCGGGTCGAATCGGCGATGGGGATCGGGACCGCCGTCGCCGGATTGTGGGCATCGTCGGGCGTGGGGGCGGTCCCCGCGTCTCCGGCGGCTGTCTGCTCCGAGATGATCCTGTCCATCGTGCCTCGCCTGAATTGTTGCGGTGCATCCTCAGATGGTGCAATGCGGTAGCCCGGCTCGTGCGGTTCTTTGCCCCGCGGGCGGGCGATGCAGGACAGAATAGAGCGTGGAGCGGGGCCGGCATCCTTGCATCCGCACGCCACACGCTCGACATCCTGATCCGGATACGACATGGAAGCGCCTCACGATTGAGGCATGCTGCGTCCTGTCAGCCCGCGCGCGGGCGCGGCGGCCGGTCGCGGATCGCGCCGGATTCGGATAGGATCGTCCCCGCGCCTGCGGGACGACCCGGCCGGCACGCGCGGATGACAGGTTGACCCGCGAAGGCACGATGGAAGTCATGGAAGCTCCCGACGCCCTGGCAAACCCGCTCGACTCCCAGAGCCCGAACATGACAGGGCCGGAGATCGCCGGGCCGGCACCACGCCACCGCACCGTCGGCGTGAAGGTCGGCGAAGGCGAAGGGGCGGTCACCGTCGGCGGCGGCGCTCCGATCGTCGTGCAGTCGATGACCAACACCGACACCGCCGACATCGACGCCACGGTCGCGCAGGTGGCCCAGCTCGCCCGGGTCGGCTCGGAATTGGTGCGCATCACCGTCGACCGCGACGAGGCGGCGGCGGCGGTGCCGAAGATCCGCGAGCGGCTCGACCGCATCGGCGTGCACGTGCCGCTGGTGGGCGATTTCCACTATATCGGCCACAAGCTTCTCTCCGACCATCCGGCTTGCGCCGAGGCGCTGGCCAAGTACCGGATCAATCCGGGCAATGTCGGCTTCAAGGAGAAGAAGGACGTCCAGTTCTCGACCATCGTCGAGCAGGCGATCAAGTACGGCAAGACGGTCCGCATCGGCGCGAACTGGGGCTCCCTCGACGGCGAGCTGCTGACGCACCTGATGGATGAGAACGCCAAGTCGCCCAAGCCCATCGATGCCCGCGCGGTGATGCGCGAGGCGATGGTGCAGTCGGCACTGACCTCCGCCGACCGCGCCGTCGCCCTCGGCCTGCCGAAGGACCGGATCATCCTGTCCGCGAAGGTTTCGGCGGTGCAGGATCTGATCGCGGTCTATCGCGAGGTGGCGCGGCGCTCGGATTACGCGATCCATCTCGGCCTGACCGAGGCCGGCATGGGCTCGAAGGGCATCGTCGCCGCCTCCGCCGCCATCGGCGTGCTGCTGCAGGAAGGCATCGGCGACACGATCCGCTACTCGCTGACGCCGGAGCCCGGCGGCGACCGCACCGTGGAGGTGAAGGCGGCGCAGGAACTCCTGCAGACCATGGGCTTCCGCACCTTCGTCCCGCTCGTCGCGGCCTGCCCGGGCTGCGGCCGGACGACCTCCACCACCTTCCAGGAACTGGCCCGCGACATCCAGAACTGGATCACCACCTCCATGCCGGAGTGGAAGAAGACCTATCCGGGGGTCGAGGGCCTCAACGTCGCGGTGATGGGCTGCATCGTCAACGGCCCGGGCGAATCGAAGCATGCCGATATCGGCATCTCCCTGCCCGGCACCGGCGAGAGCCCGAGCGCCCCGGTCTTCATCGACGGCAAGAAGGCGATGACCCTGCGCGGCGCGACGCTGGCCAAGGACTTCGAGACCATCGTGATCGATTACATCGAGCGCCGCTTCGGCCAGGGCAAGCGCGACGCCGCCGAGTGAGCCTTGTCGCGAGGTGGCCGGAGACGGCCACCTTTCTGTTTCGAGGGGCAATCTCGCGCCTGCGAGCGGGCCGCCGTAACGCCCGGCCCGTGCCTTGGGAGCCGAGCATGTCCTGTGTCTCCCGCCGCGAGCCCGACAGGGGCTCTCCGTCCTGTCTGATCGGACGACGCGCCGGCCGACTCAAGGGCGCCCTGCGCCCCGGCGCGCATCGATCCGCATCTTCGACGCATTCCTTTCATGCGGCTCCGGCACATCCGGCTGGACGACGCGCGAGCCCAGGCACGCCTGCCCGATGACCCAGCCTGACAGCCCAAGTTCCGCCGGAGCGAGTGCCGCCGGTTCCAGCCTGGCGGACGACCCGGCCGCCGCTGCTCCTGCGGCTGGCCCGGCGCCCGGCGAGGGCGGCCCGGTCACGGCGTCGGCGGGGGCGCACGACGCGACGCAGGAGGAGGCGCACGGCCACGCCAAGACCGGCTTCTGGGCGCTGACGGTCGGCTCGGTCGGCGTCGTCTACGGCGATATCGGCACCAGCCCGCTCTATGCCTTCCGCGAGGCGCTGGCTCCTGCGCGCACCGACGGGATTTTGCTGCCGGAGGAGGTGATCGGCACCGCCTCGCTGATCATCTGGGCGCTGCTATTGATCGTGACGATCAAGTACGTCGCGATCCTGCTGCGCATGGACAACAACGGCGAGGGCGGCATCCTCTCGCTGATGGCCCAGGCCCGCCACGCGCTCGGCGGCTCCAAGGTCGTGTTCATGCTGGGGCTCCTGGGCGCCTCGCTGTTCTACGGCGATTCCGTCATCACGCCCGCGATCTCGGTGCTCTCGGCGGTGGAGGGGCTGAAGCTCGTCACCCCCGCCTTCGACGATTACGTGCTGCCGATCACGGTGGCGATCATCGTCGGCCTGTTCGCGGTCCAGAGCCACGGCACCGCCCGGGTCGCGACCTTCTTCGGCCCGGCCATGGTGGTGTGGTTCCTGTCGATGGCGGCGGCGGCCCTGCCCCACATCGCCGGCAATCCCGGCGTGCTCGCCGCCTTCAATCCCTGGTACGCCGTGCATTACCTGCTCGGCCACGGCACGGGGGCACTGGTGGCGCTCGGCGCCGTGTTCCTGGCGGTGACCGGGGCCGAGGCCCTGTTCGCCGATCTCGGCCATTTCGGGCGACGCCCGATCCAGGTGGCGTGGCTCGGCCTCGTCGCGCCGAGCCTCGTCCTCAACTATCTCGGCCAGACCGCCCTCGTGCTGGCCAAGCCGGAGACGACCGACCCGTTCTACCAGCTCGTGCCGGAATGGGGCCTGATCCCCATGGTGCTGCTGGCGACCCTTGCCACGGTCACGGCGAGTCAGGCGGTGATCACCGGCGCCTTCTCCCTGTCGCGGCAGGCGATCCAGCTCGGCATGCTGCCGCGCATGGAGATCCGCCACACCTCGGAGGCGCATTCGGGCCAGATCTACCTGCCGCAGATCAACACCCTGCTCGGCCTCGGCGTCGTGGTGCTGGCGGTGACCTTCCGCTCCTCCTCGGCGCTCGCCTCCGCCTACGGCATCGCCGTGACCGGCACGATGCTGCTCACCGCCAGCATGGCCTATGTGGTGCTGTGGAAGGTCGTGCGCCTCGCCCCGCTCGTCGCGGCGGCGGTGCTGATGCCCTTCATCGTGCTCGAATTCCTGTTCCTGCTCTCGAACCTGCTGAAGATCCACGAGGGCGGTTACGTGCCGCTGATGCTGGCTGGCGGCCTGATGCTGATGATGTGGACCTGGGTGCGCGGCGTCACCATCCTGTTCAACAAGACCCGCAAGACCGACGTGCCGCTGATCGAGCTCGTCGGCATGCTGGAGAAGAGCACCTCCTACCAGCGGGTCAAGGGCACTGCCGTCTTCCTCACCAGCGACCCGGAGATCGCCCCCGCCGCGCTCCTGCACAACATGAAGCACAACAAGGTGATCCACGAGAAGAACGTGGTGCTCACCGTCGAGACCATGGACCGGCCTCGCGTCCCCCTGGCCGAGCGCGTGCGCATCGCACCTGTGGGCTTCGGCTTCTACCGGGTGGTGATGCGCTTCGGCTTCATGGAGACGCCCAACATCCCGCGCACCCTGGCGCTGCTCAAGCGCGAGGGCTTCAAGTTCGACATCATGTCGACCTCGTTCTTCCTGTCGCGCCGCTCGATCCGTCCGGCGGCCCATTCCGGCATGCCGCTCTGGCAGGACCGGATCTTCATCACCCTGGCCAAGAACGCCAACGACGCGACGGACTTCTTCCAGATCCCGACCGGCCGCGTCGTCGAGGTCGGCACCCAGGTGACGGTCTAGGACCGTCTCCGCCGAAGGCCGCGTCCAGATGGTGGCGCGGCTTCAACCCCGCCAGATCGGTCGAATTTGACCCTGCGAAGTCCGTTCGGACTCCCGCAGGAGCGGTGGTCGCTGCGTTGTCTCAACGAAAGATTGTGCGCGATTCTGTTGCCCGATGGCGACAGGGCGTTGATTTGCGCGCGACCGACTTGCGGCACCAAAAAGTGAGTCGTACCCCTGGACTCACGAAAAGCAAGTAACGCCAACAGTTTAGCATAATTCCAAACAACCGGCCTGCCCTGTTCCGCCTCGTCTGCGGAGGCTGTCGGCTGCGTTGGCGACATGGGGTCGAAGTGATGAGGCCGGTTCACTCTCTCGTCGGCGTCCGCAGCCTGCGGACGATGGTCCTGGCGGGTGCCTCGCTGATGGCCCTGACAGCCGGCGCCACCGCGCAGCAGGCCTCGACCCGTCTTGAGGAACTGTCCGTCGAGGGCAGCGGCCGGGGTGCGGCGACCGGTGGCCAGACCGCGCAGCGCGGTGCGGATGGGCGCGCGGCGCCCGAGGATCCCCGCGGGCCGGTCGCAGGCTACGTCGCCACCCGCTCGGTGACCGCGACCAAGACCAACACGCCCCTGATCGAGACCCCCCAGGCGATCACCGTGATCGGCCGCGAGCAGATCGACGCGCAGGGGGCGCAGACGCTGACCCAGGCGACGCAATACACCGCCGGCATCTATTCCGGCGTCTACGGCGCCGACGAGCGGGTGGATTTCTTCACCCTGCGCGGCTTCGTGGCGAGCGACTACGGCATCTACAAGGACGGCCTGCAACTCCTGAATTACGGCTTCGGCACGCTCAAGACGGAGACCTTCGGCCTGGAGCGGATCGAGGTGCTGCGCGGCCCCGCCGCCGTGCTGTTCGGCGCCGGCAATCCCGGCGGCATCGTCAACCAGATCACCAAGCGCCCGACGCTGACGCCGTTCGGCACTGTCGAGATCGCCGGTGGCTCGTTCGGACAGGTCTACGGCGCCTTCGACGTGGGCGGCCCGGCCGACGATTCGGGCCACCTGTTCTATCGCCTCACCGGCATCGGCCGGCAGGGCGGCACCCAGGTCGAGGGGGCGGATTCGGATCGCGCCTACATCGCCCCCGCCTTCACGTGGCGCCCGGATGCGGGCACCTCCTTCACGGTGCTGACGAGCTACCAGCGCGACGCGAGCGCGGTCACCGCGAACTTCCTGCCCTATTCCGGCACCGTCCGGCCCAACCTGAGCGGCCTGCGCATCGACCGCTCCCTCAACGTGGGTGATCCGCGCATCAACAGCTTCCAGCGCGAGCAGGTTTTCGCCGGCTACGAGTTCGAGCACGCGGTCAACGACGTGTGGACCCTCCGCCAGAACTTCCGCTACTCGTTCAGCGACGCCACCCAGAACTCGTATATCGGCCAGATCGGCTACGCCGATGCGGCGCAGACGCAGCTCGCCCGCTACCAGTTCCAGTACAGCGACAAGGTCAGCCTGTTCCAGGTCGACAACCAGGCCGAGGCTCGCTTCTTCGACGGCTATTTCCACCACGACCTGTTGCTCGGCATCGACTACAAGAATTACTCGCTCTACGACAATCAGGCCTCGCTCTTCCCTGGGCCCAACCTCAGCATCCTCAACCCGGTCTACGGGCAGATCGTCGGCCGTCCCCTGCCCTATCAGGTCGACGTCAACAGCTTCCAGCAGCTCGGATTCTACGCCCAGGACCAGATCAAGCTCACCGACCGCCTGAGCCTGATCGGCGGCCTGCGCTACGACATCGCCGAGAGCGACGTCCTGAAGAAGCTCGCGCCGGGTACGAGCACGTCCCGAACGGACACGGCGCTCACCGGCCGCATCGCGCTCCTCTACAATTTCGATCCGGGCATCGCCCCCTACGTCGCCTACTCGACCTCGTTCCAGCCGCAGATCGGCTCGGACGCGATCACCGGGGCGGCCCTCGTGCCGGATCGGGGCGAGCAGATCGAGGTCGGCGTCAAGATCGAGCCGGTCGGCGAGCGCTTCTCGCTCAACATCGCCGCCTTCGACCTCGTGCGGGACAACCCGCCCTTCCCGGTCCTGGTCGGCTTCGGCAGCACCCAGCTCGGCACCGTGCGCTCACGCGGCATCGAGGGGCAGTTCGTCGCCTCCCTCGCCGAGGGCCTGAACGTCGTCGCGGCGGTGACCCACTACGACATCGAGTACACCAAGGTCCGCGATGCCGCCCTGGCCGACCTCGTCGGCAGGACGCCGACCAACGTCCCGGAGACCTTCGCCTCGATCTTTGCCGATTACACGATCCCGTTCGGCGATTGGCGCGGCTTCGGCTTCGGCGGTGGCGTGCGCTATGTCGGGCGCTCCTACGCCGACCAGCTCAACAATCTGAAGGTGCCCGATTACGTCCTGTTCGATGCGACCGTGCATTACAACTGGGACCGCTGGCGCATGGCGATCACCGCCGCCAATCTCGGCGACCGGCGCTTCGTCACCTCCTGCCAATCGGCCAATTCCTGCTTCTACGGCGAGGCCCGCCGGGTGCTGGCCAGCGTGAGCTACCGGTGGTGAGACGCCGCAGGGCCCCGTCGGGGCCCTGCACGCGCTTGGAGGGAGCGGGCGACCGGGCTATCTCCGAGTTCCTAAGCGGATCGTGAGAGTCCGCTCCCGAGGAACGCCGAAACGCCATGACCGTCCGCCCCCTCATCGCCGCCCTCCTGATCGGCGGCCTCGCCTGGCCGGTTGCGGCGCAGGACACCGCCCCGCCGCCGGCGCAGGAGGCTCCGAAGGATGCCGCGCCCCCCCGGCCGATCCGCAACGCGCCGAACCCGCGGGCGCTGGAATTCGCCGCCTACATCTTCTCGGCGGTCAATGTGTGCGGTTATCAGCTCGGCACGCCGCAATTCGAGGCGCTGCTGGCCAAGCAGAACACGACCCTGGCGGATGTGAGCCCGCGCGGCCCCTTCGGCGGCCGGGTCATGGGCATCTTCTCGCTGATGTCCAACCAGATGAATCTCAACCGCGAGCAATCCTGCCTCGCGGTGGCCGGCGAGTACGGGCCGGAGGGCAGCGTCGCCAAGAACGTGCTGCTGCCGCCGGGGTCGGGCGAGGCGCCCGCCGCGCCTGGAAGCAAGCCGGCGCAGCCGTAGAGGCGCCGGTTCGGCCGCCGGCGTCTCGACTGTCCGGCGCATGGGCGATCCGCCGCCGGGACGAGTCTCCTCCGAGCGAGGCGGCTCCCCCCTCGCGCGAAATGCTGTAGAGGGACGGCCGGACCCTTTGTCGTCCGTCCTGACTCGTTGGCCCTGGCCCATGTCCGCACCCGAATCCGCCCTTCGCCCCCAGCCCCGCCCCGGCGTGCTCGCCATCGAGGCCTATGTGCCCGGCAAGAGCGCCGCGCCGGGTGTGGCGAAGATCCATAAGCTCTCCTCCAACGAGACGCCGCTCGGCCCGAGCCCCCGTGCCGTCGAGGCCCTTCAGGCGGAGGCCGCCACCCTCGCGCTGTATCCGGACGGCAGCGCGACGCGCCTGCGCACGGCGATCGCCAGCCGCTACGGCCTGGATCCGGCCCGCATCGTCTGCGGCGCCGGCTCGGACGAACTGCTCACCCTGCTGGCGCTGGCCTTCGTCGGCCCCGGCGACGAGGGCATCTTCTGCGCGCACGGCTTCCTCGTGTACCGCATCGCCATCCTCACGGCGGGCGGCACGCCGGTGGTGGCGCCGGAGACGAACCTCACGGCGGATGTCGATGCGATCCTCGCCGCGGTGACGCCGCGCACCCGGATCGTCTATCTCGCCAACCCCAACAACCCGACCGGCACCTACCTGCCCTTCGAGGAGGTGCGCCGCCTGCATGCCGGCCTGCCCGGCAACGTGCTGCTGGTGCTCGACGGGGCCTACGCCGAATACGTGCGCGCCAACGACTACACCGCCGGGCTCGAACTGGCGCTCGATGCGCCGAACGTCGTGATGACCCGCACCTTCTCGAAGATCCACGGGCTCGCGGCGCAGCGCATCGGCTGGATGGTCGGGCCCGAGGCGGTGGTGGATGCGCTCAACCGTATCCGGGGCCCCTTCAACGTCTCGGCCGGCGCCATCGCCGCCGGGGCGGCGGCGATTGCCGATGAGGCCCATGTCGCGGCAGCGGTCGCCCATAACGACCAGTGGCTCGCTTGGCTCACCCGGGAGGTCGAGGCGTTGGGGCTGAGCGTGACGCCGAGCGTCGGCAACTTCCTGCTCGTCCACTTCTCGGACGCCCCCGGCCGCACGGCGGCGGAGGCGGATGCGTATCTGACCCAGGCCGGGGTGATCGTGCGCCGCGTCAGCTCCTACGGCCTGCCCCATGCCCTCCGGGTGACGGTCGGCGGCGAAGAGGCCAACCGCGCCTTCGTCGGCGCGCTGGCGGGCTTCCTCAGCGGAGACAGAACGTGAGCGAGGCCCTTCCCCGCCTCGCCATCGTCGGCCTCGGCCTGATCGGCTCCTCGATCGCCCGCGGGGCGCGGGCCTACGGGCTCGCCCGCGAGATCGTGGCGATCGACCGCGACCCTCAGGTGGTCGAGCGGGTGAAGGCCCTGGAACTGGCCGAACTGGCGAGCACCGAGGCGGCGGCGGTGGCGGGGGCCGACCTCGTGATCCTCTGCGTGCCGGTCGGCGCCATCGGCGAGGTGGCGGCGCAGATCGCGCCGCATCTCAAGCCCGGCGCCGTCGTCTCCGATGTCGGCTCGGTCAAGGCCGCGGTGGTGGTGGCGGTGGCGCCGCATCTGTCCGGGCAAAACCCGTTCGTACCGGCCCATCCGGTGGCCGGCACCGAGTATTCCGGTCCGGATTCCGGCTTCGCCACCCTGTTCGGCAATCGCTGGTGCATCCTCACCCCGGCGGAGGGCACGGACGAGGCGGCGGTGGAGCGGGTGCGGGGGCTCTGGCAGGGCCTGGGCGCCATCGTCGAGACGATGACGCCCGAACACCACGACCTCGTGCTCGCCATCACCAGCCACGTGCCGCATCTGATCGCCTACAACATCGTCGGCACGGCCGCCGATCTCGAGGAGGTCACGCAGTCGGAGGTCATCAAGTTCTCCGCCGGCGGCTTTCGCGACTTCACCCGCATCGCCGCCTCCGACCCGACCATGTGGCGCGACATCTTCCTGACCAACCGCGACGCGGTGCTGGAGATGCTCGGGCGCTTCAACGAGGATCTCTCCGCCCTGTCCCGGGCGATCCGCTGGGGCGACGGTGAGGCGCTGCACGACCTGTTCACCCGCACCCGGGCGATCCGCCGGGGCATCGTCGCCATGGGCCAGGAAACCGCAGCGCCGGATTTCGGTCGGGCGCGGGTCGAGGCACCGAGCACCGAGGCAAGCCATCGCTTCATGGAAGTGAAACTCGGCGAGCCGTCCCAGACGTTCTCAAAAGAAAACCTGCCGAAGGATCGGATCTTCTCCGAAGGGAAATTGCTCTTCCAGGCATCCTACAAGACCCATGAGGCATGGCCAGAGAAGCCATGGGTGCACAAATTCAACATCCCCTCCGCCGATAAACTCACCGAAACCGAACGCTGAGAGGAAAGGCGCCGCGATGCGGACATTCGCCATCGTCGCCGTCATCGAAGGCGCGGCCCCCGACCTGACCGAGTGGCTCGCCTTCCACCGGGCCGTCGGCGTGCGCCATGTCGTGATCTACGACAACGGCCTCGACCCGGCGGCGGCGGCGCTCCTGAGGCTCCATGCCGATCTCGGCGTCATCACCCTGCCCTGCCCGACGCGCCTCGACTGCACGCCGAAATTCGCGGCCTACAACCATTTCCTCGCCTCGCGGGCGCGGCTGTTCCGCTTCGCCGCCTTCCTCGAAGCCGACGAGTTCCTGATGCCGGCCCCCGGACGCGGCCTCGATGCTTGGCTCGCCCGCATCCCGGCCCATGCCGGCGCGGTGGTGATCAACCGGCGCACCTTCGACACCGCGGAGCCGCAGGCTCCGGCCACCGATCTGCTGCTGCGCCGGTTCCCCCGTGGGGCGACGGCGGAGAGCGAGGATAACCGCCTCGTCACCTCGATCTACCGGCAGGGCGCCATCGCTGCGATCCGTGACGCTCCTTGGGCGGAGCTGGTGCAGGGCGAGCGGCTGATGAGCGATTTCAGCCCGGCCGAGGTGGACCCGGAGCGTCCCGGCGCCGTCCTCGGCGTGCGCCAGGGCGAGATCCGCCTCAACCACTATCCCTTGCACTATCCCCTGCCCTCCCCCGGCCGCCTCGCCGAATCCGAGCCCTGCCCCCGCACGGCGGGCTGGACCGGGCCGACCCTCGACGAGATGCGCCACCTCCTGGCCTATGCCGACGCAGTCGCGCCGGCCGAGGCCGCGCGGTTGCGGAGCCGCTATACCGGGGTGCCGGAACTCGGGCGGCCGGTCTCGCCGCAGGAGCATCGGCGCTGGCGCCTGCGCCACCTGCACCGGCCTCGGATCGAGGCGGCGGGGCGCTTCCTCCAGCGCAGGATCTTCGGAGCGGCCCGGCCCTGGTAGGGCGAGGGCCTCCGTCTCAGTACAGGGCCGGCAGCACCACGTTCGGTACGGCGAAGGGGCCGAGCATCAGCCGGCCATCGGTCAGGCGGAGCGTCGGCAGGGGCTTGAGGCCGTTGGGGCCGGCATCCTCGGCCGCCTGCGCCTCCCCGGCATTGCCCTCGCGCTTGCGCAGGCCGCCCAGGAATTGGCCGACGATGTTGCCGATGAGGGCGCCCTTATCGGCGCCGAAGCGCTGACCCATCACCTGCCCGACCAGGGCCTCCAGCCCCGCCGCACGGATGTCGAAGCGTCCCTCCGGGCGATGCGCGTCGTCGAGGCCGACGATGCCCTTGGCCTGGAGGCGCCGTTCGCCCTTGGCGACGGAGAGCCGTGTCACGTCGAGGTGCCCCTCCGCACGGCGCCACGTTTCCAACTCCCGTGCCACGGTGCCGGTGCGCAGGACGGTGGCCTGTTCCAGGGTGGTGTCGAGATCGATATCGGCCGGCGCGGTGTCGCCGCTCAAGGCGTCGAGCCGGGGCACGGCGGCCTTGGCGAGGCGCAGGCTGACATCGACGGCACCCTCGCTCTCGAAGCGGCCCGGGGTGGGGCGGGCATGGAGTTCGAGGTGCTGAGCGGCGAAGTCGATCGGGCCGGGATCGGCGCCGAGCACCCGGCCCTTCGGTCCGTCCACCACCACGGAGGCGCGGCTGAAGCCGTTCGAGGCGGCGTGGAAACTGGCTTCCAGGGCCGTCCAGGTGACGTCCCCGGTCAGGTCGCCCTGCTCGACATGGAAGGGCCCGGTGGCTTCGAGGACGGCGTGGCGTGGGTCGTAGACCTGAACCACGACGGTGATCGGCCCAAGGGTGAAGGCGCTGTCGGAGCGGGCGAAGCGCAGGGAGGCGCAGCGCAGTTCGAGGCGGAAGGGAAAGCCGGTGATCGAGCGGTCGGCGCAGGTCCATTGGCGGCCGGCCTGCGCCTCACGGGCGAGCCAGCCATCCATCTCGCTCTCCGCCTTGCCGCGGATGAAGAACCACGCCGCCGTCCAGGCGACGACGATGGCGGCGAGCAGGATGTAGGGAAGAAACAGGCCGATCCGTCTACGCGGCCGAGCTGCGGGTCCGCCGGGGATCGGTTCGCGTGTCTGCGCCATCGGCCTCGTTCCTGCGCGGCCCGGCGGGACCGGCCGGGCGGTCCCGTGTTTGAAGACCGGGGCGGCGCAAAGCAAGGTCTGCTCCCCTTCCCGGCTGTCACGGGGCGGAGAGGGGCGGAGAGCGATCAGGCGTTGGCCTGCTCCGGCTCGAGGGCGAGATCGGCCACCACGGCGCGGCGCTCCTCCTCGCTCTCGGCCAGGCGGTGGACATGCATCTCGGTCGCGCCCTTCTGCCGGGCCCGGGCGAGCCAGTTGCGGTGCAGGCGCTCGCGCGGCCCCCTGCCGGAGGCCGTGATCGAGACCGCCTCGGCGATGCCGGCCTCGTCGCGCCGCACCGCGATCACCACCGCCTCATCGACCTCATCGAGCTCCGGCTCGGCGAGTTCGTGGACGCCGACGACGTAGCGCCGGCCCGAGCGCCCACGCCAAGCGCTCAGGGGAGGGGCGGCACCGCGCAGGCCCGCCATGGTTCTGAGACGTTCCTCGCGCACGTCCGCTCTCCGAGATCGATCATCCTTCAGGTCACGGAGCGCGACCGACCAGGACAGGGCTCGTTTGTTCGCCATTTGTTCTAATCTACCGCGCTCATCCAATCGCCGTCAAGGCGCAGATCTGGAATAGAAAAGGGTGTGAAAAGAAGGTGGGAAGCGCGGCGCGGATTCGCAAGAAACGGGGCCGGCTACCTGCCTGCGGCGCTTTGTTCAGCGGACCGGATCATCGTCTCGCCGCACAGCATTCGTAAACCACGACCGTGCCAGGGTGACCGGGCGCGGAGCCTGCCGTAAAAGCGAGGCCGTGCGCCGGGTTCCGAGGGAATCCGGGTCATGGTGCGGCGGGGAGCAGCCTTGGGGCGTTCGATGGCTTTGGGAACGAACAGGCCGGTGGTTCGCATCGCGCGGCTCGCGCTCGCCGCGGGCTTGGCGCTGAATCTCGGGGCCTGTTTCCGCCCGCTCTATGGGCCGACCGCGTCCGGCGAATCGATGCAGGGATTGCTCGCCTCCGTTCAGGTCGATGACGTGAACATGGCCCAGGATCAGGAGCGGCTGGGGCATTACCTGCGCAGCGAGCTGATCTTCGATCTCGACGGGTCCGGCCAAGCGGCGGTGCCCAAGCGCTACCGGCTGAAGATGCAGGGCAGCGAGCAGGTCCAGACCCCGATCGTCTCCTCGACCACGGCGCGCGCAGAGGCCGGCACCATCGTCGGCACCGTGAAGTTCTCGCTGGAGAGCATGGACGGGCGTCGCATCCTCACCGAGGGCGTCGCCACGTCCACGGCGACCTATGACCGCTCGATCCAGCGCTTCGCCTCCCTGCGCGCCGCCCGCGACGCGGAGATCCGTCTCGCCAAGGTGCTGGCCGACCAGATCAAGACGCGGCTTGCCTCCGTTCTCGCCGTCAAGCCGAACCCCTGACGGTCGCGGATGACGGCGGTCAAGGCCGGCGACATCGAAAGCCTGATCCGGCGCGGGCCCGATGCGCGCATCGCGGTCGTGCTGGTCTATGGGCCCGATACCGGCCTCGTCGCGGACCGGGCGACGCGGCTGGTCCGGGGCATGGTCAGCGACCCCGACGATCCCTTCGCCCTGATCCGCATCGACGGCGATGCCCTCGCCTCCGATCCGGGCCGGCTCGTGGACGAGGCCGGCACCGTCGGCCTGTTCGGTGGCAGCCGCACGATCTGGGTCCGCTCCGGTAGCCGCAACTACGCACCCGCCGTCGATGCCGTCCTGAAGGCCCCGACCGAGGGAGCCCGCATTGTGGTGGAAGCCGGCGATCTCGGCCGCTCCGCTCCGCTGCGGACCCTGTGCGAGGGGTCTGCGCGGGCGCTCGCCCTCCCCTGCTATCCGGATGACGAGCGGACCCTGGCCGATCTCATCGAGCGGACGCTTCAGGACGATGGCTTGCGCATCGACCGCGATGCCCGCGATCTGCTGACGGGCAGCCTCGGCAGCGACCGCCGCGCCAGCCTCTCGGAGATCGGCAAGCTCGCCCTCTATGCCCGAGGCCAGGGAACGGTTGGCGTCGAGGATGTGGAGGCCATCGTCAGCGATGTCGGTGCCAGCGTCCTCAATGCGCTGATCGACGCCGCCTTCGCCGGCCGCGCGAGCGAGGCCGAGCGCGAGTATCGCCGCTTCCGCCACGAGGGGATGGATCCCTCCGCCATGCTGGGTGCCGGGCTGCGCCACGCCCTCACCCTGCTCGCCCTGCGCCTCGACAACCCGCGAGGCAGCGCCAGCCAGCTGGTCGCCAATTGGCGCGGCCTGCATTTCCGGCGCAAGGCTCTGGCCGAAACGCAACTCGCCCGGTGGTCGGCCCCGGCTCTGCAGCAGGCCGTCACTTGGCTTCAGGAGACAGTGCTCGCCTGCCGCCGCTCCGAGCCCGACCTGGCCCATGCGCAGGCGCTCGGCGTCTTTCTGCGGATCGCCGTCGAAGCCTCCCGGCGACGGAATTAGCGCGCCGTCGCACCCGGTGCTCGAGGGGTTGATATGGTGCCGCTCGATTCAAACGGGTTACCGTATCGGCGCGCTACCGCCTGCTATGACCCGGCCGCTCGGATGACGGGCGTCAAGCCCCGCCGAGCTTGCGGCAGAGCGCGTCGCGCTCTTCGACGCTGGCATAGCGGATGCGGATCTCGCCCTCCCCGCTCGCCTTGGCCTTCACCGCGACGCTGTAGCCGAGGGCCCGGCCGAGCACATCTTCCAGAGACCGCAAGGTGGTGTCGGAATCGGGCGAGCGGCGTGGGCGGCCGGGGCGGGGGGCGTCGTCAATGGGGGCTTCCGCAGCGGCGAGGGCCTCGACCTCGCGGACTGACAGGCCTTCGGCCACGATGCGGCGCGCCACCGTCTCGGGATCGCGCACGGAGAGGAGCGCCCGGCCATGCCCGGCGGTGATCTCGCCGGCAATCACTCGATCCTGGATCTGCGGCGGCAGCTGCAGCAGGCGCAGGGTATTGGCGAGATGGCTGCGGCTCTTGCCGAGCAGATCGGCCAGCTCGGCCTGCGTGTACTGGAATTCACCCATCAACCGCTCGTAGCCGGCCGCCTCTTCGATGGCGTTGAGGTCGGTGCGCTGGACGTTCTCCAAGATGGCGTATTCGAGGGAGGTGCGGTCGTCGATCTCGACGATCACCACCGGCACCTCGTTGAGGCCGGCCCGCTGTGCGGCACGCCAGCGGCGCTCGCCGGCCACGATCTCGAAGGTGCCCGGCACGCCGGACAGGGCGCGGACGACGATCGGCTGAATCACGCCGCGCTGGCGGATCGAGGCCGCCAGCTCGTCGAGTTCCGGTTCGGAGAAGCGGCGGCGCGGGTTGCGCGGGTTCGGGCGCAGGAACTCCACCGCCACCTTGCGCTGCGGCTGGTCGGCGGCGCGGGAGGCCGCCTCCGATCCGGTGTCGGGGAAATCGCCGATCAGCGCCGCCAAGCCACGTCCGAGACGCGGCCGCGCCGTATCATCCGCCATCGCCACGATTGAAACTCCGTACTCTTGAAAGGGTTAGCGTGCCTCGCGACACTCGACGCCATCCGAGGGGCTGCCTGCCGCCTGACCGGAGCGGGAGCGCCAGGGGCACTCAGGCGGC
>NZ_NKUI01000097.1 GCF_014845115.1 Methylorubrum zatmanii | reverse complement strand
CGTCGTGTCCGCTAGTGCCACCGGAGCAGCCTCATGCCCGTAGAAAGGAAAGGCGCGCGAAGGCTTCGCACGCGATGAGTGATATCGAGACCGCGCACCCGGCCGCTACTCGATGTCGAGCGGCGCGGTGCCGGCGGCCTGACCGTCCGGCCCGATGGCGATCTTCTGGATCCGCGCTTCGGCCCGCTTCAGCAGGGTCTCGCAATGGCGCTTGAGCGCCTCGCCGCGCTCGTAGATCGCCACCGACTCGTCGAGGGGGACGTCGCCGCGCTCCAGGCGGCGGACGATGTCCTCGAGCTGCTCCAGCGCCCGCTCGAACGGCAGGTCGTCCGGCGTCGCCTCGGTCGCGTCGGATGTGTGAGCGTTCATCCCGGATCCTCTTTGGGGCGGGTTATGACGGGCGCGGTCCGGTCGCACAAGTCCGGGTCGATTGCGTGCGACCGATCCGGGGCGGTCGCCGCGCGTCTGCCCGCGTCATTCTCCTGTCATCGGAGGGTGAGCCGGAACGGCGTTCCCTCGAAGGCCTCCGCGCCCCGGCCGATCCGGGCGATGGCCGCGCTCATCCGGCCTTCGCGTCCGAGCAGGCGGTCGGCGATCTCCACGAACAGGCGGTTCGGCGTGGCGCTGGGCGCCAGTCGGCGCAGCTCCTCGGCGAGGGCGTCCTCGTCCCGATCCGGCCGCAGGGCGCAGGCCGCGGCATAGGCGGCGGCGGTGGAGCGGCTGATGCCGGCATAGCAATGCATCACCAACGGCCGCTCGGCGGGCCATGCGCCGACGAAATCGAGCACGGCCCGCACATGTTCCTCGCCGGGCGGCAGGTGCCCCTCCCTCGGCGCGGTGATGTCGCTGAACCCGACCCGCAGGTGATGCTCAGGCCGGATCGAGGCCGGGCGCGCGACGACGCTGCCGAGCGTGGCGAGGGTGACGAGATGGCTCGCGTCGCAGGCGGCGACGGTCTCGGCCAGGCGCGAGAGCGGGCAGATATGGATCGTGGGCATTCCGTTGGGCTCTCGGATGACTGTCTGATCGCCCGGCGGTTGTCCGTCGCCGGCAGCGTGGTTCTCGAGGGGTTGCTTGAGCAAGCGCATCGCTCCTCCTGCCAAGGCACCCGCGCAGCGGGCCCCGACGCATCCCGGAACGGTCGATCCCATGACCTGCCGCTCGGGAGAAGCGTCGCGGCGTGCTTCGAGGCCGCTGGCGCGGCCCCTCAGCATGAGGGGCGTCAGGGTTGCCGGAACGGGCCGGCCATGGACGGACTCTCATCCCCCCTTTGAAGCGCCTCAAAGCGGGCGAGATAGCGTGCCTGGGCTTCCGCCGTCGGCCAGCCGGCGAGCAGGGACTCGATCCCGGCCTGTCCAGCGTCCGACAGGGCGGGGGAGCGCCCAAAAATCTGGTCGGCCTCGCTTTGCGAAAACCCCGCGAGCCGGGTCGCTTCGAGGGCGGCGGCGATGCGGTCGGCGCGCTTGACGAGGCGGGTCAGGGCCGGGGAGGGCGGCCCGAGCCCGAAGCGCCGCCGGATCGCCGCCAGCAGGCGCCGCTCCACGGTGCGGTAGGCGTCCCCGATCGCGGCCTTGAGCGGCGAGATGATGTCGCCGATCACATATTCCGGCGCATCGTGCAGCAGCAGTTCGAGCCGCTCCGGCGGCCCGATCCGGGGATCGAGGGCGGCGCCGAGCGCCTCCACCAACAGAGAGTGCTGGGCCACGGAGAAGACGTGCGGCCCCGCCGTCTGCCCGTTCCAGCGGGCGACCCGGGCCAGCCCGTGGGCGATGTCGGTGATCTCGACATCCAGCGGCGAGGGATCGAGCAGGTCGAGCCGGCGGCCCGACAGCATCCGCTGCCACGCCCGGGGCGGCTTCTTCTGGGGACTCACGCTCACGGATGGCGGCCTTCGCCGAGCGTATGGCCGAGGGCGGCGCAGGCGGCGTGGCGGTGGCAGCCGGTGAGGTGATCGTTGACCATGCCCACCGCCTGCATGAAGGCGTAGACGATGGTGGGGCCGCAGAAGGTGAAACCCTTCGCCTTCAGGGCCTTGCTCATCTTTCGGGAGATCTCCGTCTCCGTCGCGATCTCGGCGCGGCGCGCCGCGTTGGTCTGGATCGGGCGGCCGTCGCAGAAATCCCACAGGAACGGCGAGAAGCCGGGACCCGCCTCCTCCAGGGCGAGCCAAGCCCGCGCCCCCGCGATCGCGCCACGGATCTTGGCGCGGTTGCGGATGATGCCGGGATCCCCCATCAGCCGCTCGACATCGGCCTCGGTGAAGCGGGCGATGCGTTCCGGCGCGAAGCCGTCGAAGGCCCGGCGAAACCCGTCCCGGCGGCGCAGGATGGTGATCCAGGACAGGCCCGCCTGGAACCCGTCGAGGATCAGCTTCTCGTACAGGGCGCGGGAATCCGTTTCCGGCACGCCCCATTCGGTGTCGTGATAGGCGAGGTAGAGCGGGTCGAGACCCGGCCACCAGCAGCGCGGGCAGCCATCGGGATGGGTGGTGATCAGCCCGGATGCCGCCTCGCTCATCCGGCGGCGGCCGTGTCGGTGGGGAAGGCGAAGGTGGCGAAATCCGGCTTGCCCACGGCCGCGAGGCGCCCGCCCGCCCGCACCGGCTCGCCGGCGGCGAGCGCGTCGCCGAGACGGTCGAGGCGGATCGTGGCGAGGCCCCAGTCGCCGGCCGCGCTGCCGGTGGTGCCGAGGCTGCGCGCCCCGGCCGTCACCTCCGTGCCGGGCTCCGGCGCCGGGCCGTCGCGGTAGACGAGCGGCAGGATGCGGGTGCGGGCGGTGCCCCGGTGCTGCATCCGCGAGACCACTTCCTGGCCGACATAGCAGCCCTTCTTGAAGTCCACCCCGCCGAGCTGGTCCATCAGCGCCTCGTGCGGGAAGGCGTCGCTGAAGGCGAAGTCGCGCCCCCCTTCCGGGACGCCGAGGCCGATGCGGTGGGCGTGGTACTCGGCCTCCGTCGCATCGGCCGAGAAGGCGCCGTCGGAGGCATACAGGCGCTCGCCGAGGGCGGGCAGGCGGCCGTCGCGGACCCGGGCCGTCTCGGCCGCCGTCTCGGCACCGTCCCAGGCGGCGGCGACGCCGAGCGTCGGATCGGCGGCGAGGCTCACCTTGGCCCGCAGGCGGTAGAGCCCGAGCCGCTTGACGAGGTCGGCCACGCGCTCGGCCGCCGTCTCCAGGCGAAAGCCGTCCCCGGCGCGCGACACCAGGAAATCGAACTGGATCTTGCCCTGGGGCGTCAGCAGGGCGCCGAGCCGCGCCTCCCCCTCGGGCAGAGTCTCGACATTGCAGGTGAGGATGCCTTGCAGGAACGCGGTCGCGTCCGGCCCCGACACGGCGACGACGGCACGGTCCGGCAGCAGGGCGATCGGCATGACTTCTCCTTGGACGGCGCGGCGTTGCACGCGGCAAGAGGCTGACATAAGCCGCGTGCATCCGCGTCTCAATCGTCCGAAGCGAACCGGAAGAGCCCCGATGGAAGCCCCCTTCGATCTCGTCCTGGCCGGCGGCACGCTGGTGAACCATGACGGTGAGGCCGTCGCCGATCTCGGCATCCGCGCCGGCCGCGTCGCCGCCATCGGCGACTTGTCCGGTGCCGCGACCGCCGAGCGGCGCGATTGCCGCGGCCTGCACCTCCTGCCCGGCGTGATCGACAGCCAGGTGCATTTCCGCGAGCCCGGCCTCGACCACAAGGAGGATCTCGAATCCGGTTCCCGCGCGGCGGTGATGGGCGGCGTCACGGCGGTGTTCGAGATGCCCAACACCAGCCCGCAGACCACCAGCGCCGAGGCGCTGGCCGACAAGGTGGCCCGCGCCCATCACCGGATGCATTGCGACTTCGCCTTCTGGGTCGGCGGCACCCACGAGAACGCGGAGCAGGTGGCCGAGCTGGAGCGGCTGCCGGGGGCGGCCGGCATCAAGGTGTTCATCGGCTCCTCCACCGGCTCGCTGCTGGTCGAGGACGATGCCGGCGTGCGCGAGATCCTGAAGCGCATCCGCCGCCGCGCCGCCTTCCATTCCGAGGACGAGCCGATGCTGCGCGACCGCAAGGGCCTGCGCGTCCCCGGCGATCCCGCCTCGCACCCGGTCTGGCGCTCGCCGGAGGTCGCGGTGAAGGCCACGGAGCGGCTGATCGCCCTGGCGCGGGAGACCGGCGCGCGCATCCACATCCTGCACATCTCGACCATGGACGAGATGCCGATCCTGGCGCACGCCAAGGACGTGGTGAGCGTGGAGGCGACCCCGCACCACCTGACCCTCGACGGCACCGAGGCCTATGCCCGGCTCGGCACCCTGGTGCAGATGAACCCGCCGGTGCGCGACGCCGCCCATCGCGACGGGATCTGGCGCGGTCTCGCCCAGGGCGTGGTGGACGTGCTCGGCTCCGACCACGCGCCGCATACCCTGGAAGAGAAGGCCAAGCCCTATCCCGATTCCCCATCGGGCATGACCGGCGTGCAGACGCTGGTGCCGATCATGCTCGACCACGTGAATGCCGGCCGCCTCTCGCTCGCCCGCTTCGTCGACCTGACCAGCGCCGGCCCGAAGCGCCTGTTCGGCATTGCCCGCAAAGGCCGGCTGGCCCTCGGCTACGATGCCGACGTGACCGTGGTGGACCTCAAGCGCCGCGAGACGATCCGCAACGAGTGGATCGCCTCGAAATGCGGCTGGACCCCCTATGACGGCGTCACCGTCACCGGCTGGCCGGTGGGAACGGTGGTGCGGGGCAAGCCGGTGATGTGGCAGGGCGAACTGACCACCCCCGGCCAGGGCGAGGCGGTGGTGTTCGAGGAGGCGCTGCCGGCGGGGTAGGGCTGTTCACGAAAGGCCCGGTCGCGGCTCGCTCCCATTCCGGATGCGATGGTGCGGCGGGCGTTTCCTGAGAGACACCGAAGTCGATTTCTCACGCGCATTTGATGGCGCGGACGAGGATCGGCTAGATGGGCTGACATGAGCACGACGTCGGACAGCGGCGGAGAGCCCGCCCAGGGGGACGGAGCGGCCCGGTCGGTCCCGCCCGGGCCCTTTGCCGACATCGCCCTCGCCACCCTCGATCCCGAGGGCCGGATCACGAGCTGGTATGCGGGGGCGACCCGGCCCGGCGGCTGGCGCGAGACGGATCTGGTCGGGCAGCCCATCGGCCGCCTCTTTCCCGACGAGGACCGGCGGGCGGGCCGGCCGGAGCGGATCCTGGCCGCGGCGCGGGCGAATGGCCGCGTCGAGGAGCCGGCCGCCCTCCGCGACGCGCGGGGCGCGCCCTTTCCGGGGCATCTGGTGGTCGTGTCGCAGCGGAGCGGCGCAGAGATCGCCGGCTACAGCCTGCTTGTCGGAGGGTTGACGGAGCGCCTTGCCGCCGAGGAGGCGTTGCGGGCCCGCGAGGCGCATCTGCGCTCCATCCTGGAAACCGTGCCCGATGCGATGATCGTCATCGATGAGGCGGCGCGGATCCAGTCCTTCAGCGCGGCGGCCCTGCGCCAGTTCGGCTACGCGCCCGAGGAGGTGCTGGGCCGCAATGTCAGCCTGCTGATGCCGGAGCCCTACCGGACCCAGCATGACGGCTACATGGCCCGCTACCGCGCCACCGGCGAACGCCGCATCATCGGCATCGGCCGGGTGGTGGTCGGCCAGCGCAAGGACGGCTCGACCTTCCCGATGGAACTCGCCGTCGGCGAGATGCGCTCGGGCGGGACGCGCTACTTCACCGGCTTCATCCGCGACCTGACCGAGCGGCAGCAGACCGAGACGCGGCTGCAGGAGCTGCAATCCGAACTCGTGCACATGTCCCGCTTCACGGCCCTCGGCGAGATGGCCTCGACCCTGGCGCACGAGATCAACCAACCGCTGACCGCCATCGCCAGCTACCTCAAGGGCTGCCGCCGGCTGCTCGGCCGCATGGAGGGGCCGGACATCCCCCTGCTGGCGGATGCGGTGAACCAAGCCGCCGAGCAGGCCCTGCGGGCGGGGCAGGTGATCCGCCACCTGCGCAATTTCGTGTCGCGGGGGGAAGGCGAGCGCCATATCGAGGGGCTGCCGAAGCTGATCGAGGAGGCGAGCGCGCTGGCCCTGGTCGGCGCCAAGGAGCGGGGCGTGCGCGTCCGCTTCGCCTTCGATCCCGAGGCCTCCCTCGTGCTCGCCGACCGTATCCAGATCCAGCAGGTGCTGCTCAACCTGATCCGCAACGCCATCGAGGCGATGGAGGGCGGGCCGCGGCGGGACCTTCTCGTTGCCACCCGGGCCCTGCCCGCCGAGGGCGCGGCGGAGGTGAGCGTCGCCGATACCGGCACCGGCCTCGCGCCGGAGGTGGCCGCCCGGCTGTTCCAGCCCTTCGTCACCACCAAGCCGAACGGGATGGGCGTCGGCCTCTCGATCTGCCGCACCATCGTGGAGACCCATGGCGGGCGGATCCGGGCGGAGCCCGGCCCCGAGGGCGGCACGGTGTTCCGCTTCACCCTGCGCAGCGTCGATGGAAAGGAGCTGGCGCATGTCGAGTGACGCGCTCGTCCATGTGGTGGACGACGATGGGGCGGTGCGGCAATCGCTCGCCTTCCTGCTCGGCACGGACGGTTTGGCGGTGCGCCTGCACGAATCGGCCGGCGCCTTCCTCGCCGCCGTCTCCGATCCGGCCGGCTGCATCGTCACCGACGTGCGCATGCCCGAGATCGACGGCATCGAGTTCCTGCGCCGCCTCCGGCAGCGGGGAGCCATGCCGCCGGTCATCGTCATGACCGGCCACGCGGACGTGCCGCTCGCCGTGGCGGCGATGAAGGCGGGGGCCGTCGATTTCATCGAGAAGCCGTTCGACGACGAGATCCTGCTCGCCAGCGTGCGCGCCGCCCTGGCCCGCCGCGAGCGCGAAGCGGGCCTCGCCGCCCGGACCCAGGCGGTGCGGGAGCGCATCGCCACCCTGTCGGAGCGCGAGCGGCAGGTGCTGGACGGGCTCGTCGCCGGCCACGCCAACAAGGTGATCGGCCTCGATCTCGGCATCAGCCCGCGGACGGTGGAGATCTACCGCGCCAACGTCATGACGAAGCTCCAGGCCGCAAGCCTGTCCGACCTCGTCCGCATGGCCTTGATCGCCGAGCGCGCCTGACCTCGGCTCGACCTCAGGCCAGTCCCTCGCCGGGCTGCCATGCACCCGGTGGGATCAGGCCGGGGGAGACATAGGCGAAGGACAGCGCGTCGAGCTGGGTCCAGAGCACGGTGCACTTGAAGGTCAGGGCATCCATCGCCGCCCGCTGCAGCTCCGGCGTGGTGGCGTGGCGCTTGACGTAGTCGAGGGCGAAGTCGGCATCCCGCGGCGCCTGGGTCAGGCGCTTGTCGAAATAGGCCAGCGTTTCCTTGGTGATGAAGTCGTAGTTCTCCAGCATCCCCGCCACGCGCTCGGAGATGATCGTCGGCGAGAACATCTCGGTCAGCGAGGAGGCGATGGCCTCCAGCAGGCTGCGCTCGGAGACGAAGTGGCAATG
>NZ_NKUI01000096.1 GCF_014845115.1 Methylorubrum zatmanii | reverse complement strand
CCCGCGCCATCGCCGCCGACGTGCATTCGCGCTTCGACCAGCTGATGGTCGTGCACGATCCCGTGAGCCCCGGCACCGATGCCTTCATGCGCATCTACAACACCGACGGCTCGGAATCGGGCGCCTGCGGCAACGGCACCCGCTGCGTCGGTTATGCCCTGCTCGACGATCCGGCCATGGCGCGGCCCTCCGAGAACGGCACCCTCACGCTGGAGACCAAGGCCGGGCTGGTGGCGGTGAAGCGCATCACCGACCGTTCCTTCACCGTCGATATGGGTCAGCCGCGTCTGCGCTGGGACGAGATCCCCCTCGCCGAGCCATTCCCCGATACCCGCCGCATCGAGTTGCAGGTCGGACCCATCGACGACCCGATCCTGCATTCGCCGGCCGCCGTCAGCATGGGCAATCCGCACGCGATCTTCTTCGTGGAGCGTGATCCCGACACGTATGACCTCGGTCGCATCGGTCCGCTGCTCGAAGCCCATCCGATCTTCCCGGAGCGGGCCAACATCTCCATCGCCCAGGTGACGGGGCGGGACACCATCAAGCTGCGGGTGTGGGAGCGCGGAGCCGGGTTGACGCTCGCCTGCGGCACGGCCGCCTGCGCCACGGCGGTGGCGGCCTCGCGCCTGCGCCTGATCGGCCGGTCCGCCCGCATCGCTCTGCCGGGCGGGGAACTCGCCATCGAGTGGCGGGCCGACGACCATGTGCTGATGACCGGGCCGGTCTTCCTCGAAGGGGAAGGCAGCTTCGCGCCCGAACTCTTCGCCGGGATCGCGGGATGAGCGTCGAGACGCTCACCTTCGGCTGCCGGCTCAATACGGTCGAGTCGGAGGTGCTGCGCGGGCATGCCGAGGCCGATGCGAGGGAGCGCGACCTCGTCGTCGTCAACACCTGCGCGGTCACCGCCGAGGCCGGGCGGCAGGCCCGCAAGGCGATCCGCCGGCTCGCCCGCGAGCGGCCCGGTGCCGAGATCGTCGTGACGGGCTGCGGTGCCGAAGTCGAGCGCGGCGCCTATGCGGCGATGCCGGAGGTGGCGCGACTCGTCGGCAATGCCGTGAAGCTCAAGCCCGAGAGCTGGCGCGGTGCTTCGGTCCCCGAGGCCGCCGACATCATGGCGGTCCGCGCGGCCGAGCCGACCCGCATCGCCGGCATGAGCGGGCATACCCGCGCCTTCGTGCCGGTGCAGAACGGCTGCGACCACCGCTGCACCTTCTGTGTGATCCCGTTCGGGCGCGGAAACTCCCGCTCGGTGCCGGTGGCCGACGCGGTGGCGCAGGTGCGCCGCATCGTCGAGCATGGCGGCCGTGAGGTGGTGCTGACCGGAGTCGATCTCACCGCCTATGGCCGCGACCTCGATGCCGAACTGACGCTCGGGCGCTTGGTTCGGACGATTCTCGGCGAGGTGCCGGACCTCGCGCGGCTGCGCCTTTCCTCCATCGATTCCGTCGAAGCGGATGCGGCGTTGATCGCGGCCTTCGCCGAGGAGCCGCGGCTGATGCCGCATGTCCATCTGTCGCTTCAAGCGGGGGACGACCTGATCCTCAAGCGGATGAAGCGCCGCCATTCCCGCGCCGACGCCATCCGCATCTGCCGGACCCTGCGCGATCTGCGCCCCGGCCTCGTCTTCGGCGCCGACCTGATCGCCGGCTTTCCTACCGAGACGGAGGCGCAATTCGCCCGCTCCCTCGACCTCGTGGCCGAATGCGGGCTGACGCATCTGCACGTCTTCCCCTATTCACCGCGCCCCGGCACTCCGGCCGCCCGGATGCCCGCCGTACCGGGCGACATCGTCCGCGAGCGCGCCGCCCGCCTGCGCGAGGCCGGCACGGCGGCGCTCACCCGGCACCTGGACGGCGAAGTCGGCGCCCGCCGCCGCGTCCTGACCGAGCGCGGCGATACCGGCCGCACGGAGGCTTTCTCGCTGGTGCGCTTCTCCGAACCGGTTCCGGCGGGGGAGATCCGCGAGGTCGCCATTACCGGGCATGACGGGCAGGCCCTGCTCGCAGCGTGAGGGGGCGGGGGCTACGGATCCGCTCTCATTCCGCAGGCCACCAAACCGGCTTGCATATGCGCGGGCGCCGGTGCCTCCACGGCGATGGCATCCCGCTTCGGGTAGAGCGGCAGGCTCAGGCTTCGGGCATGGAGCTGGAGCCCCGGCCCCTGCCGGTCCGCCTGGCCGTAGATCGCGTCGCCGCGGATCGGCCAGCCCATGGCGGCGCAATGGACGCGCAGCTGGTGCGTGCGCCCCGTCACCGGCTTCAATTCGAGCCAGGACAGGCCCTCGGTCCGGCCGAGCACCCGGTAGAGCGTCAGCGAGGGAGCACCGGCCGGGTCCGTCTTCATCCACCAGCTGCGCGGATCGTCGGAGCGGCGGGCGAGGGGGAGATCGATGCGCCCCTCGGTCTCGGACGGGCCGCCCTCGACCAGGGCCCAGTAGCTTTTGTCGACCTTGCTGTCGGCGAACAGCCGGTTCAGGCGTGCCAGCGCCTTGGCGTGCCGGCCGAGCACGAGGCAGCCGGAGGTATCCCGGTCGAGGCGATGCGCCGCCTCCGGGCGGCGGGGCAGGCCGAAGCGGAGCGAGTCGAGATGATCGGTCAGCGTCGGCCCACCTTTCGGCCCCGGATGCACCGGCAGACCCGCCGGCTTGTCGATGACGAGCATCAGGGCATCGCGGTAGAGCAGGGAAAGACCTATCTCCGGGTCGACGGTGCGTTTCGGTGCGGTATCAGGCGGGCTCATGTCCTTCGGGCTAGAGCGCCGGATCGTCGCGAGCAAGGTTGAGGCAAGGGTCAAGGATGAGCGACGACGAGAAGCCCGGCTGGTTCGGACGCCTGTTCGGGCGAAAGAGCGCTCCCGATGCCAAGCCTGCCGAGGAGGCGGTGACGCCGGAGCCGACCTCGCCAGCCTCCGAATCGGAGGGCCAGCCGGACTTCGCGACGGCAGCGGACGATGTCAGCCATGTGCCGCCGCCGGTCAGCGAGCCGGCTCTCGACGATCCCGACAAGAATCGCATCCCCGATGAGCTGGAGGGCGCCGACCTTCAGCCCGAGCCGCAGCCGCCATCGGGAGAGGCGCCGCAGCCGGAGGAGAGGCCCGGCGGCGATGAGGCTTCCACCGAATCGCCGAAGAAGCGGGATTGGTGGTCGCGGCTGACCGGCGGCGAGGCGGAGGAAGCGGCGCCGGCCGCCGAGGCGCCGCCGCCGGCGGAAGCCGACATCCAGCCGGTCGATTCGGCGGCGGCGCTCGCCAGCGACGCGCTCGCCACCGTCGACGAGGGCGCGGAGAAGCGGGGCTGGTGGTCGCGGCTCACCTCCGGCATGCGGCGCACCTCGTCCGCCCTGTCGGACCGGGTGACCGGCCTGTTCACCAAGCGCAAGCTCGACGCCACCACCCTGGAGGATCTGGAGGATGCGCTGATCCAGGCCGATTTCGGCGTGGAAACGGCGATGCGGATGTCGGAAGCCGTCGGCAAGGGCCGCTACGAGAAGGGAATCTCCCCCGACGAGGTCCGTGCCATTCTCGCCACCGAGATCGAGCGGGCGCTCGAGCCGGTGGCGCTGCCGATCACGATCGATTCGGCCAAGAAGCCCTACGTCATCCTCACGGTCGGCGTGAACGGCGCCGGCAAGACCACGACCATCGGCAAGCTCTCCCTGAAGTTCAAGGCGGAGGGCCGCAGCGTGATGCTCGCCGCCGGGGACACGTTCCGCGCGGCGGCGATCGAGCAGCTGCGGGTCTGGGGCGAGCGCACGGGCACGCCGGTCATCAGCCGGGCGCAGGGGTCGGACGCCGCCGGCCTCGCCTTCGACGCCTTCAAGGAGGCGCGGGAGAACGGCACCGACGTGCTGCTGATCGACACCGCCGGCCGCCTCCAGAACAAGGCCGGCCTGATGGCGGAGCTGGAGAAGATCGTGCGGGTGATCCGCAAGCTCGATCCGGAGGCGCCGCACGCCACCCTGCTGGTGCTCGACGCGACCGTGGGGCAGAACGCGCTGAGCCAGGTCGAACTGTTCTCGCAGGCCGCGCCGGTCTCGGGTCTCGTGATGACGAAGCTCGACGGAACGGCGCGGGGCGGTATCCTGGTGGCGCTTGCCGCGAAATTCGGCCTGCCCGTGCACTTCATCGGGGTCGGCGAGGGCGTGGAGGATCTGGAGCCTTTCGCCGCGCGGGACTTTGCCCGCGCGATCACCGGTCTTCCCAAGGCCTAGCCTTTTGCCTGCCGCAGAAACCTCGAAGCATCGTGAGAACAGCATCATGAAGGTCGAGAGCATTCCGCCGCGCCGGCAATTGCCGCCGCTCCTCAAGCTGGCGCTGGAGATGGGACCGCTCGTGGTTTTCTTCCTCGGCAATGCCTATGCCGAGCGCCTCGGCGTACCGGCGGAGAGCAAGCTCTTCGTCGCCACCGGCGTCTTCATCGTCGCCACCATGATCGCGCTCGCCGTGCACTTCGCCCTGCTGCGGCGGTTGCCGATCATGCCGCTCGTCTCCGGCGCCGTCGTCCTCGTCTTCGGCGGGCTGACGCTGGCCTTGCAGGACAAGACCTTCATCATGATGAAGCCGACCATCGTGAACTCGCTGTTCGGCCTCGTCCTGCTCGGGGGGCTCGTCTTCAACAAGTCGTTGCTCTCGGTGCTGCTCGACAGCATGTTCGCCCTCACCGAGGAGGGCTGGCGCAAGCTCACCTTCCGCTGGGGGCTGTTCTTCCTGGCGCTCGCCGCCCTCAACGAGGTCGTCTGGCGGACGCAGACGGAAGATTTCTGGGTGAGCTTCAAGGTGTTCGGCATCATGCCGCTCACCATCGTCTTCGCCCTGGCCCAGACACCGCTGCTGTTGCGCCACGAGCGCAAGGACGAGGCGGCGGCGCGGGCGAACTGAGCCTCAGCCGAGCCGCCGGGGCATCCGGAACGGCAGCATCAGCCGCACCAGCGGGTTGCGGAAGCGGTCGAGGGACAGGCTCTCGTGGACCGGCCGCACCGCCTCCCCGTCGAACGAGGCGGAGAGAAGCGACCGGGCGTAGAACGGTGTGTCCTCGAAGGTGCGCACCACGCCGGCACGGGCATCGTCGCTGCGGGTCGCGCGCGGCATCCGCCAGAGGCGTGTCGGCGGCAAGGCAGCGGCAAGCGGTGGACGCATCTCCCGGCGCGAGCCGTCGGCGTCGAAACGCAGGGTCAGGTTCTGACCGCTGCCGTCGCGGCGGCGCACGTCGTAGAGGATCGCCGAGCCGCGCTTGAGCGGGGCCCGGCACCAGGTCCAGTCGGAGAACGCGTCTTCCAGCGCGCCGTCACCGTCATTGGTGTCGTGATAGCCGCTGCCGCGCCAGGACAGGGCCGGGGCGCTGAACTCCGCCTCCACCTCGCAATCCGGCGCCATCGGCCACCAGCGATGCAACCCATCGGCGTCGAGGGTGAAGGGCTGGGCCGTGAAAGCCCGCGGCCGCACCCGCACCGTGCCGCGCACGGCCTGCGGGATCGGCGAGGCCCGCTCGTCGAGGCGGATGGTGAGCACGCTGCCGTCCCATGCCAAGGACGAGGGGCCGAGGCTGAAATGGCTGGCATCGCGGGAGAGGGAGCGGGCGTCCCGCTCGGTCATGGCGAAACGGTTGGCGCGCTCGCCATAGAGCACGACGTTGATGGCGCAGTGGGCGAAGGGATCGCGCCGCGCGTCCCAGGCATAGTAGGGCGAGAACACGCTGCCGATGAAGGCGATGACGGTGAGGCCCTGCCGCCCGTCCTCGCTCACCGCATCGACGTACCACCAGACATAGCCGCCCCGGGCGACCGGGCCGTCGAAGCAAGGTCCGCCCGCAGTGCCGCCGCTGCAAGCCGGCCCGATTGCGCCGCCATCGGCACGCCCGGCCCCGGATGCACGCTGCCCCCCGCCAGGTAGAGACCCGGCACCCGCGTCCGCGCCCCCGGCCGCTTGAACGTCGCCGTCCAGCCGTGAGAGGCCCGGCCGTAGAGGGCGCCGCCCGTCCCCGGAAACAGCATCGCGAAATCCTGGGGCCGCGTGATCGTCGCCGGGCCGGCCGGCTCCAGAATCAGCCCGCATTCCGAGAGCTTGCGCAGAAGGGTCGTCTCGCATGCGGCGATCTCCTGAGGGGATAAGGGGCGTTCCGCGCCGTCCGCCGGGGCGTTGACGAGGAGAAGCAGGCGTTCCGGCCCGGCCGGCGCGTGGCCGCGCTCATCGTCCCGGTCCTGGGCGCAGACATAGACGGTGGGGTCCGTCGGCAGGCGGCGGTCGCGCAGGATCGCGGAAAACTCCGCCCGGTAATCGGCGGAGAAGAACACGCTGTGATGGGCGAGGCCGAAGCCCGTCGCCCGCGCCCTGAGGCAGAACGTGACAGCCGACAGCGAGCGCGCGCGGGCCGGCACGGAATCGCCGGCCGGCTCCGCGTCGGGGCCGAGCAGGCCGTTGCCGAGGGCGGCGACATCGGCATTGGCGATCACGGCATCGGCCGCGATGCGCTCGCCGTCCGCCAGTTCCACGCCCGCGACGCGGCCTCGCTCGGTGACGATGCGGGTCACCTCGGCGCCGAGGCGGAAACGCGCGCCCCTCCGTTCCGCGAGGCCGGCCACGACTCGGGCGAGGTGGCTCAAGCCCCCCTCGACGGTCCAGACGCCCGCCTGCTCGACATGGGCCACCAGCATCAGCGTCGCGGGCGCCTCGAAGGGCGAGGCGCCGCAATAGGTGGCGTAGCGCCCGAAGAGCTGGCGCAGGCGCGCATCGCGGAAATACTCGCCCAAAGCCGACCACAGGGTGGCGAAGGGCTGGATCCGCCACAGGCTGCCGAGGCCCGAAAGGCCGACGCGCTGGGCCAGATCGACCGGGCTCGGCCGGTCGGAGCGGATAAACGGCCCCTCCAGGGTGCGGTAGACCTCCGCCGCGCGGGTGCAGAAGCGCCGGTAGCCCTCCGCGTCGCGGGCGCCGGCGAAGGCGCCGATGGCATCGGCGGAGGCGGCGATGTCGGCGAAGAGATCGAGCCGCTCGCGCCCGCTCCAAGCGTGGCGGGCGAGCAGGGAGGCTGGCCGAAGCCGCAATTCCGCGTCGAGAGTGGTGCCGGCCTCGGCGAACGCCTCGTCGAACACCCAGCGCATGGTGAAGACGGTGGGACCCGCTTCCACCGGCACGCCGTCGACGGGCAGGGAGCGCATCTTGCCGCCGACCTGCGCGGCGCGTTCCAGCACCGTCACGTCGATCCCGGACGCGGCGAGGCTCAGGGCCGCCGTGAGGCCGCCGATGCCGGCACCGATGACGATGACCCGCTTCTCCGCCACGCACAGCCTGCTTTCTGCCGCATCGTCGTTGATCCGCAGCACAAACAGTGTCAATCATAATTGACACATGAGCAAGACAACATGATTTGACGTTGGAGAGCGCCATGGATGTCGGCAGGCGGATCGAGGCGGCCCTGGATGTGGCGGTCGCCCATGCGGAAGCTCCGGGCGCGCCGCCGCTCCTGGCCGAGGCAATCCGTTACGCCGTCTTTCCCGGGGGCCATCGCATCCGGCCGCGGCTCTGCCTGGCGGTCGCCTTGGCGTGCGGAGACGACGACCCGGCTGCCTCCGATGCGGCGGCGGCGGCGATCGAACTTCTGCACTGCGCCTCCCTCGTCCACGACGACCTGCCGTGCTTCGACGATGCGCCGATGCGGCGGCAGAAGCCCTCGGTTCATGCGGCCTTCGGCGTGCCGCTGGCGGTTCTGACCGGTGACGCGCTGATCGTCGCCGCCTTCGAAACGCTGGCGCGGGGGGCTGCCCGCTCACCCGCCCGGCTCGCCGCCCTGGTCGGGCTCGTCGCCCGCGCGGTCGGCTCGCCCTCGGGAATCGTCGCGGGGCAGGCCTGGGAATCTGAGCCCTATGTCGATCTCTCTGAGTACCAGCAAGCTAAGACGGGGGCGCTGTTCGCGGCCTCGACCGTCGCCGGGGCTGCTGCGGCGGGGGCGCCGCCGCTGCCTTGGCGTCTGCTCGGCGAATGCCTCGGTGAGGCCTATCAGGTCGCCGACGATCTGCGGGACGTGGCCTGCCGCCAGGAAGAGATCGGTAAGCCCGCCGGCCGCGACGCGACCCTCGGACGGCCGAACGCGGCGGCCCTGCTCGGCAAGGGCGGTGCCCTCGACCGGCTGAGGCGGCTGACCGAGGAGGCGATCGAGGTCATCCCCCCCTGTCCCGGACAGGCCGAGATCCGTGCCGACATCGAAGCCCAGACCCGGCTGTTCCTGCCCGCCTCCCTGCGCGCCTTCGCCTGAGGGACGCTCGATGGCTGTGGCGGGGACGGAGGCCGGCGGCACCGCGAAACGTCGTCCCGGCTGGCGCGAGCGTTGGCTCGGCTTCCGCAGCGGGTTGGTCGCCCGGCCCGGTTTTCAGCGTTGGGCGGCGGGGTTCCCGCTGACCCGCCGAACCGCCCAGCGGAACACGCGGGCGCTGTTCGATCTCTGCGCCGGCTTCGTCTATGCGCAGGTGCTGTTCGCCTGCGTGCGGTTCGACCTGTTCGGCCTGCTGCGCACCGGGCCGCTCGCGCCCGCTTCCATCGCCGACCGACTCGCCCTCCCGCCCGAGCGGGCGCTCACGCTGCTGAAGGCGGCGGCCTCGCTCGACCTGATCACGCGCCTTCCCGACGGGCGCTTCGCCCTGGCCGATCTCGGTGCGGCACTGATCGGCAATCCATCGGTCGCGGCGATGATCGAGCACCACGCCATGCTCTATGCCGATCTCGCCGATCCCGTCGCCCTGCTGCGGGGGCAGGGGAGACCGACGCGGCTTTCGACCTTCTGGCCCTACGCCGAATCGGGCGGGGCGGCGACCCTCGGCGCGGATTCGGTGGCGGCCTATAGCGGGTTGATGGCCGCTTCCCAGGCTCTGATCGCCGAGGACGAGCTCGAGGCCCTGCCCCTGGCCGGCCGCACCTGCCTGATGGATGTCGGGGGTGGGGAGGGCGTGTTCCTCGCAAGCGCCGCCCGCCGCCACCCGAATCTGGCCCTGATCCTCGCGGATCTGCCTCCGGTGGCCGAGCGGGCCGTCGCGCGCCTCGCCGCCGAGGGATTGGCCGGGCAGGTGCGCTGCCTCGGCCTCGATTTTCTCAGTGAGCCGCTGCCCCAAGGGGCGGACGCGATCAGCTTGGTGCGGGTGCTCCACGATCACGACGATCCGGCGGCCCTGGCCTTGTTGAGGGCGATCCATGCGGCCTTGCCGCCCGGCGGCCTGCTCGCTCTCGCCGAGCCGATGGCCGGCACGGCCGGCGCCGAGCCGGTGGGAGAGGCGTATTTCGGCTTCTACCTGCTCGCCATGGGCAGTGGGCGCCCGCGATCGCTGGCCGAAATCACCGCGATGCTGGCCCAAGCTGGGTTCGGAAGCGTCCGGGAACATCCCACCCGCCGGCCGCTCCTCACCCGACTGCTCACCGCAAAGCGATGACACAGGTGTAAAGAACGCTTGACGTAAGTTTGTGTCTATCTACGATGACACATCAAGACTTCGCCACCTGACGGAGTCGCACCAGCAGGGCGGAGACAGGGACATGGAGGCTTTGGCCGTCGTCCTTGAACGACCGGAGCACTTGGCGCTCAGCCGCCTCGCGCTCACCTCTGCCGCGGAAGGCGACGCGGTGATCGCGGTCTCGTGGAGCGGGATCAGCACCGGAACCGAGCGTCTTCTCTGGTCCGGCCGGATGCCGCCTTTCCCCGGAATGGGCTACCCGCTGGTGCCGGGCTACGAGTCGGTCGGCACCGTGATCGAGGCCGATCCCGCTACCGGCCTGCGCCTCGGCCAGACGGTGTTCGTCCCCGGCGCGCGCTGCTTCGGCGAAGTGCGCGGGCTCTTCGGCGGCGCCGCCTCTCATCTCGTCGCCCCGGCCTCCCGCTGCGTGCCGGTCGATGCCGGGCTCGGCGACCGGGCCTGTCTGATCGCCCTCGCCGCGACCGCCTATCACGCCCTCTCCGGCGTCACGCCGGGCGCGCGCAGCCTGATCGTCGGGCACGGCGTGCTCGGGCGGCTGCTCGCGCGGCTCACCGTCCTCGCCGGCGGCGTCCCCGTCGTCTGGGAGCGGGAGCCGGTCCGGCGCGAGGGAGACGTCGGCTATCCGGTGCTGCATCCGGCGGACGATCCCGCCCGGGACTATGCCACCATCACCGATGTCAGCGGTGATTCCAGCCTGCTCGACACCCTGATCGGACGGCTCGCCCCCGGCGGCGAGATCGTGCTCGCCGGCTTCTACGAGGCGTCGCTCAGCTTCGCCTTCCCGCCCGCCTTCCTGCGCGAGGCCCGCATCCGGGTCGCGGCCGAGTGGCGGCCGGAGGATCTCGCCGCCATCCGGGCGCTGATCGAGGCCGGCGGCCTGTCGCTCGACGGGCTGATCACCCATCGCGCGCCGGCCGCCTCGGCAGAGGACGCTTACCGCACCGCCTTCTCCGACCCGGCCTGCCTCAAGATGATCCTCGATTGGAGGACCTGCTCATGAACCTTCAGCTCAACAAGGCCGCCCTCGGCGCCGCCGCGAAGCTGCGGGAAGAAGCCGCCCTCCCGCTCGATCCGGTCCCGACCGGCGAGGTGAAACGCGAGACGCAGATCATCGCGATCTACGGCAAGGGCGGCATCGGCAAGTCGTTCACGCTCGCCAATCTCAGCTACATGATGGCTCAGCAGGGCCGGAAGGTGCTGCTGATCGGCTGCGACCCGAAGAGCGACACCACCTCGCTCCTGTTCGGGGGGCGCGCCTGCCCGACCATCATCGAAACCTCGACCCGAAAGAAGCTCGCGGGCGAAACCGTCGCCATCGGCGATGTCTGCTTCAAGCGCGACGGCGTCTACGCGATGGAGCTCGGCGGACCGGAGGTCGGGCGCGGCTGCGGCGGCCGGGGCATCATCCACGGCTTCGAGCTTCTGGAAAAGCTCGGCTTCCACGAATGGGGCTTCGACTACGTCCTGCTCGATTTCCTCGGTGACGTGGTCTGCGGCGGCTTCGGCCTGCCGATCGCCCGCGACATGTGCCAGAAGGTCATCGTCGTCGGCTCCAACGATCTGCAATCGCTCTACGTCGCCAACAATGTCTGCTCGGCGGTGGAGTATTTCCGCAAGCTCGGCGGCAATGTCGGCGTCGGCGGCCTCGTCATCAACAAGGACGACGGCACCGGCGAGGCGCAGGCCTTCGCCGAGGCAGTGGGCATCCCGGTCCTGGCCTCGATCCCGGCCAACGAGGACATCCGCCGCAAGAGCGCGAATTACGAGATCATCGGCCGGCCGGACGGGCGCTGGGGACCGCTCTTCGCCGAGCTGGCGCAGAACGTGGCCGAGGCCGCCCCGCACCAGCCCGCGCCGCTGAGCCAGGACGCGCTGCTCGGCCTGTTCTCGAGCGAGGCCACCGGCCGCGACGTGGTGCTGGAGCCGGCGACCATGGAGGACATGTGCGGGCGTGCGATCCTCGCCAAGCCGTCCCTCGAAATCGTCTACGACGAGGTCTGAGCCATGGCGGTCAGCCTCGACATCGCCGCGCTCCGCGCCTGCCGCCCCGAAGGCGTCCACCTCGCCGCGACTCAGGGCGACGGTCTGGGCTGCCACGCCGGCAAGGACGCCATGCGGGCGGCCGCCGAGGCCGCGAGCGGGGAGTCCGGCATCGCCGAGACGCTGGAGCAGTTCCGTAAGGACTACCCGGCCGGTCCCCACGACCAGCCCCAGAGCATGTGCCCGGCCTTCGGCTCCCTGCGGGTCGGCCTGCGGATGCGGCGCACGGCGACGATCCTCTCCGGCTCGGCCTGCTGCGTCTACGGGCTCACCTTCACCTCGCATTTCTACGGGGCGCGCCGCAGCGTCGGCTACGTGCCGTTCAATTCCGAGACCCTGGTCACCGGCAAGCTGTTCGAGGATATCCGCGAGGCGGTCCATGCCTCGGCGAAGCCCGAGGATTACGACGCCATCGTCGTCATCAATCTCTGCGTTCCCACCGCCTCGGGCGTGCCGCTGCGGCTTCTGCCGAAGCAGATCGACGGCGTCCGGGTCATCGGCATCGACGTGCCCGGCTTCGGCGTGCCGACCCATGCCGAGGCCAAGGACGTGCTGGCTGGGGCGATGCTCAAATTCGCCCGCACCGAGGCCGAACAGGGGCCGGTCCAGGCTCCCCGCAACGGCCGCTCGGAGCGCCCGGCCGTCGCCCTGCTGGGCGAGATGTTCCCCGCCGACCCGGTGGTGATCGGCGGGCTGCTCGAACCCCTCGGCCTCGGCGCGGGGCCGGTGGTTCCGACGCGGGAATGGCGCGAACTCTACGGCGCCCTCGACGCGGCGGCGGTGGCGGCGATCCACCCGTTCTACACCGCGAGCATCCGTGAGTTCGAGGCGGCGGGTCGGCCGATCATCGGCTCCGCCCCGGTCGGCCACGACGGCACCGCCGATTGGCTCGCTGCCATCGGCAACGCTTGCGGCGTGCCGCGCGAGACGGTCGCGGCGGCGCAGAACCGGCTGCTGCCGGCCATCCGCGGCGCCCTGGCCGCCATGCCGGTGAAGGGGCGCATCACCCTCTCCGGCTATGAGGGTTCCGAATTGCTGGTGGCCCGCCTCCTCGTCGAGAGCGGCGCCGAGGTGCCCTATGTCGGCACCGCCTGCCCGCGCACGCCCTGGTCCGAGCCCGACCGGGTCTGGCTGGAGGAGCGCGGCGTCGAGATCCGCTACCGCGCCTCGCTGGAGGACGACCTCGCCGCCTTCCACGCCTTCCGGCCGGATCTCGCCATCGGCACGACCCCGGTGGTGCAGAAGGCCAAGGAGAGCGGCACCCCCGCCCTCTACTTCACCAACCTGATCTCGGCCCGTCCCCTGATGGGCGCGGCCGGGGCCGGCTCGCTGGCCAAGGTGGTCAACGCCGCGCTCGCCAACAAGCCGCGCTTCGATGCGATGCGTGCCTTCTTCGAGGGTGTCGGCACCGGCCACGCGGCGGGTGTCTGGCAGGAGGTGCCGCAGCGCAAGGCTTCGCCGAAGGCGGAAGCGCTCAAGAAGCCGATCGGGGAGATGGCGTGATGCTGATCCTCGATCACGACCGGGCCGGCGGCTACTGGGGGGCGGTCTACGTCTTCACGGCGATCAAGGGCCTGCAGGTCGTCATCGACGGCCCGGTCGGCTGCGAGAACCTGCCGGTCACCTCGGTCCTGCACTACACCGACGCCCTGCCGCCGCACGAATTGCCCATCGTCGTCACCGGGCTGGCGGAGGAGGAGCTCGGCCGCCACGGCACCGAAGGGGCGATGAAGCGGGCCCACGCCACGCTCGATCCCGGCCAGCCGAGCGTCGTGGTCACAGGCTCCATCGCCGAGATGATCGGCGGCGGCGTGACCCCGGAGGGCACCGGCCTCCAGCGCTTCCTGCCGCGCACCATCGACGAGGATCAGTGGCAATCCGCCGACCGGGCGATGAGCTGGCTCTGGCAGGAATACGGCGCCAAGCGCTTCGCCAAGAAGGGGATTCCGGCGCGGCCGGAGCGCAAGCCGGGCGAGCGGCCTCGGGTCAACATCATCGGTCCGGCCTACGGCACCTTCAACATGGCCTCGGACCTCGCCGAGATCCGCCGCCTCGTCGAGGGCATCGGTGCCGAGGTGAACCTGACCTTCCCCCTCGGCTCGCATCTGGCCGACGTGCCCAAACTGGTGAACGCGGACGCCAATATCTGCCTCTACCGCGAGTTCGGGCGCCTGCTCTGCGAGGGCCTGGAACGCCCCTATCTCCAGGCGCCGATCGGCGTCCTCTCGACCACCAAGTTCCTGCGCTCGCTGGGCGAGATTCTCGGGCTCGATCCCGAGCCGTTCATCGAGCGCGAGCGCCACACCACGATCAAGCCGGTCTGGGATCTGTGGCGCTCGGTGACGCAGGATTTCTTCGGCACCGCGAGCTTCGGCATCGTCGCCACCGAGACCTATGCCCGGGGCGTGCGCCACTTCCTCGAAGACGAGATGGGCCTGCCCTGCCATTTCGCCTTCGGTCGCAGGGCCGGGGCCAAGCCCGACAACGTGGCGGTGCGCGAAGCGATCAAGGCCACCCCGCCGCTCGTCCTGTTCGGCTCCTTCAACGAGCGCATGTATCTCGCCGAGAGCGGTGGCCGCGCGGCCTATGTTCCGGCCTCCTTCCCCGGCGCCATCATCCGGCGGCACACCGGCACGCCGTTCATGGGCTATGCCGGCGCGACCTACCTCGTGCAGGAAGTCTGCAACGCCCTGTTCGACATGCTCTTCCACATCCTGCCGCTCGCCCGCGACATGGATGCGGTGGAGGCCACGCCCGCCCGTCCGCACCGGGAACTCCCCTGGGACGAGGCGGCCCGCGCCCGGCTCGACGCGCTGGTCGAGGCCCATCCCGTTCTCACGCGCATCTCCGCCGCCAAGCGTCTGCGCGACGCCGCCGAGCGGGCGGCCCACCGCGCCGCCGCCGAGCGCGTGGCCCCCGCCCATGTCGAGCGGGCGCAGAGCGACCTTGCCGTGGGAGCCGCCGCATGAGCCCGGCTCTCGCCCATCCCCTTCACCCTCCGGCGCCTTCCGGGCCCGGAAAGCCTGCGGAGAGACCAGCGATGAGAGTTGCCCTGCAACGATCGATGCCCGCGCCGTCGCGCCTGCACAGCGAGGCGATCCAGTTCCGGATCATCCTGGCCGCGACCTATCCGTTCTTCCTGATCGCCGCCCTGGTGCAGCGCCTGACGCCCACCGGAAGCCCCCGGCGGCGAAGCCTGTTGCAAGAGCGCCGCTCCGTTTTCGGCGAGGCCAAGGCGATGGCCGTCTCGGCGATCCCCTTCGCCTTCATGGGATAGCGCGAGCGAAGCACTTCCGTGCGGTGACACGGGGGATCCCTGCGCCGTGATGTCATCGAGTCACGGCGACACCCGCCGCGCCCAGTCAAGGCGTGCGGCACAACCAGCGGAGGTTCGATCGATGGCTAGCGGTATCACGACTGAAAGACCGAGCAGCCTGTCCGGGCTGACGGAACCCGAAGCCAAGGAATTTCACGCGATCTTCCTGACGAGCTTCATCATCTTCACGGCGATCGCCGTGGTCGCCCACATCCTCGTCTGGCTGTGGCGGCCCTGGCTTCCCGGGCCGAAGGGCTATGCCCTGCTCGACGGCGTGACCCACGCCGCCCACGGCCTCGTGTCGATGATCGGATGAGGAGGCCCCCGCCATGCACAAGATCTGGCTTCTGTTCGATCCCCGGCGTACCCTCGTCGCGCTGTTCACCTTCCTGTTCGTCCTGGCGCTGCTGATCCACTTCATCCTGCTCAGCACCGACCGGTTCAACTGGCTGGAAGGCCCGAAGGACGCGAAGGCGGCCTCCGCCCAGAGCCTCGTCCTTCCGACGATGCCGACCTGACCGGACTGACATCCGGTTCGCCGAGGGCAGGCTCCTCGCGCCTGCCCCGGCAGCTTCCGTCCTCATCTCGGAGGATCGTCCGCCATGGCGATGCTGAGCTTCGAACGAAAATACCGGGTCCGCGGCGGCACCCTCGTCGGCGGTGACCTGTTCGATTTCTGGATCGGCCCGTTCTATGTCGGCTTCTTCGGCGTCACGACGATCTTCTTCTCGGTGCTCGGCACCGCGCTGATCCTCTACGGCGCCGCGATCGGGCCGACCTGGAACATCTGGCAGATCAACATCGCCCCGCCCGACCTGAAATACGGGCTGGCGCTGGCCCCCCTGAAGGAAGGGGGGCTGTGGCAGATCATCACCTTCTGCGCCATCGGCGCCTTCTCATCCTGGGCCCTGCGCGAGGTTGAGATCTGCCGCAAGCTCGGCATCGGCTACCACGTGCCCTTCGCCTTCTCGGTGGCGATCTTCGCCTATGTCGCGCTGGTGGTGATCCGCCCGTTCCTGATGGGTGCCTGGGGCTACGGCTTTCCCTACGGAATTCTGAGCCACCTCGATTGGGTATCGAACACCGGATACCAATATCTGCACTTCCACTACAATCCCGCGCACATGCTCGCCGTGACATTCTTCTTCACGACGACCTTCGCGTTGGCCCTGCACGGCTCGCTGATTCTGTCCTCGACCAATCCGGCCAAGGGCGAGACGGTGAAGACACCCGAGCACGAGGATACCTACTTCCGCGATACGATCGGCTACTCGATCGGAACGCTCGGCATCCACCGGCTCGGCCTGTTCCTGGCGCTCTCGGCCGGGTTCTGGAGCGCGGTCTGCATCATCATCTCCGGGCCGTTCTGGACGCAAGGCTGGCCGGAATGGTGGGGCTGGTGGCTCAACCTGCCGGTGTGGCGATGAACCGTGACGCCGGCCGGCAACGGTGCCGGGCGGCCTGAGGCGCACGTTCGATCTTCGGGCGCGAGGATCTCCGCAAGCGGCGCGGAGACCGTTCCGGCGACCGCGGGTCCATGGAGGAAGACGCCGTGGCCTACTACCAGAACATCTTCACGCAGGTGCAGGTGCGCCCGGTCGAGCCGGAGCAGGGCATCCCGATCTCGTCCGATGCCCGCATCGGCAAGCCGTTCAACAGCTACCTGTTCGGGCTGATCGGCAACAGCCAGGTCGGCCCGATCTATGGCGGCTATCTCGGGGCCCTGTCCTTCACCTGCGGTCTGATCGCCTTCGAGATCATCGGCCTCAACATGTGGGCGAGCGTGAACTGGGATCCGATCCAGTTCGTCCGCCAGCTGCCCTGGCTGGCCCTCGAACCGCCGCTGCCCAAATACGGTCTGAAGGTGCTGCCGCCCCTCAACGAGGGCGGCTGGTGGCTGATCGCCGGCTTCTTCCTCACCGCCTCGATCCTGCTGTGGTGGGTGAGGATGTATCGCCGCGCGGTCGCCCTGGGTCTCGGCACGCACGTGCCCTGGGCCTTCGCCAGCGCGATCTGGCTCTATCTCGTTCTCGGCTTCATCCGCCCGCTCTTGATGGGGTCGTGGAGCGAGGCGGTGCCCTTCGGCATCTTTCCTCACCTCGATTGGACCGCAGCCTTCTCGCTGCGCTACGGCAACCTGTTCTACAACCCGTTCCACATGCTCTCGATCGTCTTCCTGTACGGGTCGACGCTGCTCTTCGCGATGCACGGGGGCACGATCCTCGCCACCAGCCGCTACGGCTCGGAACGTGAGATCGATCAGATCGTCAATCGCGGCACCGCCACCGAACGCGCGGCCCTGTTCTGGCGCTGGACCATGGGATTCAACGCCACCATGGAATCGATCCACCGCTGGGCTTGGTGGTTCGCGGTGCTGACGACCCTCACCGGCGGCATCGGCATCCTGCTCACCGGTACGGTCGTCGACAACTGGTATCTCTGGGCGGTCAAGCACGGCGTCGCGCCGGCCTATCCGCAGGTTTTCGGACCGATCCCGGACCCGCTCCATACGCCGGGGGCTCTGCCAGGGGGGACGCCATGAAGACTCTGCTCGTCGTCGCGGGCGCTGTCGTCGCCCTGTTTCTCACCATCGCCCAGTTCGGCACCGCCGGCTGGACCAAGCCGCCGATCCTCGCCCAGCAGCACGGCTTCCGCGGCACCGGCATGGACCAGATCCAGACCAAGGCCGGCGCCGCCGCCCTGCGGGCCGCCAACGTCCCCCCGGCCCCGGCCGAGCCGGTGGAGGCCGGCACCGAGAAGGCCGGCGCCGTCTATGAGAACGTCAAGGTTCTCAAGGATGTCAGCGTCGAGGAGTTCAACCGCCTGATGACCTCGATGACGGAGTGGGTCAGCCCCGAGCAGGGCTGTACCTACTGCCACAACACCGAGAACATGGCCGATGACAGCCTCTACCAGAAGAAGGTGGCCCGGCGGATGATCCAGATGGTGCAGCACATCAACACCACCTGGAAGGACAAGCATGTCGGCGAGACGGGCGTGACCTGCTACACCTGCCACCGCGGCCAGCCGGTGCCGGCCCATGTCTGGTTCCAGAATCCCGGGCCGACCTACAAGACCGGCTTCATCCCCCGCAACAACGGGCAGAACCTGGCCTCCCCCTCCGTCGGCCTCGCCTCGCTGCCCTACGATACGCTCACCGAGTTCCTGGGCAAGAAGGATGCCGACGAGAACCTGATCCGGGTGAATGCCACCACGGCTTTGCCGGAGAGCAAGGGCAAGCCGATCCAGGCCGCGGAGCGGACCTATGGCCTGATGATCCACATGTCGTCCTCGCTCGGCGTCAACTGCACCTACTGCCACAACACCCGGGCGATCTCGAACTGGTCGCAGAGTACGCCGCAGCGCACGCTGGCTTGGCACGGCATCCGGATGGTCCGGGACCTGAACGGAGACTACATCGAGCCGCTCACCCCGGTCTTCCCGGCCAACCGCCTCGGCCCGACTGGCGACGCACCGAAGCTCAACTGCGCGACCTGCCATAACGGTCAGTCCAAGCCGCTGGCGGGGGCGCATATGGTCGAGAGCTACCCCGAACTCACCAAGAGCACCGCCGAACTGGCAGCGGCACCGGAAACTCCCGCCGCCCCGCAGTCGACACCGGAGACGCCGGCATCGCCGCCGCCGCAATAGAGCGGCCCCCCGCTTCGGCGGAAAGCGCCGAGCGGGGCGTGTTCCCGAGAAGGGGAGGGAATCCAGAAGCCGCCGGATCGCAAGATCCGGCGGTTTTTTCATGCGCGCAGAGTGCTTTTCCATCTCTGATCGGAACGAAAGTCATCCTTCGGTGAAAACTTTCAATCTTACACGTAAATACCAAATATACATCTAAAACAAAAGGCGTAGTCCCTTCTGACTAAACAGGTTACGCTTAAATTTGGTCGCATTTCCCGATATGAAAACGCTCTCTTAACGGAGGTCGCGCGGCGGCCGGGGTGGCGGCATGTCGAAGGATGCCGCGGAAGCGGGGGACGACACGGTGAGCGACGGGCAGAGCAAGAACGAGATCGCCGCCGCGCTGGCACGGTGCAAGGCGGCCTTCCTGGGCGTCGCCGTGATGAGCGGGCTGGTGAACATCCTCTATCTCACCGGCTCGTTCTTCATGCTCGAAGTCTACGACCGCGTGATTCCGAGCCGCTCGGTGCCGACCCTGATCGGCCTGGGAGCCCTGGCCTTCGTGCTCTACGCCTTCCAGGGCCTGTTGGAGACCATCCGCGCCCGCATCCTGGCGCGGGTCGGCGCCGCCCTCGACGAATCCTTGAGCGGGCGCGTGTTCGATCTCGTCGTCCGCGCGCCCCTCAAGGGGGCCTCGCAGGGGGACGGCCTGCTGCCCCTGCGCGATCTCGACCAGATCCGCGCCTTCCTCGCCGGCACCGGCCCGTCCGCCTTCTTCGATCTGCCGTGGATGCCGGTCTACCTGCTGATCTGCTTCCTGTTCCATCCGCTGATCGGCGTCGCCGCCCTCGTCGGCATGGCGGTCCTGGCGGGCCTCACCTACTTCACCGACCGCTCCAGCAAGGGCCCGACCCAGGCCGCCACCGGCTTCGGCATGCGCCGCAACGGCTTGGCCGAATCCGGACGCCGCAACGCCGAGGTGCTGGCGGCCATGGGCATGCAGGAGCGCCTCGCCGCCCGCTGGGCTCTGGCCAACCGCGACTACCGCGAGGCGCACCAGAGCGTCGCCGATGTCGGCGGCGGTTTCGGCGCCGGCTCGAAGGTGTTCCGCATGGCGCTGCAATCGGGCGTGCTGGCGCTCGGCGCCTGGCTCGTCATCCACAACGAGGCCACCGCCGGCATCATCATCGCCTCCTCGATCCTCGTCTCGCGGGCGCTCGCCCCGGCCGAGCTCGCCATCGCCAACTGGAAGGGCTTCGTGGCCGCGCGGCAGAGCTGGCGCCGCCTGTCCGAATTGTTCGCGCGGATGCCGGTGGGGCACCGGCCGCAGGTTCTGCCGGCGCCGGCCGAGACCATCACCGTCGAGGGCGTCAGCATCGTTCCGCCCGGCACGCCGCGCCTCGTGGTGCAGGATGTCAGCTTCGGCCTCCGGGCCGGGCAGGGGCTCGGCATCATCGGCCCCTCGGCCTCCGGCAAGTCCTCCCTGGTGCGCGCGCTCGTCGGCGTCTGGCCGCCGGTGCGCGGAAAAGTTCGTTTCGACGGCGCGGCCCTCGACCAATGGACCAGCGGCGATCTCGGCGCCCATATCGGCTTCCTGCCGCAGGAGGTGGAGTTGTTCGCCGGCACGGTGGCCGAGAACATCGCCCGCTTCGAGCCCGGCGCGCCGTCCGAGGCGGTCATCGCCGCCGCCAGGGCGGCCGGCGTGCACGAGCTGATCCTGCGGCTGCCGGAGGGCTACGACACCCAGATCGGCGAGGGCGGTTCGGGCCTGTCCGCCGGCCAGCGCCAGCGCGTCGGCCTCGCCCGCGCGCTCTACCGCGAACCGTTCCTCGTGGTGCTCGACGAGCCCAACGCCAATCTCGACAGCGAAGGCGAGAACGCGCTGACCGAGGCGATCCTCGGCGTGCGGCGGCGCGGCGGCATCTGCGTCGTCGTCGCCCACCGCCCGAGCGCGCTCGCCGCCCTCGACCTGATCCTGATGATGGCCGACGGCCGCGCTCAGGCCTTCGGGCCCAAGGACGAGATCCTCAAGCGCGTGCTGCGCCCAGCGCCGGCTCCCGCGCCGGTCCCTGTCACCGCCGATGAGGCGTCCAAACAGGTGGCCACGACCGCCATCCGAGAGAGTGCCTGATGTCGTCGACCCTCGCGCCCCTGAACGGCCTTGCCCCGGCCCTGCCGCGGCCCGTCGCCCACGGTTCGATCCGCCGTCACCTCGCCGTCGCGGCCGGGCTCTCGGCCGCCCTCGTCCTCGGCATCGGCGGTTGGGCCACCTTCACCGACATCGCCGCCGCCGTGATCGCTCCGGGCCAGCTCGTGGTCGAGAGCGACATCAAGAAGGTGCAGCACCCGACCGGCGGCGTGGTCGGCCAACTCCTCGTGCGCGAGGGTCAGCGGGTCGCCGCCGGCGACGTGCTGATCCGCCTCGACGAGACCCAGACCCGGGCCAATCTCGACATCGTGCTGAAGGCCATGGACGAGCTGGCCGCCCGCCGCGCCCGCGACGAGGCCGAGCGCGACGGGTTGAAGGCCGTCGCCTTCCCGCCCGAGCTCGTCTCGCGCATCGACAGCGATGCGAGCGTGACCCGGCTGATCGACGGCGAATCGCGCCTGTTCGCGGCCCGCGTCGCCGGTCGCGAGGGCCAGAAGGCGCAGTTGCGGGAGCGGGTCGATCAACTGCGCCAGGAGATCGCCGGCCTGACCAAGCAGGCGGCGGCCAAGGACCGCGAGATCGACCTGATCGGCCACGAATTGACCGGCGTGCGCGATCTCTACGCCAAGAACCTCGTGCCGCTCTCCCGCGTCACCGCCCTGGAGCGGGACGCGGCGCGGCTCGAGGGCGAGCGCGGCCAGCTCATCGCCTCCACGGCCTCGGCGCGCGGCAAGATCGCCGAGACCGAGCTGCAGATCTTCCAGATCGACCAGGAGATGCGCACCGAGGTCGGCAAGGATCTGGCCGAGATTCGCGGCAAGTGGTCGGAACTGCGCGAGAAGCGCGTGGCGGCCGAGGACCAGCTCAAGCGGGTCGAGCTGCGGGCGCCGCAGGACGGCTATGTCCACCAGATGACGGTGCATACCGTCGGCGGCCTGGTCGTGCCGAGCGAGCCGGCCATGCTGATCGTGCCGGCGGCCGACCAGCTCCTCGTCGAGGTGCGGGTGCAGCCGCAGGACATCGACAACGTGCGCGTCGGCCAGAAGGCGGTGCTGCGCTTCTCCGCCTTCAACACCCGCACCACCCCGGAGATCGACGGCGAGGTGGTGCGCGTCTCCGCCGACGTGACCCAGGATCCGAAGACGGGCCAGTCCTTCTACACCGCGCGCATCCGCATCAGCGACGAGAACAAGGATCGTCTGAAGGGTCTGCGCCTCGTTCCCGGCATGCCGGTCGAGTCGTACACGCAGATCGGCGAGCGCTCGGTGCTGTCCTACCTCACCAAGCCCTTGACCGATCAGATCGCAAAGGCTTGGAAGGAGAGATAGGGAATCCGTTGCCGATGTCCCGCTCTTCCTCGGAAGAGGCCGGACGGAGGCCGAGAACCTTGCCTTTGGCGGGGGTTGTCTGATAAGGCGACCACCTCCCAGCGATGTCACCGACGTCATCGCCGGAGCGTCCTCGCGGCGCTCCGTCCTATCGAGACACCTTGAACAACAGGCGGCCGGTCTCGATCCGTGCCGATGTGAGACCGATGAAGATTCGCAACTCGCTCAAGTCGCTGCGCGCCCGTCACCGTGACAACCAGCTCGTGCGCCGTAAGGGCCGCGTCTACATCATCAACAAGACCCAGAAGCGCTTCAAGGCCCGCCAGGGCTGATCGTCCGGGCCGCGCGCATGCGCGGCACCGGAGCGCGTTGACGGATGCGGGGGCCGGAGTGAAAGCTTCGGCCCTATGTCGATTCGCCCGCCTCTCGTCCTGAACGCCCTCTGCCTCGGCCTCGTGCTGGCGGGCCAGACGGGATTCGGCGGCGCCGTCGTCGCGGCCGAGAAAGAGCGGCCGGAGAAGGGGCGCAAGCCGCACCCGCCGGTCAGCCTCGAAGACCTCTATGCCCGCCTCAAGGAGGCCGGCGACGAGGCCGAGGCGAAGGCCATCGCCACCCTGATCGAGCGGCGCCTCGGCCGGTCCGGCAGCGCCACCGCCGACCTACTCTCCGACCGCGCCCGGCAGGCAATGAGCGGCAACGACCTGCCGCTTGCCGTCGAGCTGATGGACCGCGCCGTCGCTCTGGAGCCGAACTGGTCGGAGGGCTGGAGCCGGCGCGCGACGCTGTTCTGGCGCCTGTCCGATTCGGCGAGCGCCATCGCCGACCTGCAGCGGGCCCTGGTTCTGGAACCCCGCCATTTCGAGGCCTGGGCCGCCTTGGGCAAGCTCTACCTCGCGCAGGACGACAAAGTCCGGGCGCTCGACGCCTTTCGCCGGGCGGAGGCGCTCTACCCGCAATGGGACATGCTCAAGAAGGCGATCGAGCGCCTGACGCCAGACGTCGACGGCCGCGACCTCTGATGCCGTCTCCGTGAGCCTCGCCGCCGACCTCCTGCGCGTCACACTCGGCTTCCTCGCGGTCGTTCTGGCCCTCGTCGTGGCGGCTCTCGTCTGCGCGGCGGTGGCGACGCGGCTGATCGCGTGGCGCGTCGAGGCCCGCTACCCGCCGGCCGACCGCAGCGTCGCCGTCGATGGTGGCCGAATCGCCTATCTGGAGGACGGGCCGGGGGAGGGGGCACGGGCCACGGTCGTGCTGCTGCACGGCGCCTCCGCCAATGCCTACGATCCGATGGAAGGGGTCGGGCGCTCTCTCGCCCGGGCGGGCTATCGCGTCATCGCCTTCGACCGGCCGGGTTACGGCAACAGCGACCGGCTCGCCGGATCGGAGGCGGCCACGCCTGCCTTTCAGGGGAGGGCGCTGGGGCAGGCCCTCGACCGCCTCGGGGCCGGAAAGGTGATTCTCCTGGGCCATTCGTGGTCCGGGGCGCTCGCCCTGCGGATGGCCCTCGACCGGCCGGAACAGGTCCGGGGCCTCGTCCTCGTCGCGCCGGTCGCGGTGCCGTTCCCGCCCCGCCCGCTGCCCTGGTGGGCGAATCTGGCGTTGAAGCCGCCGGTGACGTGGCTGCTCACGCACACCGTGGCGGTGCCGCTGGGGCTCGCCTACCTGCCGTCGGTCGCGCGAAGCGTGTTCCGGCCGGAGGCGCCGGTCGAGAATTACGTCGCGGCGAGCCGTGCGCCCCTGATCCTGCGGCCGGAATCGGCGCTCGCCAACATCCAGGATCTCGCCGGATTGCCCGGGGCGCTGGCGGAGCAGGCGCCGCACTACGGCACGATCCGCGTGCCGAGCGTCATCGTGGCCGGCGGGGCCGATCCGGTCGTCCAGACCGAACTCCAGGCCGATCCCCTCGGCCGGGCGATGCCGCATGCCCGGCGCGTCGTGCTGCCGGGCGCCGGGCATATGCTGACCTACACCGCCGCCGAGGCCCTGATCCGCGAGGTGGACGGGCTGACGGCGGCGGACGAGATCACGCCCGCTCGGCGTGCTCCCGAGTGACGAAGGCGATGCGCACCATGTTGGTGGCGCCGGGGATGCCGAACGGAACGCCGGCCACCACGATCACCCGGTCGCCGATCTCCGCGAACCGCTCGCGCACCGCGAATTTCGCGGCACGGAAGGCCATGTCGTCTACGTCGCTGGCGTCCTTGGTGACGATCGGGTGCACGCCCCAGGCCATGGTGAGGCGGCGCGCCGTCTCGCGCTTCGGCGTCAACGCGATCACGCTGGCATTGGGCCGGGCGCGGGCGAGCCGCAGCACGGTCGATCCTGAATGGGTCCAGGCCATGATCGCCCGCAGGCCGAGGGCATCGACGATCTGATGGGCGGCCGCCGCGATGGCGTCCGAGGCGGTGGGCTCCGGCTCGGAGCGCTGAGCCATCAGGATCGACCAATAGAGCGCATCGCGCTCCACCTGTTCGGCGATGCGGTTCATGGTGGCGATCGCCTCGACCGGGAACTCACCGGCGGCGCTCTCGGCGGAGAGCATCACCGCGTCGGCGCCCTCGTAGACGGCGGTCGCCACGTCCGACACCTCGGCGCGGGTCGGCACCGGAGAGGTGATCATCGATTCGAGCATCTGCGTCGCGACGACGACGGGCTTGCCGAGGCGCCGGGCGCCGCGGGTGATGCGCTTCTGCACCCCCGGCACCTGCTCGAGCGGCATCTCGACGCCGAGATCGCCGCGGGCGACCATGATGCCGTCGGAGATCTCGATGATCTCGTCGAGGCGGGAGAGGGCCTGCGGCTTCTCGATCTTGGCCATCACCTGGGCGCGCCCGGCGGCGACCTTCTTCACCTCGGCCACGTCCTCGGGACGCTGCACGAAGGAGACGGCGATCCAGTCGGCACCGGCTGCGAGGCCCGCTTCCAGGTCGCCGCGATCCTTGTCGGTCATCGCCGGCAGGGGCAGCACCGTGTGAGGCAGGGAGACGCCCTTGCGGTTGGAGATGCGGCCGCCGACCTCGACGCGGGTGACGGCGCGGCCCTCGCTCACCTCGGTGACGACGAGGCGCAATTTGCCGTCGTCGATCAGGACCGCGTGATCGGGCTCGAGGGCGGTGAGAATCTCCGGATGGGGCAGGTAGACCCGGTTGGCATTGCCGGGCGTCGGGTCCGAATCGAGCACGAAAGTCTGGCCGTTCTCGATATGCGCCGCGTCGCCGAGAAAGGTGCCGAGCCGCAGCTTCGGACCCTGCAGATCGACGAGGATGCCGATGGGGCGCTTGGCCTCGCGCTCGATGGTGCGGATCACCTCGATCCGCTCCGGCAGCTTTTCACGGGCGAGATGGCTCATGTTGATGCGGAACACGTCCACACCGGCATGAAACAGCTTCTCGATCATCTCCGGCGTATCGGATGCCGGGCCGAGGGTTGCGACGATCTTGGTGCGACGCGAGCGCTTCAAATCTAGCCTCCATCACCCGCTGGACCCGCGGGACGCGGGTATCGCGCGGGCGGGAACGGCCCGGCATAGGGAGGGCGCTCTCAAGCGGCGCCGCTGGCCGGACGGGGGCTTGCGGGCCACAAGCATCCCTGCGCGTCCGAGGTCAAGGCCGCAGATCCCCAGCATGTCGGGAATTTACCGGCACCGGGAACCTTTTCTTCGAAGCCCTGTTCTTTTGCCCGCTCAACTGGGAAGGACTTCAGCGTTTAACATTTCGTAAACGCAACTCCAGCGGCATCTTCGCTGCGTGTTGCAGTAAAGTCATAGGCAGCTTGGCCGCTTCGCTGGTAGCTTTCGTTCAGAACACAGCATTTCCAAGGGCGGACCTTACCGTGATCAGAGCACTCCTCCTGGGCAGCGCAGCGGCGCTCGCGACGACCGCGGCGCTGGCCGCCGATCTGCCCCGCCGCGAGGCTCCCCCGATCGCCTTCGCGCCGGTTCCGGTCTTCACGTGGACCGGCTTCTACGCTGGCCTGCACACCGGTTACGCTTTCACCGATAACCAGAACATCCGCACCAGCGGCAACGACCTCTTCACCGCCGGCAACGTGACCGCCGGCCGCCGCCCTGCCTCCCTCAAGAGCGAGGTCGACGGCTTCTCCAAGATCGGCGGCGGCTTCGGCTATAACGTGCAGTTCACGCCGGGCTCCGGTTTCGTCGCTGGCGTCGCCCTCGACGTGACCTGGCTCGACCTCGACAAGCATACCGGCTTCTACGGCACGCCGAACCCTGTCGTCGGCAATGCCAGCGTCTACACCCAGAACATCGACTTCCTCGGCACCGTCAACGGCAAGCTCGGCTACGCCTTCGACCGGTTCCTCGTGTACGGCACCGGCGGTCTCGCCTTCGGTTATGTCGGCTACGGCGCCGATTTCTACAACCCGAACGCCACCGTCCTCCAGTATACCGGCGGCGCCCGCAAGATCTTCGAGACCGGCTACAACTACGGTGGCGGTATCGAGTACGCGATCCCGGCCGACAGCTTCCTGAGCACCTTCGCCTTCGGCAAGTGGCTCGGCATCAAGTCGGACGTGACGATCAAGGCCGAGTACATCCGCTACGATCTCGGCAACCGCAACATCTTCGTCGGCCCGGTCTCGACCGTTCCCGGTTCCTACACCTCGCGCTTCAGCACCGAGGGCAGCCTGATCCGCGCCGGCTTCAATTACAAGTTCAGCGGCCTCTGAGACGGTTCACCGTTCGAGACGTAACGAGAGAGCGTCCTTCGGGGCGCTCTTTTCGTTTGTGAGAGCCTGTTTGAGCCATCTCATCCAGTCTTCATGGCAGTCCTCATCGAGGCACTGCGACAGCAGCCTCGAAGCCCCCCGCGACGCTTCTCCCGCCGGACGGATGCCATGGGCTCGACCGTTCCGGGGTGCTTCGAGGCTCGCTGCGCGAGCGCCCGGCATGAGGGGCGAGGGTGTTTGCCGGAGAGCGGAGGCACTCCGCCTCTCAGCCCCTCGCGACGAGGGTCAGGGGCCGCCCGCCAGGGGCTGGCCGGGATCGGAGAGCTGAATCGTCCAGTTCCGCTGCTGGCCGGTATCGACTTCGATGAACCCGTTGCGGTCGAAGCCACGGGCAAGGCAATCCTCGACACCGCGGATGGTGAAGGCCGTGTCGCGGGTACACATCATCGCACGCCCGCTCCACTCGCCGCCGCGCGTATAGTCGACCGCATAGACATAGTAGAACTGCGCCGCCAGCGAGCCCCGCAGCAGGGTTTCGCAATTGCGGGGCTTCAAGTCCCACCAGCCCTCCGTCACCCAGCCCTGGGCGTCCCGGTAGCCGAGCGTCACGCCGACCTTGCTGGCGGTCTGGTTGCACAGGCGCAGGTCGGCCAGGGCGGGGAAGGGGAGGAGGGTGAGCGCCGCCCCGAGGCAGAGCCGCCGGAGGATCCGGCGGCGGGAATGGGCCTCAGCCCACGAGGATGACGCGACAATCGTTGACATTGGTCCGAGTGGGGCCCGGCTGAACGAGATCGCCGATGGTGGCGAAGAATCGCGTCGAATCGTTGTCCGTCAGCATCGCCTGCGGGTCGAGCCCGGCGGCGCGGGCGCGCGCCAGGGTGGTCGCGTCGACGAGACCGCCCGCCGGGTCGGTCGCGGCGCCGCGACCGCCATCGGTGCCGTCGGTGTCGGCGGCGATGCCGGCGATGCCCTCGGCCCCGTCGAGCGCGATGGCAAGCGCCAGCGCATATTCCTGGTTCGGCCCGCCGTCACCCTCGCCACGGATGGTGACGGTGAGTTCGCCGCCGGAAACCAAGGCGATCCGCTTACCCTCCCGCTTCGCGTCGAGGGCGAGCCGGGCATGCTCGGCGGCGACCTCGCGGGCCTCGCCTTCGAGGTCCGAGCCCAGCATAACCGGCTCGTAGCCGGCGCGGCGGGCCGCTTCGGCCGCGGCCTCCAGGGCGTCGATGGGGCGGGCGATGATGCGATACTCGGCCCGGGCGAAGGCCGGATCGCCCGCCTTCGGCGTCTCGTTGGCCGGGTCGTTCAGCAGCGCCAGGGCCGAATCGGGCAGGGCGATGCCCCGGCGCTCGCAGATCGCGCGGGCATCGGCGAGGGTCGAGGGATCCGGCACGGTCGGGCCGGAGGCGATCACCGAGGGATCGTCATGCGGCACGTCGGAGATCGCCAGCGTCAGGATCGACTTGGCGTTGCGCGCCGCGACGGCGAGCCGGCCGCCCTTGATGCGCGACAGGTGCTTGCGAACGGCGTTGATCTCGTTGATCGGCGCGCCGGAGCGCAGCAGCGCCTTGGTGATGGCCTGCTTCTCGGCAAGGGTGAGAGTGCCGGCGGGCGCGATCCAGTTGGCCGATCCGCCGCCGGAGAGCAGGACCAGCACCTCATCCTCGGGACCGGCGCTGGCAGCGAGGGCAAGGGCCTCCTTCGTTGCTTCGATGCCGGCGGCGTCCGGAACCGGGTGTCCCGCCTCCACCATGCGGATGCCGGGGGCGTCCTCGCCGTAGCCATGGCGCGCGACGGCGAGGCCGACGATCCGGTCCTCCGGCACGCCGTGCTCCTGGCGGTAGAATCGGCTGGCGACGGCGGCCATGCTGCCACCCGCCTTGCCCGCGCCGAGGATGATCAGGCGGCCCTGCGTCGGCGCCGGCAGATGGCCGACGAGGCACTTGCGCGGATGGGCGGCGGCGATCGCCTCGTCGAGGATCGCCGAGAGAAGGGCGCGACGCTCGGCCTGGGCCGGATCGGTCGAGACAGGGGCGGTCATGAGCGTCCTCGCACGGTTCTTGTTTGAGCCTGTGCTTGCCCGAGCCCCGCCGCATCGGCAAGCCTTCGCCGTTTCACAAAACTTTCGTCCACCACAGCAATCTTTTTGACCCCCGCCCGTCCGCTCCGCGTGCCAAGCCTGCTCTGGCGGGCAAAGCCTTTCCCATCTCGCCGTGCCGGCCCAGATAAGGCGCCATGCTGTCCATCGAACCAGAGACTCAGACCCTTCCCGAACATCCCGTGGAGCGCATCGCCGGGGACCCGTCCCGCGGCCTCCTGCTGATCTGCGAGCACGCCTCGAACGCCGTGCCGGAGGATCTCGGCCGGCTCGGCGTGCCGGAGGCGGAATTCTCACGGCACATCGCCTACGATATCGGCGCCGCCGCGGTCACGCGCCGGCTCGCCGCGCTGCTCGGTGTGCCGGCGGTGCTGACGCAATTCTCGCGGCTCATCATCGACCCGAACCGGGGGAGGCTCGATCCGACCCTGGTGATGCGGCTGTCGGACGGTGCCATCGTGCCCGGCAATGCCCGCATCGACGCGGCCGGGATCGCCGAACGGATCCGCCGCTTCTACGTCCCCTTCGACCGGGCGGTGGACGAAGCCGTCGCCCAGGCCGAGGCGGCGGCCGGGCCGCCGATGATCCTGACCATGCACAGCTTCACCCCGTTCTGGCGCACCATCGCCCGGCCCTGGCAAGTGGGCGTGCTCTACGACCGGGACGAGCGTATGAGCCGCCCGATCATCGCCGCCCTGAAGGCCGATCCGGCCGGGCTGACGGTGGGAGACAACCAGCCCTATGGTGGCGGCCTGCCCGGCGACACGATCGACCGCCATGCCACGGCCCGCGGGCTTCCCAACGCCCTGATCGAAATCCGCCAGGATCTGATCGGGGGGCCTGAAGGTCAGGAGGAATGGGCCCAGCGATTCGCCCGCATCCTGAGACCGATGCTGCGCGCCTCCGCTTGACGGGGAGGGCAGGGGGAACGACCTCTGCGGAAACCCTTCCGAGCCGCAAGGACGACGCCATGACCGAGATCGACCCCGCCACGCAGACCGAGCTGGAGGCGGCGGTGTTCCGTCGTCTGGTCTCGCATCTGCGTCACCGCACCGACGTGCAGAACATAGATCTGATGAATCTCGCCGGCTTCTGCCGCAATTGCCTGTCGAACTGGCTGAAGGACGCGGCGGACGAGCGCGGACTCGACCTGAGCAAGGATCAGAGCCGCGAGCACGTCTACGGGATGCCTTACGAGGAATGGAAGCGGCAGCACCAGACCGAGGCGACGCCGGAGCAGCAGGCCCGCTTCTCCGGAGCCCAGACCGGCGGCCACTGATCCTGTCTCCGGTTGAACAGACCGGCAGGATCGGGGAGCCCGCGCGGCGTCTGAACGAAGCCCGAATCCACCATCCCGAAGGGATCAAACGGATTTGGTATGACATCGGAGGGGTGCCGCACGCCATCAACGAGCGGGTAAGGTTGATGGCGTAACCCGGCAGGTATCCGGCGTGGGGCTTGCCGTCCCACGTCTTCCCCGCACGAAGGAGCGCCGCCATGGCCGCCTCGCCTGCCCCCGCCGTCGATCCGTCCTCGGTCGCCGCCGACCAGCTCAAGAGCATCATCGAGCGCATCGAGCGCCTCGAAGAGGAGAAGGCCGGCATCGCGGGCGACATCAAGGATATCTATGCCGAAGCCAAGGCCAACGGCTTCGACGTGAAGGTGCTGCGCAAGATCATCTCCCTGCGCAAGCGCGACCACGATGAGCGCCAGGAAGAAGAGGCGATCCTCGAACTCTATCTGCAGGCGCTCGGCATGGCGTAGGGCCTCACGCCCGAGACGCGGCGTCAGGCTTCCGCAGAAAGACGACGCTCAAACAAAAGCCCCGTGTCTCGTCCTGAACTCGATGTCTCGGACGAGCGCCGGGGGCCTGAGAGGAGCGCAGCAGCGGAACTCCTTCGAGGTGCCCTCCGCTACGGGCACCCGCCCACCGTCAACGCGATCCGACCGGCATCTCCATCGCCGATCCGGTGAAGCGTGAGGCGGAGAGAGCGTCCGGCGCGGCTTGCGTCGAGAAATGACTCGCCGGAGCGGAAAGGGTCCGCAACGCCTCGGCGGGCGGCGCCTCGTCGGGTCGCGGGCGCGCCAGGGCCACACGGACCGGCACCGTCGGCGCGGCGGGCTCGGAGATACCCTGGACCGCCGCGAAGAACAGGCCGCGCAGCTGCTCGCGCGGATCGGCATCCGCCGGAATGAGGCGCGCCTCGCCAGCGCGCGGTTCGGCCGGCTCCCCTGGCGTATCCGGATCGGCCTCCGCGACATGAGCCATTCCGGCCAGGCCCTCGCCGTTGAGGGAGGCGAGCCGGACCGGGCGCTGCGGCGGCAGCGGAACGGTGAGGGCGGCCGCCACGACGGCGAGGTCGCCGGGGCGTCGGGGCGGCAGCGGCGCGACGACGCTCTGCTCGGCCCCGCCGGTCAGCAACTCCCTGGCCGAGGCGCCATCCTGGCGAAGGCTCCGCGCCCCCAGAACCTCGGAAGCGTTCGGGGCAGCATAGGCCATCGCTTGAACGGTTCCCGCCCCATCGGCCGGATCGGCGCTCGCCACGGCGATGCTCGGCTTGGCCCGTGCCTTCGATGGTGCGGGCGCGTTGGCGAGGGCGGCCGGCGGCGCCTCCGCCGCGCTTCCACCGCCGAACAGCGAGGCGAAGAAGCCCTTCAGGCCCGGCCCGTCATCGATCTCGTCGGCGCTGGCGATGGCCGTGTAGCCGAGCACCGTGCCGCCGCGAGCCAGGATCTCGGCGCGGGCCTGCTCGTAGCGGGCGAGGGGCTTGCCATCGGCCGGCAGGTGGACGGTCTTGCCGTCCGGGAACAGGCGCGCGAGCTGATCGTGGGTCATGCGCGGCCAGGAGCGCACCGAGCCGACATCGAGATGCACGAAGGGCGAGCCGGAGCGGGGATACCAGCCGACGCCGCCGCGCTGCATCCGCATGCCGATGGCGCGGATCTGGTCGATCGAGGCATCGGTCATGAAGAAGTCCATGGCCTTGCCGAGCATGTGCTGGCTGGTCTCGGCCACGCCCGAGGAGCGGCGGCGCAGCATTCCGTTGGTCTTCGGGCTGCGGTAGCCGCAGACGATGCGCAAGGGCTGCGTCGAGCCGGCGGAGCGCTGGGCCTCCCACACCACGTCGAACAGGCGCGGATCCATCTTGATCGACTCGTTCTCGCGCCAGTCGCGCAGGAGCCAGTTGAGCTGGTCGAGGGCGGCGCGGTCGTAGCGCCCGTCGCGCTTGAAGGTCACGGTCAGGCTCTCGCCCGTATGCTCATGCACCATCGACAGGGTGCGGGTGTCGCCGTTGGCGACCGCGTCCTGGGTTTCGGCGGTGCCGGCCAGCAAAATGAGGGCGGCGACGACACCGGCGGCAGAGGCGACAGGCTTCGGACGGGGAGGGGACGGCAGCACGCGTTTCGAGGTCAGGCGCTCTCGGATCGTGCGCAGCATGGTCCTACCCCTCGCGAGACGGCCCGACGTCGGCGACGTCGCGGCGGGCGCAAAGGGTTGACCGAGGACCGGAAAGGGCGGGTCGTCGGGGCCCGTGCTGCTTGCCGTCTGTCAGGGACGGCTACGGGCCAACCGTGGCAAAAAAGTGCCTCGCAAGCGGCACGCGAGAGCTTTGCAGCAGGCTGTCCCAGGGTGAATGCCGGTCTTGCTATTAGCGCGAGACAAGGCCGCGAAACACTCTACCAGTAGCTGCGCGGTTGATACTCGACCGCCTCGCCGCCCCAGGGATTGCCGAACATCTCGGGCGCCCGGCGCTGTACCGGTGCCCGCTCGCGGCGCAGCGCCTCGCGGGTCGCCGCCGAACGCGGCGCCGGGCGCGCGGCCTCCCGCGGCCCCGTCCGCTTTGCCGCCGCCTCCGCCGCAGGACGCTTCGCACCGGCGGGCGCCCGTGCCACCGCCTCGGAACGGGCGGCGAGGCCGAGGGCGACCTTCATCGGCCCGTCATAGCCGTAGAGGTCGGGCAGGGTGCGGTAGGAGCCGAGATCGTCCACCTCGGCGGTGAAGTAGGCGAGGTGGACCGGCAGCTTCTCCGGTAGCCGCAGGGTGCGCTCGCCCTTGCCGATCAGCTTCTTCAGGCGCTCCTCCGTCCAGTTCGGCAACACCGCGTCGGCGAAGCGGAACGGATCGTCCACGCGGACGCAGCCATGGCTGAAGGCACGGGTCGAGGCCGAGAACAGCGAGCGGTTCGGCGTGTCGTGCAGGTACACCGAGTGCTGGTTCGGGAACATGAACTTGATGAAGCCGAGCGCATTCCGCTCGCCCGGCGGCTGGCGCAGGGAGATCGCATTGCCCCGGCGCACCACCTCGAAGCCGTTGGTGCGGCCGGAGGCCAGCATCTGCTTCAGGATCGAGGGCGGCACGTACCAGGACGGATTGACGACCGCGTATTCCATCATCCCCGAAAAGATCGGGGTCGGGCTCGTCGGCTTGCCGACGATGACGCGGGTCTCGTCGCGCAGGGTGCCCCCGCGGAAAACCTTGAGCTTGTAGGCCGGCACATTGACGAGGACGTAATCGGGCCCGAGTTCGGGCGGCAGCCAGCGCCACCGCTCCATGTTGACGAGGAGGTCGGCTTCGCTCCCGCTCGGCTTCGGCAGGGCCGGGTCGGCCAGGGCCGCCACGGTGGCGCGGGTCAGGGTGCCGCTGGCGGGCAGGCCGCGACTGCGCTGGAAGCCGCGTACGGCATCGGCCACCGCGCGGTCATAGGCTTCCGGCTGGCCCGGCGCGGAATCGAGCGTGCCGGCGGTGTGGGTGTCGAGGCCGAAGCGGCTGCGCAGCAGCGGCACGCGGGCATCGCTCATGCCGAGCTTCAGCACCGGCCCCTCGGGCAGTTTCACGCTCGGCGCCCCCTGCGTGCGGCCGGCCCGCAAGGTGGCGAGGCGCTTCTTGAGGGCGAGATAGCCGGGCTGGCGCGGGTTATAAGATTGCAGCACGTCACCCGCCTGAGCGCCCGCCACGGCCAAGCGCGTCAGAACCGTGTCGGCGGGGGGCAGGTCGAGGGTCGGGGTGATCAGTTTCGAGATCGTGGCGGGGTTCACGCGCCCGCCCCGCGCGTCGCGGGCGTAGAGGGCAAGCGCCGCCGAGAGCTTGAGGTCGGCCTCCGCGATCTCGGCATTGGTATCCGGGCGGCTGAGCTTGCCGATGGCCGGCACCGGATAGGCGTTCGGATCGAGCCCGTCCTCGCCGG
>NZ_NKUI01000095.1 GCF_014845115.1 Methylorubrum zatmanii | reverse complement strand
GCAACTTCCCGGACGGGACCGAGGTCACCGCGAGCCCAGATCCCCGCGCCGCCTGACCGCCTCCGTCACCTAAAATCCTGCATAGCTCCTCCGCTAGGCGGGCGAGGCGCTGTTCGCGGTCGGGCAGCGCCTGCTGGAACGGCGCCAGTTCCGCCTCGTAGGCACCGGCCATCAGCAGCACCCGGGCGCAGGTGGGCGGCCCCTTCTCGAAACCGTCGATGCTGCTCAGCAGGGCCGCGTCTTCCCAGAAGATGCTCGGGCTGGCCGCGATCCAGTGAGAGAAGGCCTCCGGCGCGTGGGCGAGGGCGTAGAGGACGAACAAACCGCCGAAGGAATGCCCGAACAGGGCCTGCCGCGACCGGTCGATCGGGCAGCGCCGCGCGATGGCGGGCCGAAGCTCCCGCGTCAGGAAGTCGAGAAAGGCCGCAGCCCCGCCGGTCCGCAGCGGCGGCCCGCCCGGCTTGTAGGGCGGGTAGGTTCGCCCCGGTGGCGGGGTGTAGTCCCACGAGCGCCCAACGCTGTCATAGGCCTCCTCCGTCGGGTATCCCACCGCGACGATGGCGAAGCGTGAGCCGATGCCGCTGCCAGCCGGATAGGTGGCCTGCACACGCTCGATATCGATCGCCGTCCCGACCAGCGCGTTACCGTCGAGCAGGGTGAGGGCGGGCCACCCGGCGGCCGGCGCCTCGCCGGGCGGCACGTAGAGCGTAATGCGCCGGATCGGCCGGCCTTCACCGCCGCCGAGATCGAACCGAACCGTGCCGGGGAGCGTCGCAGGTTCGTCCGCGCCGGCCCGGACCGGCCCGCCGGGCAGGAGGCTTATCCCGGCGAGATGGCCCAGAACGAGGCGGCGGGAGAGGAGCCTCATCGAACGGCGGGCTCAGCCGGACGGGACATGACCAGGGCATCTTCGCGTCGCTGAAGCATGGGTGGAGCTTTCGTCATGATCCGGGCGTGGCTGGCCCGCCTACGCGGACTGGAGACAATTGCAAATTCGAGCCATTATTTCCTCAGATCACAGAGCATTTTCGATAGAAACAACCAGAAACTGTTCGAAATTGCCAATTTATATCGATTCAAAACTAACCGACATTTCAACGAATTGGCTTGTATTCCACAAAAATAGCCTGCAAATCCGCGCAAGGCCAAGTTTATAAACCCCCGACCGCCCCATGCTCCTGCCCCGCCGTCGGCTCGCCGGCCTCCTCCTTGCCTCCACGGCCCTGTGCCCGCTCCCGTCCTCGCCGGCTTGGGCGCAGCAGGCGAGCGTCGAGTTGAGCGAGCTGTCGGTCGAAGGCACCCGGAGCGGGGTCGGACTTTCCGGCGCGGGCGGGAACATGGCGATCTCCCAGGACAGTGCGGCCACGAGCGGCGGCGGCGGCGGGCCGAGCGGCGTCACCGGCTACACCGCTCGGGTCAGCCCCACCGCGACCAAGACCAACACGCCGCTGCTCGAAACGCCGCAATCGGTCACGGTCCTCACCCGCGAGCAGCTCAACGACCGCAACGTCCAGACCCTCAACGAGGCCATCGGCTACGTGGCCGGCGTGTCCTCGAACGTCTTCGGCTTCGATCCACGCTTCGATTCGTTCTACGTCCGCGGCTTCAGCCTGACCTATGACGGCATCTACCGGGACGGCCTGCGCCAGATCGCATCGGGCCTGACGGTGCCGCGCATCGAGCCCTACGGCATCGAGGCGGCCACGATCCTGCGCGGACCGGCCTCCGGGCTCTACGGCCTCGGCTCGCCCGGCGGCATCCTCGACGTCACCACGAAGCGGCCGGTCTTCACGCCCTTCGGCGAAGTGCAATTGCAGGTCGGAAACTTCGACCGCTACCAGGGCAATGTCGACATCGGCGGCCCGGTCGAGGGCACGGACGGCACGCTCGCCTACCGCGTCACCGGGATCAAGCGGCAATCCGACACCTTCCTGCCGGGCGGCGCCGACGACCGGAGCTACATCGCCCCGGCCTTCACCTGGAAACCGTCCGCCGACACCACCTTCACTGTCCTCAGCGAGTATCAGGAAACCAAGCTTCCGGGCAGCACGACGTTCTTCAACCAGAACTTCCGTCCGACCCGGCTCTACTCAAGCGACCCCGCCTTCAACGACTTCAAGCAGCAGCAGGGCCGGGTCGGCTACGCATTCGAGCACCGCTTCGACACGGATCTCGTCTTCCGACAGAACTTCCGCTTCTACGATCTCAGCACCGATTACCGCTACACCTCGATCTCCACCATCAGCCCCGACGGCCTGAGAGGCTGTTATGGACCTATCGGCCGGGTGGCTCAGATGATGGGCCATGAGCCTGATCCGAAAAGCCTACCCGTCCGATGTGTCCGATGACGAATGGGCGTTGGTCGCCCCGAGT
>NZ_NKUI01000094.1 GCF_014845115.1 Methylorubrum zatmanii | reverse complement strand
CCGCGCGCGCGCGCGGGAGCAGAAAGGCTTCGAGGGCATCGCCTACGGCCTCGCGGATCTCATCGGACAGGCTATGGAGGAGCTCGTCGAGCGACGAGGCGTGAAGCAGCGCCAGGCCAAGAAGGCGCTAACGACCCGCCTCGGGCTGATCCGGCAGGCCTGAAAAGGCCGCGCGCGCGGCCCGGCGCCTGGGAAGACCCGTCAGCAATCGCTGTCACCGATGAGATTCTGCTCCAGACCGGAGCCGTCGATTGCAAACGTCCATTGTCAGAGGATCCTGACATGAGCTGCAGAAAGGGTTTGGATGGCTGGAAATATCGTGTCAGCGATTTCTGACACGCCACACTGCTAGGGACGGGCGAGCGTCAGACGAACCTTGAGGCCACCGTCAGAAAATCCTGACTACTGCTAGCACGCGAAAAGAAAGCGCATGGCTTTCGCTGCCAGAAATCTCAGACAACGCCGTCAACGTCGGACGCCTCACCGTGGCAAGAGAGCTAGACGCCCCGCTTCAGAAGCGGGCGTGTCTCAGGAGAACCGTCAACGGTGGGCTCGCTCATGGATAGAGCTAGCTGAATTCCTTTCCTATGCCGCTCGGCTACTTCGCGCAGCCGCTCAACATGCCTGATAGGCGGCGTTCCTCGAAATTGCATAGTGTTAGGATCCGTCTCTTCCCAGCGTCGAAGTTGTTTCTGGTCGACGCCAAGCTCACTGGCCGCGCGACCGTGCCAAGTCGTCCCCCAAATAGCTGTAGCCAAGACGCGCATCTGAACGATGGTCGGCAAGCGTGGTGCTAGCAGCAGCGGAGGATAGTATTTGGTCGTGCGTATCAGGCCAAAGTACGCGTGCCGGTTGACGTCGTCTGCCGTCTCGCGGTCATCAGCGGCTGATCTTTTCTTCAGCCATCTTAATCCTCCCATCCAGTCAACCATGTCGAGTTGGCCTGGGAGGAACTCGGTCTGCACCCGTGGCTTGCTAGGCTTCTTCGCCATCACCTGCGCCTAAGATTGTCCGGATCGACGTTCTAGACCAGCAGCCCTGGAGCACCGAGTCGGAAAGAGGTGGACGGTTAAAAGAAGTCTGCGAAGCGGGATGGCTGAGCGTCTTCAAGGTAGCCTCGGGTCCGTCCGCGGTTTGTGCCGCCTTGGGTGTCAAGTGCGCGAGCATGTCGAAAAGGCGCTCGGCCGGGGGCCGGACTAGGCTGGATTCTACCCGGCGATCAGCATCCCGTCCCCGACCACGTACGGCTCCCAGTCACCGGCCTTGACGAACGCAACGCCGTTCCGCTTGAGCTCGTCCTCTACAAAGAACGGGACCATCTGGGAGGTCATAGCAGGGACCGTATCGACGGTGCGTGACCAGGGCCAAATTTATATGGCACGATATGAGCATGTCGTGGCCGCCTGGATTGGCCCTTCCATGCCAATGGCAGCTCTCGGAGGCCAAGTGGCCATGCCATCTGCTGTGTTCGAGAAGCCACTTGTGGCGCATTGCAGTCTAGACGGCATGCGAACTACTGACCCCTTGCAGACTTTCGAGCCTGCCGGTCCAGATGTCCGCTCCATAGGCTGAAGTGGACCTGTAGGCGGCCACGAACCCAGAAAGTACGGCCACGGTGGCGACCACATGCAATGGAGGCTGCCGGGAGGAAGCGACGTCCATCCATGCCGATCAATCCCCGTGATCAAGCTTGCTCATGGCCCCGCCGGCTATCTTAGGACCGAGGGTGTGCTTGAAGGCGACGGCGCCGGGTAGCTTACGCCCGCGCGGACGCTCTGCCCCTCCCGGCGACGACCGTCCTTAACGCGCGCGCCACCTCCTCGGCCGAGTAGGGCTTGCGCACGAGCTCGAACCCATGGGCGTCGTCGCGGGCCAGCACGTCGCTGTAGCCGGTCGTCAGGACCACCGGCAGCTTCGGGTGGTCCGTCCGGAGCCGGCGAGCGAGTTCGACGCCCCCGATGCCGGGCATGACCACGTCCGAGAACACCGCGTCGAAGCGGAACGGCACCCGCTCCATCTCCGCGAGCGCAGCCTCCGCGTTGTGCGCCCAGATCGTGGAGTGGCCGAGATCCTCAAGGAGCTGGGTGCAGAAGCGCCCGACGTCGAGGTTGTCCTCCACGACCAGCACGCACAGGGCGCGGTCCGCGTCCTGCATGGCGGGCTCCTCCTCGCCGGTCTCCGCGCTGTCCGGGGGCGGGTCGACGTGGGGCAGGTACAGCGAGAAAGTCGTGCCGCGCCCCACCTCGCTCGCCACGTCCACGTCGCCGCCCGACTGCTTGGCGAAGCCGACGACCTGACTCAAGCCCAACCCGGTGCCCTTGCCGATTTCCTTCGTCGTGAAGAACGGCTCGAAGACCTTCGCGAGCAGGTCTGGCGCGATGCCGACGCCCTCGTCGGAGACCGACACCACCGCGAAGGGCCCGGGCGCGCCGGCATGCCCGCGGATCGAGGGCAGCGCCTCGCCGCAGGTGAGCCGGAGCGTCAGCGTGCCCTCCCCGTCCATGGCGTCGCGGGCGTTCACGGCGAGGTTCACCAGCGCCGTCTCGAACTGGCTCGTATCGGCCCGCACGTGGCAGGGCCCGTCCGTCACCTCGGTCTTGATGCGGATGCGCGCGCCGGTCACCGCGTTGAGCATCTCCGAGGTGGCCCGCACGCGGTCCCGCAGGTCGAACACCTCGGGCTTGAGCGCCTGCCGCCGCGCGAAGGACAGGAGCTGGCTCGTCAGCTTAGCGGCCCGGTCGACCGTGTCCGCCACCGCCTCAAGGTAGCGGGTACGACGCTCCTCCGGCAGGTTCGGCCGGCGCAGGAACTCGACAGATGAGCGGATGATGGTGAGCAGGTTGTTGAAGTCATGCGCCACGCCGCCGGTGAGCTGGCCGACCGCCTCCATCTTCTGCGCGTGGCGCAAGGCCTCCTCGGCCCGGGCGAGCTGCTCCTGGCCGCGCAGCCGCTCGGTTGCGTCGGTGCCGTACTGGAAGGCACCGATCCTCCCGCCCGCGCCGTCCCGCAGCGTGGTGAACCTCAGCTCGTAGCAGCGCCGCCTGCGGGCCGGGTCGCCGAACTCGCCGACGAGCGTGAACTCCTCCCCTGACAGGGCGCGCGCCCATACCTCGCGGGACGCGGCCTGGTGCTCGGGCTTGTCCGCAAGCAGGTCGATCAGGTTGTCGCCCGCTCGTGGCCGGACCCCGTAGATCGCCTCGAACTCGTCCGCGCAGGCGCGATTGATGGCCAGCACCCGGAAGTCTGGGTCGAGGGCGTTAACCAGGGCGTCGGTCGTCTCGAACACGTCCGCCCAGAGCTTGCGCTGGGCGAGCGCCTCGGTGACGCGTTGCTCCAGCGTCTCGTTCACCTCGCGCAAGCGCTCCTCTGCGAGCCTGCGGTCGTGGATGTCCTCGACGACGCCGTACCAACGGACGATGCCGCCGCCCTCGTTCCGGCGCGGACGCGCGCGGGCACGCATCCAGCGGTACTCGCCGGTGGCCGCCACGCGGATGCGGTAGTCGACGTCCACCGGATCGCCGGACGTCAGAGCCGCCGAGAAGGCCGTCATGGTCCAAGGCACGTCGTCGGGGTGCAGCGCCTTGGCCCAGCCGGAGCCGTCCGGCTCACCCGGAGCCTGCTCCGTCAGTTCGAGCCAGCGGTTCGAGTAAGAGGTGATGTTGCCGTCGGGGTCGCAGGTCCAGGGCACCTGCGGGTTGAGCTCGACCGCGTGGCGGAAATGGTCCTCGCTCTCGCGGAGGCGCGCCTCGCCAAGCACCCGCGACGTGGTCTCCGCGGTGACGCAGAACAGCCCGTTGACGGCGCCGGCATCGTCCAGCACAGGCGAGTAGGAGAAGGACCACCAGCTCCGCTCCGGCACTCCCTGTCGCGAGAGGTCCAGCATGACGTCGGTGAGCGCCTGGCTCTCGCCCGACAGAGTGGCGTCGACCAGCGGGCCGATCTCGTCCCAGATGCTGGCCCAGACCTCGCGGAAGGGACGAGCCAGCGCGGTGTCCAGCCGGTAGCCGAGAATCGGGCGGTAGGCGTCGTTGTAGAAGCAAAGCAGGTCAGGCCCCCAGGCCAGGAACATCGCCGTGGGGCAGGACAGCATCAAGGACAGGGCATTGCGCAGGGCCGGCGGCCATTCCTCGGGCGGGCCGAGCGAGGTTTCCGACCAGTCGCGGGCGCGGATCTCCGAACCCGTCGTACCCCCGGACGGCAGGAACGAGAAGGCGTCAACCATGCCGTGCGCGGTCCCGCATCCCATCGGGCGCCCGCCGGCCGCCCGGTCGGCGCGAGCGCGCATCGCTCGGGGCATGCGAACGGCCCGAAGCCGCCGACGGCGTCACGCAACGGGAAGTCTCGCCGGGCATCGCGGTTGCATCCCCCTAGGTACGGTGCGGGCAGACGCCTCACCCTGCCACGCTTGATCGGTCCTGGCCCTAGATAGTGCGGGAGCGTGCAAACGACCGCTCCGCGGCGAGGGGTCGCGCGGTCGATCCGTGGCATCAACGGCTCGACGGCACCAAAGCGTGTCCATTGCCGTTGTGACAGTGCCCCAGGGCTAAGCGTGAGCCCTGCGTTCCGGTGAGCCATGACGGACCAGCCTACCCCACCGCCTCCCTCCACCGCCCCCGCACAGGCCGCCTCGACCCTATGGACGGCTTTCCTGGGCGTGGCTCTCGTCGGCCTGGTCGCCCTGCCAAGGCGGCGCGCAGGTCCCTCGCCCGTCGCGAGCGGTTCCGGGAAGGACGAACGGAAGCTCGGGACCGAGGATGGTCCCGCCTCTCATGAGGGCGCCGCGGCCGCGCACCTTGCCGAAGCCGAACCGGAGCGGGGGCGCCAGGCGGACACGCCGTCCGAGATCTCGGCCAAGGGCTGGAAGGACATCGCGCTCCGCCTCTACCAGGAGTTCGGCAACGACCGCATCCTGCTGGTCGCGGCCGGCGTCACCTTCTACGCCATCCTGGCGCTGTTCCCGGCCGTGGCGGCGCTCGTCTCCATCTACGGCGCGGTCGCGGACCCGAGCACGATCAACACGCACCTCAACGAGTTGCGCGGCATCCTGCCGGACGGCGCCATCGACATCGTCGGCGGGCAGGTGCAGCGGTTGACCGCGACCGGCGACACCGCCCTCGGCCTCACCGCCATCTTCAGCATCCTGCTCTCGCTCTGGAGCGCCAACGGCGGGATGAAGGCCATCTTCGACGCCCTCAACATCGCTTACGAGGAGGAGGAGAAGCGCTCCTTCGTCATGCTCAACCTGCAGTCGCTCGCCTTCACGGCAGGTGCGCTGCTGTTCGTGGTGCTAGCGCTGACCGGCATCGTGGTGGTGCCGGCTGCGCTGCAGGTGCTCGGGCTCGACCAGAAGGCCTGGTACATCGCGCTCCTGCGCTTCCCGGCCCTGCTGGTCCTCGTCATCGGCACCCTGGCGGTGCTGTACCGCTACGGTCCGAGCCGCAGGAAGCCGAAGTGGCGCTGGGTGACCTGGGGAAGCGCGGTGGCCGGCACCCTGTGGCTCGTCGCGTCGGGACTGTTCTCCTGGTACGTGGCCAACTTCGGCAGCTACAACGAGACCTACGGCTCGCTGGGCGCCGCCATCGGCTTCATGACCTGGATCTGGCTGTCCACGACGGTGGTGCTGCTCGGGGCCGAGCTCAACGCCGAGATGGAGCATCAGACCGCGCGCGACACAACGGTCGGGGGCGGCAAGCCGCTCGGCGCCCGCCAGGCCCGCATGGCCGATACGGTGGCGGCTTCCTCAACCTGACAGGCCACTCGCACGAGCGGCTCGCGTGCGGGCGATTGCGTAGCCACATGCCTCGGCCTACGCCTGGCCTGCCTCATCGGACACGAGCGGTTATCCTCGCACGTGTCCGACCTGACCCCGATTCGCCTACTCCCGGCGCCGAAGCATCCCTACCGACGCATGCCCGAGATCCAATTGGCCGCTTCCCGAACCGCCCGGCTGCGGGTGCCTCCGATGCCGAACCGTGATGGCGGAGGAGCGCGGTGAACGGCATCGGGAGCGGGTGCCCGCAGGATCGGTCACGCCTGATGGACCCGGTGCCCTACCAGGCGATCTTCGAGAGCGCCGTCGACTTTGCCATCGTCACCACCGACCATGAGGGGCGCGTCACCGCCTGGAACCCGGGCGCGGAGCGCATCCTGGGGTGGTCCGCCGAGGAGATGGTCGGGCATTCGGCGGAGAACTTCTTCACCCCCGAGGACCGAGCCGCGGGGCGGCCAGAGACGGAGATGCGGTGCGCCGCCGAGACGGGACGTGCGGCCGACGAGCGCTGGCACCTGCGCAAGGACGGCTCTCGGTTCTGGGCCAGCGGCGAGATGATGCCCTTGCGCTCGCCCGCGGGCGCCGACCTGGGCTTTCTCAAGATCCTGCGCGACCGCACCGAGGCGACGGCGAGCGAGGGCGAGACCCGCCGCAGCCGGGACGAACTCCAGGCCATGACGCATTTGCGGTCGTCGATGTCGGTGCAGGTCCCGACCCACCGCGTGAGGGCGCCGTCTCGGCTGCGCACCGGCTTGCCGCGCGTCAGGAACCAGCGGTAGGCGCCGTCCGCGCGGCGGATGCGAAACTCGGCCTCGTAGTCCTCGCCCGTTGCGAGCGACAACCGCCATGCCTTGTCGACCCCGCTCCGGTCGTCCGGATGGACGATGCCGGTCCAGGCGGAGCCGTCGAGCGTCCCGGCGGCCGCGCCGCTGTAGGCGTAGACCTGCTCGTTGAACCAGTAGAGTTGGCCATTGGGGCGTGCCGCCCAGACGTGGCTCGGCATGGCCTGGGCGAAGACGCGGAACTGCTCCTCGCTCGCGCGGAGCGCCTCCTCCCGGACGTGCTCGGCGGTGACGTCCTGCGCGACGCCACCGATGCGCCGGAGGCGGCCCTCGCCGTCGCGGATCGGGAAGCCGGTGTCCCGGATGTGCCGGACGCCCCCGTCCGGGCGCACGATGCGGTACTCGACCGTGAGCGTCTCGCCTGCGAGGAGGCGCGGCATGGCGGCGTAGGCGCGCTCGCGGTCCTCCGGGTGCACCAGCGCGGCCCACCGCCCGAGGTCGTCCAAGACGAGTTCGCGCCGGTCGCCCCAGACGCGCTCGTAGGCCGGGCTCAGGTACTCCAGGCGGTTGCCCGCAGGGTCGGCGATCCAGAGAACGTCGGCGGAGTTCTCGGCGAAGCTCCTGAAGCGCTCCTCGCTGGCGGCCAGCCCCGCCGCGGCGCGGAACCGGGCGGTCGTCTCCTGCGCCACGTTGAAGACGCCGGCGACGGTGCCGTCCGGGGCGAGTACCGGGTTGAGGCTGTAGGTGAAGAAGACCTCCTCGGGCGTGCCGGCCCGGTCGAGAAGCAGGCGCTGGTCCTGCACCTCGACGGCGCCCTCGCCGGAGAGCACCCGGGCGAACATGGGCCCGAGCTCGTCCCAAGCCTCGGGGAACACCTCGCGTGCCGGGCGCCCCATGGCACCCGGATGCTTGCCGCCGACCAGCGCCCCCCAGGCATCGTTGTAGAGGATGGCGAGATCCGTTCCCCAGTACACCGCTATCGGAGTGGCGGCCTGGAGCACGATCCCCGTCGCGAGGATGAGCGTGTCCGGCCAAGATTCCGGAGGCCCCAGCGCAGTCGCCGACCAGTCGAACGCCCGCATGCGGCCGCCCATTTCGCCGCCGCCAGGGAATACGTTCGAGGATGTCGTGATCGCGCCTACCATCCCGCAACTGGGTCCGATTTATCAGGACCTTCCTTGTGGCTGAAACGCCACAATCGATTCAAGCCCGCTCTCGGCTTGTCGGACAGAGGGGCGGCGCCGCGGCGAACTAGCGCGACGCGTCCGGAGTGCACCTTCAAGCGGCGCGGACACGGCGGCGGCATTTGGAACCCCGTGGTCGGAATCCGACGCTCGGTCCTCACCATTGAACGTCCGAGAAGGCGGGGAAGCAGCGGTTCAGCCGACGGGTATTGAACATTAGGAGCGCGCCGTCTGCCCATCGCTACCCTCGCGCGGTTGCGGGTTCGCAGTGGATGCGTGAGCAGGCCCGGACGCGACGGCGCGGCTTCCATGGGTTCGAGCTCACGGATCGGCGCTGGTCCGGCGGCGGGTTTAGCGACTTGGAGGAAGCCACCTGTCGGTTCCGCTCGGCTCGGGTCGAGGCAGTGTCAGCATGTGGAGGAGGCGGCCAAGGTGTACCCCGGCCAAGGCCTTGCCGGCAGTAACAAAAGAGTGCCGCGTAACGAAGCCTTAGCGCGCACCTGCTGATGCTGACATCCATCAGAAACGGATGTCATGTTCAGCCCGACCATGCCCAGTGTCATCGAAGAGGAGCGCATCGCTTCGATTAAGGAGCTTGGCGCCGACGCGATGGGGCCGTCCCCCTCTCTCGACCGCATCTGCGACCTGGCTCGGCACATCTTCGCCGTTCCCATCGCGTACGTGTCCGTCCTCGACGGCGAGACGCAGTGGCTGAAAGCGCAATGCGGCGTGTCGCTGGGTGACATGCCGCGGGGGCAGGCGCTCTGCGACCATACCATTGGCGCCGACGACGTGTTGGTCGTTCCCGACACCTTGGAGGATGAGCGCTTCGCGACGAATGCCCTCGTTACCGCTGGGCCCGGCATCCGGTTCTACGCGGGCGCGCCTCTGCTGCTGGAGCCGGGCATACGGCTGGGTGCGCTCTGCGTCGCCGACACCGCGCCGCGCGTGTTCCGTTCGGACCAAGCCGTGATCCTCGCCAAGCTCGCCGAGGTGGCGATGGCGGAGTTGATCCGCCATCGCGCCGACGTCAAGGCGGTGGCGGACCGCGACGAACTGGCTCGGGTTGCGCAACAGAAGGCCGAGCGGGACGAGGAAGTGCTGAAGCAGCGTACTCTCCTCTCGCAGGCCGAGAGCGTCAGCGCCTCGGGAAGCTGGGAGGTCGACCTCACGACGGGAGAGCTGACCTGGTCGGACGGGCTCTACCGCCTCCTCGGCGTCGAACCCGATGCCGGGCACGATGCGGCGAGCTTGTTCCGACGGAGCGTCCATCCCGAAGATCTCCATCTCCTGGATGAAGCGATCCGAGCGGTCGAGGGGGCCCGATCCTTCGCCATCGAGATCCGCATCGTCGACGCCGCAGGTAGGACGCGCCACCTGTCGAGCCGCGGTGGCCCCATGGAAGCCATCGCCGGGAGGCCGCCGCGCATGGTCGGCATCCTGTGCGACGTCTCCGAGGCCAAGGCCGTGGAGGCAAGGCTCCGCGAGAGCGAGGATCACCATCGCCATGCCGTGGAATTGAGTCCACAGATTCCCTGGACGGCGGACGCGCACGGAGGCATCACCGAGGCGGGTCCACGCTGGCTTGAACTCACCGGGATGACCGCGGCCCAGACCCTGGGCCACGGCTGGACCTCGGCCGTTCATCCCGACGACCTTCCGCCGACGACCGCGAAGTGGGCCTACGCCCTGGACCAGCGCTGTCCACTCGACACCGAGTACCGGGTCATGCTGCGCTCGGGTACGTACCGCTGGTTCCGCGCCTATGCGGCTCCGCGCCTCGCGTCCGATGGGTCGGTGCTGCGCTGGTACGGCACGCTCGAAGACATCCACGACCGCAAGCTCGCGGAAGCGGGGCTCCGCCAGAGCGTGGCCTTCGCGCGTAGCATCCTCGATGGCAGCCCCGACTTCGTCACGGTTCTCGACCTCGATGGGCGCGTGCGCTCGCTTGGTCGAAAGGCAATGGAGCGACTAAGCCAGGACGTGGCGAACCGGATCGTCGGACGTTCATGGGCAGACACCTGGCCAAAGGCGCACCGTGCTGCCGTCAAGCAAGCCGTGGCTCACGCCCGCGCTGGTACCGGACACCGCTTCTCCTGCATCTGCCCGGACAGGGTGGGCGCGGATACGTCGTGGGATATCACGGTCGACCCCGTCAGGGACGCCGACGGCACCATCACGCACATCCTCGTCATCTCCCGCGACGTGTCGGAGCAGGAGCGGATGCGGCGGGAGGTCAATGCCGCGCGCGCCCAGGTGGCCGAGGTGCTGGAGAGCACCACGGATTGCGTCATCGTCGTCGACCGTGACTCCCGCGTCACCTACATGAATCCGCACGCCAGGACCTTTGTCGGCAGAACCAGCGCACTCAAGGTCGGGGAGGTCTTCTGGGATGCCTACCCCGAGTACCTCACGACTGACCTGAAGCGGCGTTTCGAGCCCGTTCATGCCCGTGGCGAGGCGGTCAAGTTCGAGATGTTCGCCCAGAGAGCTGACATCTGGCTTGAGATCCATGCCTTCCCGAACGGGAGCGATGGCATGTCCATATTCTTTCGAGACGTGACGGAAGCGCGCCGCGCCCGCGAGGAGATCGTCCACCTTGCCCACCACGATCCGCTGACGGGCCTCTTGAACCGAACGAGCTTCAACAAGGTACTGGAGGAAGCGCTTGAACGCGGCGGCGAGGAAGTCGCCGTTCTCCTGCTCGATCTCGACCTGTTCAAGGAGGTGAACGACACCATGGGCCATCCGGTCGGCGACGCCTTGCTCCGCGCGGTCGCGCGCCGGCTTCGCGAGACGGTAGGGGATGGAAGCCGAATGGCCCGCCTCGGCGGCGACGAGTTCGCCGTGGTCCACATCGGGGATGTGGGCTCTGCGTCGGCGTTCGCCGGGAGGATGACCGCTTGCCTGCGGCCGCCGTTCGAGATCGACGGCAACGTCATCCATCTCGGAGCAAGCGTAGGCCTGGCCCGGGTCGCGGACGGTCGCAGGTCCACGGACGAACTCTTTAAGGCCGCCGACATCGCACTCTACCGCGCAAAGGCGGACGGAGGCGGCACCGTACGGCTGTTCGAGGACGGTATGCTGGAGCGTATCCGCGTCCGCCAGTTCATGAAGCAGGAACTCGGCGGTGCGTTGGAACGCGAGGAGCTGCACCTCGCCTACCAGCCGCTGCTGGACCTCCGTTCCGGCACGGTCCGAGCCGTCGAGGCCTTGCTCCGCTGGGACCACCCGACGAAAGGCTCCGTCTCCCCGGCGGAGTTCATCCCGCTCGCCGAGGAGACGGGCCTCATCGTGCCCATCGGCGACTGGGTGCTGCAGACGGCGTGTCGACAAGCTACCGAATGGCCGGAAGACGTCTCCGTTGCGGTCAACGTCTCGGCGGTCCAGTTCCGCTGCAACAGCCTGCCCCTGAAGGTGGCGGCGGCACTCGCGCGCTCCGGTCTGGCCCCAGCCCGTCTTGAGTTGGAGATTACGGAGTCTGTCCTTCTCCATGAGAGCGAGCACAACATGCGCATCCTGCACGCCCTGAAGGGGCTCGGCGTGCGCATCGCACTCGACGACTTCGGAACCGGGTTCTCGTCGCTCTCGTACCTACGCCTCTTCCCCTTCGACAAGCTTAAGCTCGACCGCTGCTTTGTCAGCGACATTGGACGTTCGTCCCAATCCGAAGCGATCATCCGAGCGGCGGGAGAGATGGGCAGGGCGCTCTCGATGGTCACGACGGCAGAGGGTGTCGAGACAGCAGACCAGCTTGCTTGGCTGAAGGCTAACGGCTGGTCACAGGCGCAGGGTTACTTTGTTGGGCGACCGTCCCGACTTCCATTTGATTTGGCTTACCGGAAAGGAGGCCAAACCGAGCTCCCTAGCGGGAGCGACGCCCGAGGGAAGGAGCAGAAGACGGCGCCGATCCTAGGGCAGGCTTGAGCCTTTGCCAGCGCCTTCGCCGCGCGGCCGGAACGGGCAACGCCACTCCTCGCCCACGACACGGCCGCTGTACTGGCGCGCCTCTGACGCCTCGCCGTGGCGCGCCAGCATCGGGTTCGCCGAGCCGGCCAGCGCCTCGTCCCGCTGCAGGATGGAGGCGCGCAGCTTCTCGTAGCGCCCTGCCTCGCGCAGCTGCTCGAACTGAGCGTGCAGGTTGAACACCAGCGCGGGCGAGGAGAACCGCCGCGCCGGCCGGCTTGCGTTCGGGTGCAGGCCGACCACGAAAAACGCCTCGCCGGCGAAGCTCAGCGAGAAGTGCGGACTGTCCGGCTCCTGGGCGACGCGTCCGTCCCAGGGATGCCCGAGCCAGGCATCCTTGTCGGCGAGCGACTGCACCCGGTCCCAGAGGTGCCGCTCGAAACCCTCCTCATCGAGGTTGCCGGGACCCTCGAACACCACCGCGAAGCTCTGGAACAGGTCCGGCCGCCTCCGATAGCGCGCCGCGAAGGCCATCAGCGCCGGGTAGATGCGCATGTCGTCCCAGGCCGAGGTGATGTCGCGGGCGACCAAGACGCGCATCTGCCCCTTGGTCAGGGCCGACTTGGCGCCGACGCACGGGAAGCCGGCGTCGCGGATGAAGGCACGGAAGGCTTCCGCCTGCGGATGGTTGGTATCGTCTCTAGGCAGCTGCATCGGAACTCGGTACGCACGTCGCACGAATGACCAAGAAACCGCGCGAGGTGGCGCGGCCTCGGGCAACGACGCCGCCTTCGCCGCGTTCCGCGTCGCGGCCGACCGGCGCGGTTTACCCACAGCCTACGGGCCGCCGCGACGGGCGCGGCCTGCACTCACTTGCTCTTGCCGCCCTTCTTGCCCAGTTCGGCCTGGGCCGACGACGAGGTGCGCGGGTTCGACTTGCCCTCGTCGCTCGCCTTGGCGTTCGCCTTCTTGGCCGTCGCGCTGCCGTGGCCCTTCTTCTCGGTCATGCTCGCCTCCTGTGGTTCGAACGGCAAGCCAGCGAAGGCCTCTGCGTTCCGACCCGCCCGCGCGACCGCACGCGGATTCGCTCCCGAACGGGGCCTGCCTGGGACGATGCGGCGCAGCCCTGGCCGCCGTCCACGGCAACCCGGCACACCGTCGTAGGTTAAGCAGCGTACGCCCGGCCGCAGTTGGGCATACGGGCCGGGCGGACGTCGGCCGTGGGTGGAGGGTGTGTTGCCGGGCTTGGACGAGACGAGGGTCGGGCGGGTTGACCTCAGGCTGCTGCGCGCCGCGGTCGAGGCGTCCGGCGAGGCCATCCTGATCACCTCCGCCGAGCTCGACGAGCCGGGCCCGCGCATCGAGTACGCAAACCCTGCCTTCACCCGCATGACCGGCTACGAGTTCGACGAGGTCGTCGGGCGCTCGCCGCGCATCCTGCAGGGGCCGGAAACGGACCGCGCGACCCTCGACCGGGTGCGCGCGGCCCTGGAGGCCGGCAAGGCCGTGCGCGACGAGGCGCTCAACTACCGCAAGGACGGCTCGACCTACCGCATCGAGTGGGTGATCACTCCGGTGTGCGACGGGGAGGGACGCATCGCGCACTGGGTCTCGACCCAGCGCGACGTCACAGAGCGGCGCGCCTACGAGGACCGGCAGGCGCTGATGGTGCGCGAGCTGCACCACCGGGTGAAGAACACGCTCGCCACCGTCCAGGCCGTGCTGAACGCGACCGTGCGGTCCTCGCTCACCATCCCGGAGTTCACCCGCGCCTTATCGGGCCGCATCGCCTCGCTAGCGCGCACGCATGCGCTGATCACCGAGGACGTCGCCCAGGCCGCCTCGTTCGACGGGCTGCTGCGGGCCGAGCTGAGCCCCTACGACGAGCGCGGGCGCCTGAGCTTGGAAGGGCCTCGGGTCACGCTGCCATCGGAGACCGCGGTGCCGGTAGGCATGGCCCTACACGAGCTGACCACGAACGCGCTGCGGCACGGGTCGCTCGCCGACCCGAACGGGCGGCTGCAGGTGACCTGGTGGGTCGAGGAGGGCCCGGCCGGCCGCGCTCTGCGGTGGGACTGGGCGGAGCACGACGGGCCGCCCGCCCCGTACCCCACTCGCGAAGGCTTCGGCCACCGCCTCCTGAACAAGGTCTTGGCCACGCAGACGGGCGCCGAGGTGGACGTGGACTTCGCCTCGGACGGCCTGCGGGTGTCCGTCCGCATGCCCCTCCCGCCGCCACGCCCCTGAAGGGCGCTGGACACGCAAGCGCGAGGCTCAGCCCTTCCTACCGCCCTTCCCGTTCCGATCGATCTCCGTTCGGCAGGCCGGCGCGAGGTTCGCCATGTTCTTGCGGAAGCAGGCTTGGACCTCGTCGCCGTCCGGCGGAAGGTCGCCGCAATACGTGGCGTAATCGCCGCTGCAGCGGGCCTTCAGCGCCTCCCGGTCCATGGCAGGTGCGGCCTGCGCCACGACGAGGCCGGAGGTCGCGAACGCGAAGGCTACGAGGGTCCTGTAGGGCATAGGCTTGCGGTCCTGCTGGTGCGTGTCGTGCCCGGCTTCACGGCGGCCCCGGGGAGGACCCGGGCGCCCCCGACGTGTGGCCCAAGCGGCATACTGGCTTGTCGGGGCGCCGGAGCGAGTACCAGCGCCCTACGTGGTCACGCGTGCCTGAGGTCGTCGGGAACCTTGCCGCCGTTCTCGGCGAGCTTCTGCACCACTTGGCTGTGCAGCCAGACGTTCATGGAGGCCGAATCCTCCTTGTCGCCCGTGTAGTGCAGCTCGTCGGCAAGCTGCTTGCGGGCCTGCAGGCTGCTGTCGAGGTCGAGCAGCTTCATGAGGTCGACGATGGAGCGCTTGTAGTCGAGGGTCTGGCCCTTCTTCGAGGCGAGGTCGGCGAGCACTTGCCCGACGTCGACGTTCGCCTGCCCGGCTCCCGATGGAGCGTCGGCGACGGGGGACGGCGCCCCGCTCATCGAGGGCGCGGCCGCGCTGCTGGCCGAGCCGGTCGGACCGCCCGAACCCTGCGCCGCGGCCGACACGCTCGGCGTCTCCGAGGCGTGCGGAGCTGCCGCCTGGGCGCTCGCGCTGCCGCCGCCGAAGATCTTCGACATGATCGACCCGAAGATGCTCATTCAGTCCTCCAAGATCCTGGCCCCGACCGGGGCCGAGCGGACGACAACGGAACGCCGGCGACCGACGTTCCGCGACCTGGACCGAAGCGGACGGGCAATGTCGTATCCGCTTACGGTGCCCTCCGCCTCGCCGCGGTCCTGACGCCTCAGGCCGCGACTTGCTCCAGGCTCTCGGCGAGCTGGCTCGCGATCTCGTCGCCCTTGTAGATCTCCGCCACCGCCTGCTTCAGCTTCTGCTCGTCCTCGGAGCGGCCGAGGGCCTTGGCGTAGGCCGCCGCCGAGCCGAAGCCGGCCAGCCCGTAGTGTGACATGCGCTGGTACTGCGCGATGATCTCCACGTCGCGCAGCTTGCCGTCGCTCGGCGCCTCCTGGATGCCGTGCTTCTTCGCCTCGGTCACGAGACCCTCCATGCCCTTGCAGTGCTCCGGCTCGGCCTCGCCGCCGTTCTGCTGGATCAGGTCCTTGAGGATGTCGGTGTGCTTCTGGATGCCGCCGACCGAGTGCTCAAGCATCTGCTTGAGCTTCGGGTCGGAGACATGGCCGCCCAACTCCTTGACTGTCCTTATCATCTGGTCGTTCGCCGACCAAAGGTCCTTCATCTCGTCAAGATAGACTTCCTTGAGGCTGCTCGGTGCTGACATCGATGGCTCCTGTCGGTCGCCTCCTGGCAACACGACCTAGGACGCGATGTTCCTGGGCCGTTTGCGCGCCGGGCCCGTACCGATGGGCCATTCGCATCGACTGTTGCCCGATGCGCTCGGTAGCGCCATCCGTCCCTGATGCGTGTAGGCTGGCCAGGTGAAGACAGGGGAAACCGAACTCGAAATGGTCAGGCGGCATGTCCGGCAGGGTTGCCGGGCACGTGGCCAAGCAGCGCGCGCTCGTGGCCCGGCTCCGCGCGTCCGGCCTGCCGGTCGTGGAGGCCGAGGCGCTCCTCGACACCTTCGAGGACCTCCAACGCCAGCACGAGGCGCATCTCGCCAAGGCCGAGGAGAAGGCAGGGTACTCGGGTTAGGTGGTTGCGGCCCGGGTGCCGACGCCCGGCGTCGACACCTCCGTCAGGCGTCGCGCCTCGGCCTGAGCTCCACCACCTTGCCGGGCTCCCTTGGCTCGGACGCGGACACCCCGAGCACCTCGGCGACCTTGCGGGCGAGCTGCTCGCGCTTGAACGGCTTGCCGATGAGCTGCACGCCGTCGTCGAGCCGGCCGTGGTGCACGATGGAGTTCTCGGTGTAGCCGGACATGAACAGCACCTTCACCTCAGGCCGGACCGCCCGCACGCGCTCGGAGAGCTCTCGGCCCCGGACCTTGCCCGGCAGCACGACGTCGGTCAGCAGCAGGTCGATGGCGGTCGTGTTCTGCCCGAACACCCGCAGCGCCTCCTCGCCGTCCGCCGCCTCAAGGACGCGGTAACCGAGGTCGGAGAGTATGGCGCAGGCGATCTCGCGCACCGCCGCCTCGTCTTCCACAACCAGCACCGTGCCTGTGCCTCGCGGGAGCTCGATGGGCGCGCCTGTCCGTTGCGACGGTGTGGCCGCCCCGACCGCGCGCGGCAGGTAGAGCTTCACCGTGGTGCCCTCGCCGGGTTCCGAGTAGATCTTCACGTGCCCGCCCGACTGCTTGACGAAGCCGAACACCATGGCGAGGCCAAGCCCCGTGCCCTTGCCGTCGGGCTTGGTCGTGAAGAAGGGCTCGAACACGCGCGCGACCACCTCCGGCGTCATGCCATGTCCGGTGTCGGAGACCGCCACCATGGCGTAGTCCCCGGGCGCGACCTCGGCATGGTGCCGCGCGTACTCCTCGTCGAGCACCTTGTTGCCGAGCTCGATGGTGAGGCGTCCGCCGCCTGGCATCGCGTCGCGGGCGTTCAGGGCGAGGTTGAGGACCGCGCTCTCAAGCTGAGCCGGATCGGCCATGGCGTGCCACAGCCCGGCGGTCTCGACGTAGCGCACCTCGATGTGCTCCCCAAGCGTCCGCCGCAGAAGCGGCACCAGGTCCGGCATGGTCGCCGCGAGGTCGATGGCCGCCGGTGCGAGCGGCTGCTTGCGGGCGAAGGCCAGGAGCTGCCCTGTCAGCGTCGCCCCGCGCTGGGCCGCCCAGGCCGCGCGCTCGACCCGCTGCTGCAGCTTGGCGTCGCCGTCGAGCTTGGCCCGGACGAACTCCAGGTTCCCGAGGATGACCTGCAGCAGGTTGTTGAAGTCGTGCGCGATGCCGCCGGTCAGCTGCCCGATGGCCTGCATCTTCTGGGCCTCGCGCAGCACGCCCTCGGCCTGGGCGCGCTTGGTCATGTCGGAGATGGTCAGCACGAAGCCGCCGTCCGGCATCGGGGTCCGGCGGATCTCCAAGTGGTGCCCGTCGGCGCGCTCGCGCTCGTAGGTGACCGCCTCGCGCGGGTTGCAGCTGCCGTGCCGGATCTGGTCCTCGGTCTCCAGGGCTGGGCGGCCCGGCTCGCCCGTGTGCTCGACGAAGGCGGTGTAGGTGGTGCTTGGCCGGAGCATCGCCTTCGGCAGGTCGAGCAGGACTTGGAAGCACTCGTTCCAGCTCGCGAGCTTGCGGTCCGGACCGAACACGGCGACACCTTGGCTGAGGCTGTCGAGGGTCGTGCGGAGACGCAGGGCGAGATCGCGCTGCTCGGCCTCGGTGCGGTAGGAGCGCGACCAAGCCTGGTTCAGGAGGCGGGCCGCCCAGAGCAAGGTCAGAACCGCGAGCGCCGAACTGCCGATGACGAGCCAGCGCACCCACCGGGCGCGGGCGTCGTTCTGGGCGAGGCGCGCGTCGAGCAGCCGCTGCTCGTCGGCGAGCATGGCGGCGAGCACGTTCTCCGCCTCGCGCATGTCGTTGCGCCCGGTGTCGGTGTTGACGATGCGCAGGGCCGTTTCCAGCCCGGAATCCCGACGAGCCTGCACGGTTTGGGCGAGCTCCTCCAGCTTGTGCTGAAGGAGCGGCGCCAGCGCACGCAGGCGCTCCTGCTGGGCGCCGTTGTCGGCGGTCAGCTTCAGGAGCTCGCCCTGGAGTAGGCCAATGCGGTCGCGCGCGGCGTTGTAGGGTCCGAGGTACTCGTCGCGGCCGGTGAGCAGGTAGCCGCGCTGGCCGCGCTCCGCATCGCGCAGAGCGATGGCGAGATCCTTCGTGGTTCCGAGCACCCGGTAGCTGTGCTGCGACCACTCGCGGGCGGCACGCGACGCGTTCAGTCGCTCCCAGGTGACCGCGCCGACCAGGGCAAGGATGACCACGAGCACGCCGAAGACCAGCAGGTTGGCGCGCGTGACGAGGTAGCGTGTCATCGTATCCCGGGCATCGAGTGGCGGTGTCCGGTCGCTCGGATGCCGGGAACGAAGGTCCCATGCGCGCCTGCGTCCCGCCGGACGCGGCATGGCACGCGATTGCGGGATTGTTGAGGCTGCCCGCGCGTCCGGACCATTATGCAGCGGCCTCGTCGCGCCGCTCCTGCATGGAGGCGAGCGGCGCCTCCAGGCGGCAGACGAGGCCGGTCGGAGCGTAGGTGAGCCGGACCTCGCCACCGACCTCGGCCGCGAAGCTGCGCTCGATCAGGCGTGAGCCGAAGCCGCGGCGCGCGGGCTGGGAAAGGATCGGTGGCCCCCCCTGCTCGGACCAAGTCAGGCAGAAGCGGGGCGCCTCGCCCGCGTGCACCACGTGCCAGCGCAGGTCGACGACGCCGCCCTCGTTCGAGAGGGCCCCGTACTTGGCGGCGTTCGTGGCGAGCTCGTGCAGGGCCAGCGCCAGCGAGAGCGCGGCCTTGGCGGACAGGAGTACGTTGGGTCCGCAGATCCGGATGCGAGAGGCATCGGCCTGGCGGTGCACGCATAGCGCGCCCTCCGCCACCTCGCCGATGGGCGCCTCCGTCCAGCTCGCCTGGGTCAGGATGTCATGGGCGCGCCCGAGCGAGATCAGGCGCGCAGCGAACGCTTCCCGCATCTCGGCGACGCCGCTCGCCCCGCGCAGGGTCTGGCTCGCGATGGCCTGCACCAGGGCCAAGGTGTTCTTGACCCGATGCTGTAGCTCGCCCGTGAGCAGGCGCTGGTGCTCCTCGGCCCGCTTGCGCTGGGTGATGTCCAGCATGGCGCCGATCATCCGGGTCGCACGACCGTTCTCGTCCCGGATGACGTAGCCGCGGTCGAGGATGTCGGCGTAAGAGCCGTCGGCGCGCAGGAAGCGGTACTCGTCGGTCCAGACCGTGCCGGTGCCGTCGATGACCGCGTGGATGGAGGCGTCGATGCGGGCGCGGTCGTCCGGGTGGATGTGGGCGATCCACCAGTCGCCGGTCGGCTCGACCGCGTCCGGCGCGTGGCCGTGGGCGACCTGCAGCGCCTCGTTCCACCGGACATGGTTCGTGGCGAAATGCCAGTCCCAGATCGCGTCGTTAGTTGCGCGTGAGGCCAGCCGGTAGCGCTCCTCTGTCTCGCGCAGGACCTGCTCGGCGCGCCAGCTCTCGGTGACGTCGCGCGCGAAGCCGATGAGCCGCACCGGCCGCCCGTCCGCGAACAGGGTCTGGCCCTTGGCGGACACCCAGCGCTCGGTCCCGTCCTCCGGTGCCACCGTGCGGTACGTGACATCGTAGACCCCGTCGCTGGCGGGATCGACTGCGGCGCGCACCGCCTCGTCCGCCCGCGCCCGGTCGTCCGGGTGCACGCGGGCCAGGTGCACGGCCAGGTCGACGGGAGCGTCCGGCGGCAGGCCGTAAAGGGAGAGGATGCGGGCATCCCACTTCAGCTCGTCCGAGACGAGGTCGTAGTCGAACACGCCGGTGCCGGTCGCCTCGACGGCGAGCCGCAGCTGCTCGCGGGCCTGGCGGAGGTCGTCCTCGGCCTGGCGCCGGTCGTGGATGTCGATGGCGATGCCGATCCAGCTCTCGACCGGGCCGGCCTCGCCGCGCACGGGTTTGCCGCGCGCCAGGAACCAGCGGTACTGTCCGTCCGAGGCCCGGCGGAACGGGATCTCGACCTCGTAGGGGCCCTCGGTCGCGACCGCATGCCTCCAGACGCCGAGCACCCGCTCTCGGTGGTCGGGATGGATCACGCTCGCCCAGCCGTTGCCATCGGTGTCACCCGGGGTGAGCCCGGTGTACGCGTACCAGGTCGGGTTGCAGTAGGTGATGTTGCCGGCCGCGTCGCCGAACCAGACCACCTGCGGGCTGACCTCGACGAGCGAGCGGAAGCGCATCTCGCTCGCGTTGCGCTCCGCGGCGTCCGCGCGCTGGCGGGTGCGGTCGCGCAGGATCTTGACGAAGCCTTGGACCGTGCCGTCCGCGGCCTTCAGCGGCATGAGCTCGCCGTTGGCCCAGAACCGCTCGCCGCCCTTGCGCAGGTGCCAGCGCTCGTCGGGCGCGAAACCCTGCTCCAGCGCCAGCTCCATCTCGGCCTCGGGCCGGCCCTCCTCGCGGTCCTCGGGCGTGAAGAACACATGGGCGGGGTCGCCCAGCATCTCCTCTTCGCGCCAGCCGAGGACGCGCTCGGCCCCGGCGCTCCAGCGGGTGACGCGGCCGCCCCGGTCCATCGCGATGATGGCGTAATCCGTCGCGCTGTCCAGGATGCGTTCCTGTAACTCCTTCTGGATCTGCTGGACGCGGGCGCTGCGGCGCGCTTCCAGCAGCGCCATGGTCTGCCTGGCAAGTCGCAGCAGGCCAGCTTGCTGCCCCTGCGTGAGTGCGCGCGGCCACGTATCGAGCACGCAGACCGTGCCCACCGGGTACCCGTCCTGGGTCCTGAGAAGCGCGCCCGCGTAGAAGCGCAGGCCCGGTTTGCCGGTCACGAGCGGATTGCAGGCGAAGCGAGGGTCCCGGGCCGCGTCGGGCACGTGGAGGAAGTCGCTCTGCAGGATGGCCTGGCGGCAGAACGAGGTCTCCAGCGGGGTCTCGCGCACTCCGAGGCCCACCTCGGCCTTGAAGAACTGCCGCCCGTCGCCGATGAAGTTCACGACCGCGATGGGCGTGCCGCAGATCTCGGCCGCCAACTCGGCGACGTCGTCGAACTCCCGCTCGCGCGGCGTGTCGAGGATGTCGTAGCCGGCAAGCGCCCGCAGGCGCGCGAATTCGTCGGTCGTTTGGCTGGGCCGCCCCATGGCAGGGTCACGCCCAGGAACCGCTTTCCGTTCCATCTGCGCGGCGCCCTCTCAGACGGCCTGGCACATCTGCTTGTCGCCTGCCGGCGTAGGTCGCAGGGACACCAGCGTGCCGGACGAGTTATACACCGCGCCCAGCACGGTCTCGAAGTGGCGCTTGACCGCGCCGTGGCACTCACAGGCCGCCGCCTCCACCGCGGAGCGGCTCTGGATGATGATGCGCCCGCGCCGGACCTGGATCAGGCCCTGCTGCTGCAGGGTCCTGAGCGTGCGCGTCAGGTAGGAGCGCTGCACGCCCAGGAGCTCGGCCAGCACCTCGTGGGTGACCGGCAGGACGTCGCTGCCGAGACGGTCCTGCAGGCCGAGCAGCCAGCGGGCGCAGCGCGCCTCAATGGTGTGGCTGGCGTTGCAGGCCACCGACTGCAGCACCTGCGCGAGCAGGCAGTCCGAGTAGCGGGTCATCATGTTGCGCAGGCCCGGCGAGGTCTGCTTGATCTGCTGCAGCACTGCCGCCTCGATGCGCAGCACCGAGCCGGGGATCTGCACCACGGCCCGACTGAAGGCCGGCAGGGACCCCTGGCTCACCACGCCGCCGACCGCGCCTTCGCGCCCGACCGTGGCCGTCTCCACGGCGCGTCCGTCCCGAAGCCCGATGAGGAGGGCCGCCACGCACTGGCCGAGCGGGAAGGTGATGTGGCCGACGTCCTCGCCGGCGTCGAACAGCACGTCTCCGCGCCGGTACTCCCTCAGCTCCAAGTGCGGCTTGAGCAGCGCCTGGTCGGGCAGGCGCAGAGCGCCGAGGAGCAGGTTGCCGCTGAGTAGGTCGTCAAAGTCGGAGGGCATGGGTCAGCGGCAGCGTGTCGTATCAGGTTGGCCTGGGCTTACCCTTACTGCGACGCTCGATTCGCTGTCAGTTCATTAGTGCACAAAAGCCCGGAAGACCGGCGATTTCCATCGGCTTGGCGTGGCGCGGCGGATACGCCCGTTAACCCATGCAACCTTCAGCGGCCGATGGATTTCTAGGTTCGTACCGACCGGCCCCTCAAGCTCCCGCGACCCGATGCCCCGCTACTTCCTCGACTTCCAGGACGGTGAGATGTGGCTGAGGGACGAGGAGGGCCAGGAATACGACAGCCTGCAGGCCGCGCGCGACGCGGCGATTGCGGCCTTGCCCGACATCGGCCGGGAGGCGCCGCCCGCGGATGGGCGCCGGGCGTTCGTGGCCTACGTCCGCGACGAGGGCGGTGCACGGCTTTGCACCGTGCGGCTAGACCTGGCCGCCGAATGCGACCCCGACGGCTCTCATCCCTGAAGCGTCCGGTCGTCGGCACCTGCATGGACGGTTAAGCGGCTACCCTTGCCCGCCGCGTCCGGTTCGCCGGGGCCGACGCGCATTGCGTCCTGTTCCGCCCGGAAGCCTTGGCCTCGTAGAGCGCCGCGTCCGCCCGGCGATAAAGGTCGCCCAGCTCGCCTTCGCCCGCAGCATCGACAGCGAGGCCGACGCTGACCGTGACTGCGCCGACGCCCAGGCCAGACGCTGGTACCGCAAGCGTCGCCACGGCACGATGGATGGCCTGGGCGACGCGCGTCGCCCCGTTCTCGTCGGTTTCCGGCAGCAACACCGCGAATTCCTCGCCGCCGATGCGGGCGACGAGGTCGTCGGGCTGGTGCACGCTCGCCCCCAGACAGCGGGCGAGGCCCTTCAGCACCTCGTCCCCGACCGCGTGGCCGTAGCGGTCGTTGCAGCGCTTGAAGTGGTCGGCGTCGACGATGAGCAGCGACAGCGGCCTGGCGGTGCGCCCGGCGCCCGTCCGGGCGCGCTCGAACTCCTCCTCGAACTGGCGCCGGTTGGCCAGCCCGGTCAGGGCATCGGTCCGCGAGAGCCGGGCGAGGTCGGCCTGTAGCGCGGAACGCCTGCGCAGGTCGCGCCCGTACAACAACGACAGGAACACGGTCAGGCCGCACAGCAGGAGCACGACCATGCCGATGACAAACGCCTTGGCGCGCCAGCCGGCCTCGATGTCGGCGGTCGAGAGGGCGACGTTGAGCACCAGCGGCAGGTCGCCGACCTTGGTGAAGGCGTAGTGGCGCTCGACCCCGTCGCGCACCGAGGTGCCGACGAAGGTGCCGGAACGCGCGCCCACGAACCGCCGGAAGGTCGGTGCGCCGGCGATGTTCACGCCGATGTCCGCCTCCTCGTAGGGGTGGCGCATGATGCGCGTGCCGTCGCGCAGGTAGAGGTTTATGGCGCCCTCGGGTCCGAGGCCGAGTTGGTCGAAGAGGCGACTGAAGTAGTCGAGCTTGAGGCTCGCGAGGGCGACTCCGCCGAAGGAGCCGTCCGGCTTGTCGATGCGGCGGCTCAGCACCACGATGCGTGTGCCCAGGAGGCGGGAGAACAGCGGCTTGCTGATGTGCAGGCCCAGGTTCGGGTCGGCCTTGTGGGCCTGGAAGTAGTCGCGGTCGGCGTTGTTCAGCCTGCGCGCCGGGACCGCCCCGGCATCCAGGACGCTGTCGCCGTGCTCGTCGAGGACGAGCATCACGCCGAGGTCGCGGGCGGTCCCGGCACGGTCGAACAGTACGAGCTGGCGCATCTCCGGGCTGAGCGCGTCGAGGCCCGGGACCCGGAGGTTGTCGACGACCGCCTGCAGAGAGAGGTCGATGATCTCGACGTTGCGGGCGATGTCGCGCTCGATGACCTGGAGCAGGTTTTTCGATGTCTGCTCCGCCTTGTCCCACGCGTCCTGCCGCAGGTCGAGCAGCATCAGCCCGGAGACGACGAGCATGCCGAGGGGAGCCAGCACGCCGAGCGCGATCCAGGTGCGGGCGGAGCGGAGGCGTCGCGCGAGCGGGCGCGGCAGGGCCATCGGCGAGCTCTCCCAAGCGTTGTCGTAGCTTGGTCACTAACGCCCGAACCCCTTACCGGCGCCTTCGGCCGATGTCGTACGAGCCCCTTAACCGCATCGTGCCTAACGGAAGGTTTGCCGGTTCCGTAGGATTGCGGCGCTCGCCGCACCCGACCCGCGCATGCCGACCGCAGCGGGGAGCCAAGCTCCGAATACCCGGTCCTCGCGGCTCAGGCCTCAGATGGGCCTGGATCTCGGATCTCCGGGCCACGGCGAGCTGAGCAGGGCGGCATGGGCCTGGACGAGGACGTCGAGCGGCAGCCAGGGGTGGCGGGTACACACGGCCTCGTAAGGCAGCCGTGCACGGCACGTCTCCGGCGTGCCGGTGCTTAGGACGACCCGAACGCCCGGCCGGAGCTTGCAGGCGGCCGTCGCCAGCCGGTGCCCGTCCACCCCGCCCTTCAGCGTCGCCTTGGTCAACAGCAGGACGACGTCCCCGCCGCGGCTCCGGAGCACCTCGACGGCGGCCTCGCCGCTCGCGCAGGTGACAACGTCGAGCTCGGTCTCCCCCAGCAGCGCCTCGGCGCGGTCCCTTGCTGCGGCGTCCTCGTCGACCACGAGGGCCAGGTGGGACGTGTGGGTGGCGTCCGGCATCAGCTCTCCTTCATGTCCTCGATGTCGTCGAGGCGGTCGGCGAGGGTGGCGGCCAAACGCTCCCAATCTTCGGGCAGGGTCTCCCGCAGGAGGTCGGCGTAGGCGTCCTCCAGCCCGTGTCCCACCCCGTGCAGGCAGGGGTCCTGGGTGGCGGAGGAGCGGCTCGGATGCCGCTGGTGGCACTGGCGCATGGCATCCCGTCCCGGGCCGGCGCCTTTCCGCCTACCCTGGCCTCGCGTTAACGTGGGTCAAAGTCGTTCACACTAATGAGCCGGGATGCCGTTGGTTTCAGCGTGGCCGTTCATCAAGATCCGGCGGATGGAGGAGCTGAGGCGTATGGCGGTGCTCGGAGAAGCGGGCGGCGTACTTGAGGAGCCGGGTGCGTAGCCGTTCGCCGGCAACAGGGTGGTGCCGGCTGCGTTATAGGACGCGTAGACCGCGCCGGAGTCCTCATGTTCAACCCCTTCTGTGCCGCGTTCCTCCTCGCCGTCGAGGCGCAGCGGGTCATCGAGTTGCGGTTGGTGCGGCTCGCCTGGGGCGGCGCGGAGGCCCAGGCGGAGATGGTATCGATGGTCGGCGAGAAGGTCGTCGCCGCCATGGAGGCTGCCAACACGATCATGACGGGCGGCTCGCACGACCAAGTCATCGCCCGTTACCGGGAACTGGTCGCGGACAACACGCGCCGCCTGACGGCTTGAGGAGACTGGCGGAGGCAGGTCATGGCCAAGCCGGTCAGGAGCCGCATCGTCGACATGCCGGACGGGCGCTTCGCCGTCATGGCGGTGCTCGCCTCCGGCAAGGTCTTCCGCCGCAAGGGTCTTTCGACCTTGGCCGAGGCCGAGGAAGCCGTGGATTGCCTGCGCGCCGTCATGGCCGCGTGCGGGGCACTCGTGGTCGTGGAGACCTCGGCGCGGCTCGGCGTACGGGTGGGGTTCCGGATCGGCCAAGCTGCCGGGGAGCGGCGGGCTCTAGTCGCCTCAAGGCCTGCCCAGTACCTCGTGGAACGGGATCTCGAACAGGACTCGTCCCGCCTCGTCGGCCACGACGAAAGCATACCCGCGCGGGTGGTCCCCAACGCGCAGGAGCTCGGCCGTCAGCCCCGGGATGGCGGCGCACGCCTCAAGGTAGGCAGCCTCGGCGCTCGCGAGTTCGAGCCCGGCCTCGTCGGCCTCCAGGCGCCCGCGGGCGCACACGTCGAAGAAGAAGACCGGCATGGGGCACTCGCCTTCGCGGCTCCCCGAGAGGCAAACCTCATCCGCGAGCGTCGGGTCCCACCGCTGCGCGACCCGACGCTCCCGGATGGGGCGGCCACCTGGGCGCCAGCAGGCAAGGCCTGCCGGCGCGGGGTCCCCGAACCGTACCGCGTCGCCTCCCGGGGCGCCTTGTTCGCCCTGGCTCGCGCGAACGTTCCCGACGTCTCGCCCGTTCTAGGCCCTGAGGCCTGGCGGCCTCAATTCGTGGACGGAGGAAGCCGTAGATGCCAGCACCTGCCACGACCGGGTTCCCGAAGGTGTCGAATAGAAGGCAATCCGGACCGCCGCTGCGTTTCACCGGATACGTCGACCTCACCGGCGAAATGGCGGACGCGATGGACCGGCGCGACGCGGCCTGTGTGGATGCACGCAACACGGTCGAGCATCGCACCATCGCCGAGGTCATGCGCTCGAACGGTGCTTCGGAAGAGCGCATCGTCAGCTTCTTCGGGTATTCCCCTCTCGCGCTCGACGCTGAAACGGGGGCGCCGGAGGTCGGGCCGGACCTGCGGAACCGCCGACGCGACGTGACCGGCGGATGAGCATCGGTGGTAGGGGGGACCCGCTACCCGCCGTCGTCCTTCCGTTATGCGGCCCCCACGGAGTTGGCCCCGGCCGCCGCCTGAGCGCTCCTGCGGACCCCGAGGTCTCCTCCCGAGTTCACCAGGGTGCGGCGCCGCCCAGGCGCCGAGACGGAGCCCGCCCTTGCCGCAGACCGCCCCGCCTCTGAGCCGTCTGCCGACCTTCGGCGAGGACGGCCACGTCCACGTCGTCGTCGAGACGCCGAAGGGCAGCCCGAACAAGTACGCCTACTCCGAGGCGTTCGGCGCCTTCCAGTTCAAGACGGTCCTGCCGGAGGGCACGAGCTTCCCCTACGACTTCGGCATGATCCCCTCGACCAAGGGCGACGACGGCGACCCGCTCGACGTCCTGCTGCTGCTCGACGCGCCCGCCTTCCCTGGCTGCGTGCTGGAGGCGCATCTGGTCGGCGTGATCGAGGCCGAGCAGCGCGAGCGCGACGGGGAGTGGGAGCGCAACGACCGGCTGATCGGCGTGGCCGTGAAGGCCCGCACGCACGCGCACATCCACGCGCTCGACGACCTGCGCCCGGGCATGCTGGACGAGGTCGAGGCGTTCTTCGGCCACTACAACGAGCTCACCGGCAGGGAATTCCGGGTGCTCCGGCGCGGCGACGCGGAGGCCGCCAACGCCCTCGTGCGGCAAGGCGCCGAGGCGTTCGGAAAGGAGGGCGACTGACAGTCTCCCGCTCTCCACAGCGATCAAGCGGCATGTAAACTTCTGACCCCAAGCAGACATTTGACCTGTGCCCGCCGAAGGTCCGGATGGGGGTAGGAAGCGGACCTGACAGAGGTGGCCACGGGACAGACAAGTCGGTCACATCGGGGGGGGCAGAGCCCCGATGGACCTTCCCGCGTCAAAAGCCGTAGCCAACTTCCCGGCTGTTGCCCCGCTGCAGGTTGTGAAGCCGCGAGAGGGCGAAGAGTGGGAAGAACAGCCGGTAGCCGTGGTACTTGAGGTAGAACACGCGCGGGAACCCGACGGCGTTGTAGGCCCGCTCCTGCCACTCGCCGTCCTCGCCTTGCGTGCGTTGCAGGTACGCCGCCCCGCGCAGTACCGCAGGGTGGTCGGCCTGTCCTACGGCCATCAGGCCAAGCATCGCCCAGGCCGTCTGCGAGGGCAGGCTCTCAGCGTTCTCGACGTAGTGGCCGACGTCGTAGCTGCGCTCGTCCTCGCCCCATCCGCCGTCCGGCCGCTGGATCGAGACCAGCCAGTCCACGGCCCGGCGCACCATCGAGTCGTCGTGCGGCACGCTGGCCGCGTTGAGCGCGCACAGCACCGACCACGTGCCGTAGACGTAGTTGGTGCCCCAGCGGCCGAACCAGCTTCCGTCGCGCTCCTGCTCGGCCCGAAGGTAGGCCAGGGCCCGCTCGATCACCGGCCGGTCCTCCTCGTTCCCGAGTTGGGACAGGAAGGAGATGCAGCGGCCGGTCACGTCGGCGGTCGGCGGGTCGAGCAGTGCGCCATGGTCCGAGAACGGGATGTGGTTGAGGAACTCGCGGTCGTTGTCGGCGTCAAAGGCACCCCAGCCGCCACTGCGGCTCTGCATGCCCACGATCCAGCGACGCGCCTTCTCGACCGCCTCGGCGTGCTCGGGACGGCCGTTGCGGTGGAGCAGCATGGCGACCACCGCCGTGTCGTCCACGTCGGGGTAGTGGTCGTTGCGGTACTGGAAGGCCCAGCCCCCGGGCTCGGCATCCGGCCGCGTCTCGGCCCAGTCGCCCCGCACGTTCGTGACCTGGCGCGCCACCAGCCAGTCGCACGCGGCGTCGAGCTCCGCTTGGGCCTCGATGCCCCCGGTGCGCGCCGCCTCGATCATGGCATGCCCGGACAGGCTCGTGTCCCATACGGGCGAGACGCAGGGCTGGCAGTAAACCTCCTCGTCCGTCTCGATGAGAAGCTTGTCGATGGCCTTCCAGATCGTGACGCAGCGCGGGTCGTCCTCGGGGTAGCCGAGCACGTCGTACATCATCAGCGCGTAGGCCATGGCCGGGTAGATCGCGCCGAGCCCGTCCTCGCCGTTCAGACGCTCCTCCACGAAGTCGACGGCCTTGAAGATGGCGCTCTCGCGCGCGACCTTCGAGAACAGGGGCTCGGTCCAGCGCAGCACCGTGTCGATGTGCTTGAACACCACGCCCCAGCGCGAGCGGTAGGGGCCGCGGATCCAGTCTCGGACCTCGTCCGGCTCGGTCCGGAAGATCTCGTCGAAGCTCACCTGGCGCGGGTTGCGGGCACGGGGCTTCAGCGCCTGCAGCACGAGGAGCGGCACCACGCAGGTGCGGGCCCAGTAGGACATCGCCCAGATGTTGAAGAAGAACCACTTGGGCAGGTGCATGATCTCGACCGGCATCACCGGCACGCCGCGCCAGGGGATGGCGCCGAACAGGGCGAGCTGGATGCGCGTGAAGACGTTGGCGCGCTCCGCGCCCCCATGGCCGAGGATGGCCTGGCGGGCCCGGACCATATGCGGCGCTTGCGGATCGTCGCCGATGGCCTTCAGCGCGCAGTAGGCCTTCACGCTGGCCGAGATGTTGAACTCGCCCGCGTGGAACATGGGCCAGCCGCCATGCTCGCCCTGGATGCGCCGGAGGTAGGCTCCGATCCGGGCCTGCCGCTCGGGCGTGATGCGGTCCATGTAGTGCTCCAACAGCACGTACTCGGCCGGGATGGTCGCGTCCGCCTCCAACTCGAAGACCCAGTGGCCGTCCCGGCGCTGGTGGCGGCCCAGGGCACGCCCCGCGCCGGCGATAGCGCGCAGGGTCTCGGGCGCGGAGAAGCGAGGCTCCGTGTTCATAGGGTCATTCCGCTCGCGTAGGGTGTGGGGAAGGATCGGGGCCGCGCCAATGCGAACCAGGCGGGATCCGCCGAAGTCAGGTCGGTCGGGACAGCTTGAGGACGGTCAGAGCAGCTTGAGGATGTCGTCGAAGGCGTCCTCCCAACCGGCCTGATCCAGTTCGATCAGGCCGAGCCCGCGTAGGAAGAAGGCCCCCTCGGCAGCGAGGAACGCCGTCCGCGCGCGTCGCCCCGCCTCGGAACCGGGGTCGAGCCGCTCCAGCCACTCGGCGTACCAGCCGCGCGCCTTCTCCATGTGCTCCGGCGATTGCAGCAGGCTGACGAGCATCCCGGACATCTTGGTCTGGCTCGGCTCGTCCATGCGCGCCGACGCGGTCACGTAGCCACGCACCCTGTCCAGGACGGTCCCGTCCGACGGGGTGTGGCGCGCCACTTCCGCGTCGAAGCCCCTCAGCCAGCGCTCGGCGATGGCCGCGATGAGGTCGTCCTTGCTGCCGAAGCAGTATTGCAGCCCGCCCTTGGTGATACCCGCGGCCTTGCAGACCGCGTCGAAGGTCAGCGCCGTGGCACCCTCCTCACGCACGATCCGCTCGGCGACATCGAGCACCCTGTCCCGGTCGATGCTCCTCGGCCGACCCATCCATGATTTCCTCTCTCAATTCCGTATGGATGGATTTAAACGATGACGCATGCGGTGGCAAGCCGCCTCCCGGCCTGGGAACGGATTTGCCGACGAGATCGAGAATGAGCCCGACCGACAGGTCTGGGCGCATGGAGACGAGAGCAGGCCTTCGGATGTCCGTTTCCGCCACCACCTACGCCGCCCTTGGCGCCGCCATCGCCTGCGAGGTCGCGGGCCCGGCCCTGCTGCAGAAGTCGGAGCAGTTCACGAAGGTCGCGTCCACGCTCGGGATGGCGGCCTGCTACGGCGCGGCCTTCTTCCTGATGTCGGTCGCCCTCAAGGCGATGCCGCTCGGCGTCGTCTACGCGATCTGGAGCGGCGTCGGCATCGTCCTGACCGCCGTCGTCGGCGTCCTGGTGTCCAAGCAGTCCCTCGACGGGCCGGCGATGGTCGGCATGGCGATGATCGTCGGCGGGGTCGTGGTGATGCAGGCGTTCTCCGCCACCACGGGTCACTGACCGTGGCGAGCGCCCTCACTCGCAAAAAGCAGCCCGAGTTCGTGCGGCGCAGGCTCCTTGAAGGCGCCGTGCGGCTCGCCCTGGAGCATGGGCCGGCCGGGCTCACGATGCAGGCGGTCTCGGATGCGGCCGGCGTGACGAAGGGCGGTCTCTTCCACCACTTCCCGAGCAAGCAGGCCCTGATCGCGGAGATCTTCGCCACCCTGACCGAACGGCTCGACGCCGAGATCGACGCGGCGATGGTCCGCGACCCCTCGCCAAGCGGCGGCTTCACGCGCGCCAACGTCGAGACGGACTTCTCGAACTCCACAGTCGGGAGGGAGAGCCGAACGGCGGCGCTTTACCTCTCGGCTTTGGCGGACCCGGGCGTCCGCCGCCTGCACGCCGAGTGGATCGCGCGGCGACTGGAGCGGCACCGCGCCACTGACGGGGCGCCGGCCCTTGAGGTCGTGCGCCTCGCCGCCGACGGGGCTTGGCAAGCCTGCCTCCTGCACGCAGCCGGCGGCCCGCTCCCCGACATGGCGGCCCTGGGCGTCCGCCTCCTGGCGATGGCGCCGCCGAACCGACGGCACGGCGACGTCGCCTCCCCAATCGACACGAGACAAGGACTCCCGAGCCATGACCCGGCGTGACCACCGACGCCTGCCCCTCGTCGCGCTCCTGCTCGGCGCGACGCTGACCGCGTGCAAGCCCGCGGCGAACGACCCGGCCGCGGCAGAGATGCCGCCGATGGACGTGTCCGTCGCGACGGTCGAGCCGGCGACCGTGCCGCGCACCTTCGACCTGCCCGGGCGCCTCGCCTCGACGCGGGTGGCGGAGGTCCGGGCCCAGGTCTCCGGCATCGTCCGGGAGCGGGCCTTCGCGGAGGGCAGCCTCGTCGGCAAGAACGACGTGCTCTTCCGCATCGACCCGGCCATCTACAAGGCCGAGGTCGATGCGAAGGCCGCGGCGGTCGCCCGTGCCGAGGCCACCCGCGTTCAGGCGCTGAGGCAGTCGGAGCGCACCGAGACGCTCCTGGAGCGGCAGGCGGCCAGCACCGCCCAGCACGACATCGCCACGGCCACCCTGCGCCAGGCCGAGGCCGACGTCGCGAGCGCGAAGGCGCAGCTCGACCGCGCCCGGATCGACCTCGACTACGCCACCGTGCGCGCGCCCATCGCCGGCCGCATCGGCCGTGCCCTGGTGACGGAAGGGGCCCTCGTCGGGCAGGGCGACGCGACCAAGCTCGCCGTCATCCAGCAGATTGACCCGATCTTCGCGGACTTCAACGCCTCCGCCTCCGACTCGGGCGCGCTCGTCGAGCGCGCCGCCGGCTAGGAGGAGACCGAGGTGCGGCTCGTCCGACCCGACGGCAGCCTGCACGCCGACGCCGGCCGCCTGCTGTTCACGGACGTGAGCGTCGACCCCGGCACTGGGCAGGTCTCCTTGCGCGCCACCTTCCCCAACCCGAAGGGGGGCCTGCTGCCAGGCACCTACGTCCGGGTGCGCGTCGCTCATGGCGTGAACGCCGACGCGGTCGTCGTCCCGGCGCAGGCGATCCAGCGGTCGAGCGCCGGCGAGGCCCAGGCCTTCGTGGTCGGCGCCGATAAGGCGGTCGCCCTGCGGCCCCTGCGCACCGGGGCGCTCATGGACGCCGGCTGGATCGTCGAGGACGGGCTGAAGCCCGGAGAGAGCGTCGTCGTCGAGGGCTTCCAGAAGATCCAGCCCGGCATGGCGGTGAACCCGGTGTCCTGGAAGGGCGCCCGGACGGCCACCGCCTCCCAGCAGCTCTGACCCCTCCGCGCAGGCCCAAGCCCATGACCCGCTTCTTCATCGAGCGCCCGATCTTCGCCTGGGCGGTCTCCATCTTCATCATGCTGGTCGGCGCGACCTCCATCGCGTTCCTGCCGGTCTCGCAGTACCCGGACGTGGCCCCCGTCACGATCCAGGTGACGGCGACCTACCCGGGCTCCCCGCCGGAACGGCTCTACGACGGCGTCACCCGCATCATCGAGGAGGAGCTCAACGGCATCCCGGGGCTGATGTACTTCGAGAGCACCAGCGACACGTCCGGCATGGCGCAGATCATGGCCTCCTTCGCGCCGGGCTCCGACCCGTCGAAGTCGACCGTCGCGGTCCAGAACCGCATCAAGCGCATCGAGGCGCGCCTGCCCCGGGCGGTGACCCAGCAGGGCGTCATCGTCGAGGAGGCCAGCACCAGCTTCCTCCAGTTCGTCATCGTCTCCTCCAAGGACGGAGCCTTGAGCGAGACAGATCTCGGCGACCTCGCCGCCCGACGCATCCTGGGCGAGCTCAGGCGGGTGCCGGGTGTCGGCCGGGCGACCCTGTTCTCGTCCGAGAAGGCGCTGCGCATCTGGATCGATCCGGTCAAGCTCGTCGGGTTCAGTATGACGCCGGGCGACGTCACGGCGGCGGTCGGCGCGCAGAACGCGCAGGTGGCCTCGGGCATCGTCGGCGCCCAGCCGGCCAAGGAAGGCCAGCGCATCGCCGCCAACGTCCTGGTCAAGGGCCAGCTGACCACGGTCGCGGAGTTCGAGGAGATCGTGCTGCGGGCCAACCCCGACGGCTCGCTAGTCCGACTGCGCGACGTGGCCGAGGTCGAGCTCGGCGGGCAGTCCTACACGATGCAGACCCGCCTCGACGGTCGTCCCGCCGCCGGCATCGGCATCCAGCTCGCGCCCGGCGGCAACGCCCTCGCGGCCGCGACCGGCGTGAAGGCCAAGATCGCCCAACTCCAGCGCACGTTGCCGGCCAACGTGAGCGTGACGGTGCCCTACCACACCACGCCCTTCGTCGAGGTCTCGATCAAGAAGGTGCTGATGACGCTCGCCGAGGCGATGGCGCTCGTCTTCGCGGTCATGTTCCTGTTCCTACAGAACTTCCGTTACACCATCATCCCGACCATCGTGGTGCCGGTGGCCCTGCTCGGCACCTGCGGTGCGCTGCTGGTGGCCGGCTTCTCCATCAACGTGCTGACAATGTTCGGCATGGTGCTGGCCATCGGCATCCTGGTCGACGATGCCATCGTGGTGGTCGAGAACGTCGAGCGCATCATGGCCGAGGAGGGGCTGCCGCCGCGGGAGGCCACCGCCAAGGCCATGGGCCAGATCACGGGGGCCATCGTCGGCATCACCTCGGTCCTGGTGGCGGTGTTCGTGCCGCTCGCCTTCTTCCCAGGTTCGGTCGGCGTGATCTACCGCCAGTTCGCGGTGAGCATGGCGACCTCCATCGCCTTCTCCGCCTTCCTGGCACTCTCGCTTACCCCGGCGCTGTGCGCCACACTCTTGAAGCCCGTCGAGGCTGGCCACGGCCACGCCAAGGGTGGTTTCTTCGGCTGGTTCAATCGGCGTTTCCAGGCCGGCACGCTGGCCTACCGCTCGGGCGTCGCCGGGCTGCTGCGCCGGCCGGTGCGCTCGCTCCTCGTCTACGCGGCGCTCGTCGCGGCGCTGGGCTGGGGCTACCTGCGCATGCCGTCGAGCTTCCTGCCCATTGAGGACCAGGGCTACGTCATCGTCGACGCGCAGACCCCGCCGGAATCCTCCACCGGCCGCACCCTCGACGTGGCCAAGCGGATCGAGACCCATTTCGGCGCCGAGCCGTCGGTGGTGGCCCGGGTCGTGCTCCTCGGCTACGGCTTCTCGGGCCAGGGCCAGAACGCGGCCATCGCCTTCGTCACCCTGAAGGACTGGAAGGAACGCAGGTCGGACGACGGCGCCGAGGCGGTGAGCGCCCGCGCCAGCGCCGTGCTCGGCGGACTGCCGGACGCCATCGCCATGGCGCTGGCGCCGCCCGCCATCGAAGCGCTCGGCAACTCCAGCGGCTTCGCCTTCCGCCTCCAGGACAAGGCGCAGCAAGGCTACGCGGCGCTGGCCGCCGCCCGCGACCAGTTGCTCAAAGCGGCGAGCCAGAGCCCGATCCTGCAGGGCGTCTACGTCGAAGGCCTGCCGACCGCGCCGCAAATCGAGCTCACCCTCGACCGGCAGAAGGCAAACGCGCTCGGTGTGACCTTCGCCGACATCAACGACACGCTCTCCACGAGCCTCGGCTCGGCCTACGTCAACGACTTCCCGAACCAGGCGCGCATGCAGCGGGTGATCGTCCAGGCGGAGGCGTCCCGGCGGATGAGGGCCGAGGACCTGCTCGACCTGCACGTCCGCAACGCCAAGGGACAGATGGTGCCCCTCCAGTCCTTCGCGCGTGTCGCCTGGACGATGGGGCCGGCCCAGGTCGTCGGCTTTAACGGCTACCCGAGCATCAAGATCTCCGGCAGCGCGGCCCCGGGCTTCGCCAGCGGCGACGCCATGGCCGAGATGGAACGGCTGGCTGGGCAGCTGCCCGCGGGCTTCGACTTCGCCTGGACCGGGCAGTCACTCCAGGAGAAGCTCTCGGGAAGCCAGGCCGTCTACCTGCTCGCGCTGGCACTGTTCTGCGTCTTCCTCCGCCTGGCCGCGCTCTACGAGAGCTGGTCGATCCCTCTCGCCGTGCTGCTCGTGGTTCCGACCGGCGTGATCGGGGCGGTCTTCGCCATGCTCGCCCGGGACATGCCAAACGACGTCTACTTCAAGGTCGGCCTGATCACGGTGATCGGCCTGACGGCGAAGAACGCCATCCTGATCATCGAGGTGGCCAAGGAGCTCGTAGCGCAGGGTCGCTCCGTCCACGATGCCGCGCTGGAGGCGTGCGAGCTACGCTTCCGGCCCATCGTGATGACCTCGTTCGCCTTCATCCTCGGCGTGGTGCCGCTCGCCATCGCCACGGGCGCCAGCATGAACAGCCAGCGGGCCATCGGCACGGGCGTGTTCGGCGGCATGGTCACCGCGACGGTGCTCGCGGTGTTCGCCACCCCGCTCTTCTACGTGCTGATCGCCCGGGCCTTCCGGTCGCGGAAGGCCCGCGGGACGAAGGAGGGGTCGGCCCACGCCGGTGCCTCCGCCACCCACGGCATGCCCGCGAGCTGAGATCGGCTCCGAGAAATCCGGGTCTCGCCCGGCAGAAGTCGCGCGACCGTTCGTTCCCACGGTCCGCGATAGCGGTCGGCCTGCTTCCCAGCCCTCCTCGGCAGGCCGACCGTGACGATCTCAAGGAGACCGGGACCGACCATTCCGTTTCAATAGCAGCTCTTGGGCGACAAGCGGCCATTCCGCTCGCTTTGAGTGAAGGTCTGGAAGTGGCGCGTTGCAGACCAAGAAGGAGAAATTGGTCTTAGCACTGAGGTCATATCAATTAGATCGCTGCGTAAAGTTTTTGGGCCTGGCGAGTTGGGCGGCCTGGGCGTCGACGAGGCGCTCGACAACGGTGTCGGCGATTTCGTTCAGGGCGTCGGCGAGAGTCGCCATCACATAGCCGTAGACGGTCTCGTCGACGGAGCGGTCGAAGTCGGCGAGGTCGAGGATGATCTCGATGCGGAACCTGCAGCCATCCTGTAGGGAGCGGGTGCATCCCTCATTTCCCGCCGGAGGCGAGTGACGCGTACTTCCCACAAACCGATTCACTTGACCGAAGTAACGGGGCGCTAAACACGTTTTGAGGTCCAGCCCTACGGCAGTGTCCGGTTCACACAGAGCCCAGGGACAACCCTTGACTGGGGCTCGACGCTCGAATCGTGATCCCCGATTGTGAGGCCACCCCGACGACCCGGAGGCCTGCATGCGCACCCCCCACCAGATTGGCCACACCTTCGACCAGGCCGGCCTCCGCCTCGCCGGGGTGGCCGCGGGATTCGTAGCGGATGCCCGGGCCCGTCAGGCCGCCGTCGACGCCGACCAAGCCGACCGCGACCTCTCGGCCGCCGCGCGCGCCCGTCGCGCGGTCGCCCGCCAGCGCCGGGAGCTCCAGGCCGCGGTCGACGAGGTCGCTGCCCTCCGCGCCGAGAACGCCAGGCTGCAGCGCGAGCTCGCAGCGGCCAAGGCTGAGACCGCCGTGGCGCGGGGCGAGACTGCCCGCATGCGCCAGCGCGCCCTGCGCGCCGAGGGGCTCGTGCTCCGGGCGGCCCGGGCGGCCTGACGTCATGCTGTCGCGTGCGCACGTCATGCCACCGTGTGTGCACAGGGCATAGAACAACCCCATTTCTGCAGGCGTCCACGCAAAAAGAAAGGCCCGCCCCGGGTGCCGGGGCGGGCCTCTTGCTGTTCGGGGGTGGCTTTTAGACGCCGCGCTTAAGCTCGAATCCGGGGTCCTCAATCATCTCCTGGAAGGCCGCGTCCAAGGTGTCGTTGTACTCCTGGATCTCCGCTCGCTGCCGGGGCGAAATTCGGGCTGCCTGCCCGAGGATGTGCCGGTACTCAGCCAGCGTCGGGCACAGGGGCAGGCCCTCGACCGGCTTGATGCCGGCCATGTGGGCGCCCGTGCGCATGGGCCCCGCCCGGTAGACCGTCATCATCTCGGACGCGTTGAGCGAGTTCAGCCAGGCGATCTCGGCTTCGTCGAGACCGTCGGTCGAGGGCTCTTCGTCCAGCGTGGCGAGCGCGCACGCGAAGGCGTGGGCCGCCTTCCCCTTCGCCAGGATCGGGTCGAGCTCGACGACCTGGGCGGAAGCCGGAACTGGCGCCGGCCTCGGGGCGACCTCAGGTGCCGGGGCCTGGCCGGACGGCGTGACGGTGTCACGGGCAGGCTGTGACGCCGTCACGGGGCGGGCTGCGTCCGCGAGGTCATCGAGGGCGTCTTCGATGCCGGTGCTGGGCGGCGTGGGCATGCCGGACATCGCGCGGGCCACCCAACGGGTGCCGTCCCAGACTTTTTGGGCGGCGGCGGCCATGGCGGCGAGGACGAGCATCAGGGCGAGACGAACGGTGCGCATGTGGTGGGGATCCTGTCTGTGTCGCTACGGGGTCGATTGTCGGCAGGGTGATGAAAGTCGCCAGGTCAGGTCGCGAGCCTGAGGGCGACCGCTTGGCAGGCGCGGCACGTGACCCGGTCGCGGTAGGGCTCGCCGGAGCCGTCGCGGGAGACGGCCTCGGCGAGGTAGCCCATGGCGCCGTCACCGGCGCCGCAGAGCAGGTCACCCTGGGACCGGCGCAGACGGCCGACGGAGACCGGCTCGTCGCACCGGACATGCACGACGGAGCGGGCGTGCAGGCCGTTGCCGGCACCCCGGGGGGACATGCCTGAGGCGACGGTGCGGATCGCGGCCTGCCATGCGAACGCGAACCCGAGCGCGGCGTTGGCCGCCTCTGATTCGGCGCGGTCGCGGTCCGCCCGCACGCGCCGGGCGGCCTCCTCGTTTGCCCGATGCTGCTCGGCCGCCGCGGTCGCGGC
>NZ_NKUI01000093.1 GCF_014845115.1 Methylorubrum zatmanii | reverse complement strand
CCTGCGCGGCGCTGCCGCCGATGACGGCGTCCTGCACCAGACCCGCCTCCATCGCCTCGGACAGCAGGCCTTCCAGAGCCGCGCGGGCCTCGCTGCCGGGATGGGGGGAGGAGAGCTCGACCAGGGCGTAGGCGTCATGAGATCCGGCGAGCGGCGGGCGCACGTCGGTGCCGTGCCTCAGCACCATCTCCAGGCCGAAGCGGGGCATGTACTCGAAGGCCGTCAGCCCCCGGTCGGCGCCCGACCGCAGCCGCGCGAACAGGGCCAGGGCTGCCTGCGCCGAGGGCAGGCCGACGAAGCCGACGCTCTTGGACAGCGGCTTGGGAAACAGCTTCAGGGTCGCGGCGGTGATGAGGCCGAGGGTTCCCTCGGAGCCGACGAAGAGGTGCTTGAGGTCGTAGCCCGCATTGTTCTTGCGCAGGGCCTTCAGCCCGTTCCAGACCCGGCCGTCGGCGAGCACGACCTCGAGCCCGAGCACGAGGTCGCGGGCATTGCCGTAGGCGAGCACGGCGAGCCCCCCGGCATTGGTGGCGAGGCCGCCGCCGATCCGCGCCGTGCCGTCCGCCGCCCAGGCGAGCGGGAACAGCATCCCCGCCGCGTCGGCCGCCGCCTGCACCTCGGCCACGGTCATACCCGCCTCGACCGTGATGCTGGCCCCGAGGGGATCGACGGCGCGCAGCCGCGTCAGCCGGTTCAGCGACAGCACGATTCCGCCGAAGGGCACCCCACCACCGACGAGGCCGGTATTGCCCCCCTGGGCCACCACCGGCACCCGCGCCTCGGCGCAGGCCCGCATGGTGAAGGCGACCTCCTCGGTCGTGCCCGGCGCGACCACGGCCAGGGCATCGCCGCGATAGAGCCCGCGCGCCTCGACGAGATGCGACGCCAGCCCCTCGGGATCGGTGCGGACATACCGGGCGCCGAGCCGCTCCGAGAGCGTGGCGAGGAGGCGATCAGGGGGGAAGGCGGCGTCGGTCATCGGCGTCGGTCGGATGGCGGGACAATACGGCTGGGATAGGCCGGAGAGGCCCCCTTTGCACGCCGAGATGAGAAGGGCGGGAGACGATGCGAGCGCGGCATGGCACGCTCCGCGCTTCCGAGGGTTTCCTTCCCCCAGCGGATCGCCGCCCGGCTCGCCCGCGTTCCGCCGTCCCGACCATGAGGCTTCCAGGCGCCATGCTGTCCGTGATCCCGAATCCGCCCCGCATCACGCTGCCGATCCATGGCAGCGACGATCTCTTCCCCGTGCGGCGGGTCTATTGCGTCGGCCGCAATTACCGCGCCCATGCCCGAGAAATGGGCGCCGACGAGCGCGACCCGCCCTTCTTCTTCCTCAAACCCGCCGACACCCTGCAGGTCGTGCCCGAGGGCGGGACGGCCGACCATCCCTATCCGCCGCGCACCGAGAACTACCATTTCGAAGTGGAACTGGTGGCCGCCCTCGGCCAGGGCGGGCGCGACATCCCCGTCGCCACCGCCGCCGCCCATGTCTACGGCTACGCCGTCGGCCTCGACATGACCCGCCGCGACCTTCAGGACGAGGCCAAGCGGCAGGCCCGGCCCTGGGACATGGGCAAGGCGGCGGATCTTTCCGCCCCCATCGGCCCGTTGCGGCCGGCCGGCACCATCGGCCATCCGCGCACCGGGGCGATCACCCTCGCGGTCGACGGTGAGGAGCGCCAGCGGGGCGACCTTTCCGAGATGATCTGGTCGGTGCCGGAGCAGGTCGCGCTGCTCTCGACCTATTTCGAGCTGCATCCCGGCGACCTGATCTTCACCGGCACGCCCTCCGGCGTCGGCCCGGTCCGGCGCGGGCAGACCATGACCGCACGGATCGAAGGCGTGGGTGCGATCGGGCTCAGGGTGGTGTGACGCCCGTATATCGGCAGGATAGAAGCCGGGGATGATCGTGAATCTCGACCGGCCCTGGCTGCAGCGCCTCGCCCTGCGCGCCGCGCTCCTCACCCGCGGCATGACGCTCGGCGTCCGCGGCGTCGCCATCGACGGGCAGGGGAGGGTGTGCCTCGTGCGCCATACCTATGTCGGCGGCTGGCACCTGCCGGGCGGCGGCATCGAACCCGGCGAGAGCGCCCCGGCGGCGATGATCCGCGAGTTCCGCGAGGAAGCCGAGATCGTGGTCTCGCCCGAGGCGCCCCTGCGGCTGCACGGCTTCTTTCTCAATCCGGCCGCCCTGCGTCGCGACCATATCGCCCTCTACGTGGCCCCGGCCTTCACGGTGACCGGTCCGAAGCGGCCCGACCGCGAGATCGCCGAGAGCGGCTTCTTCCCCCTCGACGCCCTGCCGGCAGGCACCACCCGCGCCACCCGCGCCCGCCTCGATGAGATCCGCCACGGGCAGCCCTCGGCCGAGCTTTGGTGAGCCGCGTAAAAACCGCGAACTTGGCCCTTGCATCCTCCGGCGGAATGGTGTTTAGACAGCGCCACCGACGGAGGCGCCACGGCGCCGGACGAACGGACGAGAGAGCGGGTGTAGCTCAGGGGTAGAGCACAACCTTGCCAAGGTTGGGGTCGAGGGTTCGAATCCCTTCGCCCGCTCCAGTTTTTAAAACTGACCAACCGGACGAAGGTCGCCTTCCGGCATTTTCGTTTTGGCTCGTAACCGATTGTCCAGCCGGACGGACATGTGAGCGGGTGTAGCTCAGGGGTAGAGCACAACCTTGCCAAGGTTGGGGTCGAGGGTTCGAATCCCTTCGCCCGCTCCAGTCTCATCGACATCAAGCCTTTTCAGACCCGACCCGCGATGCGCTCGCAGGGCCGCGACGGGCCGATCCTACGCGTCTCAACCCTTCCTTTCCTCGACTGGCTCGCCCCGAAGCCGATCGCCGCACGCCCGCGCCTGCCGCGACCTCTGTCACCCTGCCGCCACACGAGACGCGACGCGCCAGGCAGCGAACAGAGGAGCCGTCGAGACTGTCAATCATATGTTATATTCTCCATCCAGAACCGGAGAATGCCGGGCTCGGCGTTCGGTCCTGCCCAGAACAGGATCCTCGCGACTCGGGCCGGAGACAAGAACGGATCGGGAGGCGGAACGGTCTTCACCGAAATGAAGCCCGAATCGGCTTAAGCGCTCACGAAGCCGCGATCGCCGGGAACGCTCCCGGCGCCATGACGGCGCAGCGGGGAAGGCGTGGCGAGGCTCCCTCGGACCATCGTGCCGAAACGAGCATCGGCACTTGGAGATGAATGATGCAGAACCCGACAGGCTCACGCATCCCAGTCGAATCCGGGCGCTCTGCGCGGCTCACCATGCCGGGCACGATGCCGGGCCACTCGTGACGTCGGCATTTCATGCACCAGCGAAGATGATCCGCGCTGGACATGGACATACCTCCGGCTATGACCGAATTCATCAAAGCAAAGATTGGCGTGCCTGTGCCTGTCAGCTTGGCACCGCGTAAGACCAGTGCACGATCACAGGTATAGAAGGGCCCGCGTTTCCATGACTTCGCCCTGGATGTCTCGCCCTCGCCGGCGGATGGATTCGACCCAGCTGGGATGCTCCCTCGCCTTGCTGACGGGAGTGAGCGTCTGCGCGCTGATCGTGACGCAGGGCGGAGAGGCCCGGGCCCAGGACGCCGCGCGCTCCTTCGTGCAGCGCGGGGCCGACGGCCCGAAAGGCGAGAACTGCGCCTTACTCTGCTTCAACAAAGATGGCGGTGACGGCGCGAGCGGGCCGAATGTGCAGGTCACCCAGGGCGACTCGCTGACGATCCTCCAGGGTATGGCCGTCGAGGCCAGGTCGACCGGCGGAAACGGCGGGAACAATCCGAAGGGCCTCGTTTTCGACGGCAATGGCGGTCGGGGCGGAAACGGCGGCGCCGTGACTCTGACCGAGACTGGGCCGGTGACTGGCGGCCTCGATCAGAGCGCCGGGCTCGCGCTGATCGGCGTTGCCTCGCAGGGCGGCAAGGGCGGCGATGGCGGGGATAAGGGCATTGCCCGGGGCGGCGATGGCGGGCCTGCCCGCCTCATCCTGCAGGCGCCGCTCTCCGCCTTCGGGGATCGCACCTCCGGCGTCTCGGTTCGCTCCAGGGGCGGCAAGGCGGGCGACGGCGCCACCTCCGAAAGCAAGCGCTCGGAGCAGACGGGCGGCCTGGGCGGCTTGGCGGAACTCACCGTCACTCCCGCGGGCAGGATCGAGACCGGCGGCGCCTCCGCGCCCGGCGCCGTGATCGAGTCCCTCGGCGGCGATGGCGGCATGAGAACCACGCGGGGCAGCAGCGAGCTTCCCGGCGATGCCGGTGCCGGCGGTCGGGCCGTGCTCGTCAACCAGGGCAGCATCGTCACGGCGGGCGCGAACTCGGTCGGCGTCCTGGTCCAGAGTGTCGGCGGCGCCGGCGGCGGCGACACCACCGGCATCAACGGTTCGGCGGGCGGCAAGGGCGGCGCCGGCGGCGCGGTCAAGGTGGACCAGATCGGCACCCTCACGACCCTCGGCGCGTACAGTTCGGCCCTCATCGCCCAATCGGTCGGCGGGCCGGGCGGCGATGGCGGCCGCGCGCCCTTCGGAAGCGGCGGCGACGGCGGCTCGGCCGGGGCCGGCGGGTCAGTGGAGGTGACTCAGGCCGGCACGATCCGGACCTCCGGGACCGGCTCGGCCGGCGTCCTGGCGCAGAGCGTCGGCGGCGGCAACGCGCTCGACGCCTTCCAGGCCTCGGCCCCACAGGCCGGGCGCGGCGGCGGCAGCGGCGGACAGGCCGGCATCCTGCCCTTCACCTCCGGCGGAACCGGGGGCATGGGCGGCCTCGGCGGCGCGGTCACGGTGCAGCAGAGCGGCGGGATCGAGACGGCGGGGACGGACGCCTACGGCATCCTGGCCCAGAGCATCGGCGGCGGCGGCGGCGTCGGCGGCGCCTCGATCAAGCCGGGCGCCTTCTTCACCTACGCGCTGGGCGGCGGCGGCGGCGCCGGCGGCCATGCCGGCACGGTCCAGGTGAAGGCGGCCGGCGGATCGATCGCGACCTCCGGGGACGGGGCGAGCGCGATCCTGGCCGAGAGCGTCGGCGGCGGCGGCGGTGCCGGCGGCGTCGCCTCGGCCACGACAGCAAGTCCGGGCTTCGCGGTCGCCCTGTCGGTGGGCGGCAGCGGCGGCGGTGGCGGCAAGGGCGGCGAGGCGCGGATCGAGAGCAGCGCCGGCGTGACCACGAGCGGTCGCGCGGCGCTCGGCCTCGACGCGCTCAGCATCGGCGGCGGCGGCGGCGTCGGCGGCTCGGCGCGCTCCACGGCCATCGCGACGCCCCTGGTCCTGCCCAATGGAAAGACCCTGCCGAGCATCGCCGTCTCGGCCTCGGTCGGCGGCTCCGGCGGCCTGGGCGGCGCGGGCGGCCTCGCCTCGGTGACCAATAGCGGCACCGTCGTCACCTATGGCGGCGCCGCGACCGGGGTGCAGGCCCTCAGCATCGGCGGCGGCGGCGGCATGGCCGGCGACGCCCTGGCCTATGCCCTCGCGGTCGCGCCGCCCGGCGAGGCGGCGATCAGCTTCAGCACCACCCTCGGCGGAACCGGCGGCGGCGGCGGCAAGGGCGGCCGGGCCGAGATCACCAATCGCGGCTTCGTCTCGACCTCCGGCGACGAGGCCGTCGGCCTCCAGGCGGAGAGCATCGGCGGCGGCGGCGGCAATGCCGGCAAGTCGAACGCCACGAGCAACAGTCTCAGCCTGCGGCAGAACATCGACGCGGCACAGGCCATCGGCGGCAAGGGCGGCAGCGGCGGCGACGGCGGCACGATCGGCGTCGACAATTTCGGCACGGTGGTGACCGGCGGCAGCTTCGCCCACGGCATCCTGGCCCAGAGCATCGGCGGCGGCGGCGGCAACGGCGGCAGCGCCACGGGGCTCGCGGCGCCCGGCTTCTCCTTCGACAGGACCTTGAACGAGCTGATCGGCAAGCTCCCGGTGGCGGACACCCTGTCGGTGACCCGGACCATCGGCGGCCAGGGCGGCGGCGGCGGCAAGGGCCAAGCCGTCACCGTGACCAATGCAGGCGTCCTGCGGACCGGCGGCTCCGACGCGATCGGCATCTTCGCCCAGAGCATCGGCGGCGGCGGCGGCACCGGCGGTGACGTGCAGGGCGCCGCCCAGGGCAAGCTCAACGCGAATCTCACCCTCGGCGGCAAGGGCGGCGGCGGCAATACCGGCGGCAGCGTCACGGTGACCAACGCTGCGGCGGGCGGAATCGAGACCTGGGGCGACGGCGCGCACGGCATCGTCGCGCAGAGCATCGGCGGCGGCGGCGGTTTCGGCGGCAGCGTCGCGGCGCGCAAGGCGTCCGAGGCGGACGCCGTCGGCCAGATCTGGACCCAGATCAAGACGGCGATCGGCGTCACGGCCTACAACGACTGGGCCAAGGACAAAAAAAACAAGGACACCAAGGAAGCCCTCGATCAATTTCTGAAAGACATCAAAGACACCGATCAGTACAAATCTCTCGCCAAGAAGATCAAGGATTCCGAATTCGGCAAGCTGCTGCAATCCTACAGCAAGAGCGCGTCTGACTATCTGGCCGCGCAGAAGAAGAGCAGCGTCAAGCTGCCCGACGTGGCGGCAACCCTGAGCCTCGGCGGCGATGGCGGCACAGGCGGCAAGGGCGGCGCGGCCACCGTCACCAATGACGGGACCATCACGACCCTCGGCGCTGTCGCCCACGGCGTCTTCGCCCAGAGCGTCGGCGGCGGCGGCGGCCAGGGCGGCATGGCCTTCGCCGCCGCGACCAACGCCAACAACTACCGGGCAGTCCTCGGCGGCACGGGCGGTGACGGCAACGAGGGCGGCACGGTCACGATCGTCAACCGCGGCGCCGTCGCGACGGCGGACGACATGTCCTACGGCCTGTACGGCCAGAGCGTCGGCGGTGGCGGCGGCAGCGGCGTGGGCGCCACGACCACCGGCAGCAGCAAGGAGGGCAGCCTGATCGTCACCCTCAATGTCGGCGGCGATGGCGGCAAGGGCGGCAAGGGTGGCGACGTCTCGGTCGAGAACACGGGCGCGGTCGTCACCGCCGGCAACGAGGCCCACGGCATCGTGGCCCAGAGCGTCGGCGGCGGCGGCGGGTCGTTCCTGCTCCCGGTCGTCAAGGGGACGGCCAAGGAGACGGTGAAGGCCGATGCCTCCGCGCAGACGGGCAAGGCGCAGGCCGCGAAGACCCAATCCGGCAGCGACGCCAAGGAACTCGCCAACGCGCTGCTGGCGGCGGTCGGGATCGAGAAGATCGCCGAACAGCCTGCGTCCGAGGGCGCGCCGAAGAAGTCCGGTAGCCTGACCCTGGGCGGCTCCGGCAAGGCGGCCGGCGATGGCGGCGCCGTGACGGTCACGCAGGGCGGCACGGTGGCCACCGGCGGCTTCGGCGCCCTCGGTCTCCTGGCGCAGAGCGTCGGCGGCGGCGGCGGCACGGCGGCGGCCGCGGCCAGCGCCAGCGGCGACGCCTACACCTTCGGGATCGGCGGCGCGGGCGGCGCGAACGGCAACGGCGGCACGGTGGATGTCACCCTCTCGGCCGGCGCCCAGGTGACGACCACGGGCGATGCCGCGACCGCCCTGCTGCTGCAATCGATCGGCGGCGGCGGTGGCTATGCCGGCGCACATCAGGTGATGGGCTACGCGGTTCCCTTCCTGCTTCGGGAGGGCGCGCAGGGCAATGGCGGCGCCATCAGCGTCACCCTCAAGGACGGCGCCGCGATCCGCACCAGCGGCGAGCGCTCCCACGGCATCCTGGCCCAGAGCCTCGGCGGCGGCGGCGGCCTGATCGTAGACCTGTCCAACCCGATCCTCGCCTCCGGCCAGTTGGTCCAGGCGCCGGACCCGCTCAAGTCGCGCGCCACCTCCACCGGCTCCGGCGGCACCATCACCATCACGAGCGCCGGGTCGATCGTCGCCACCGGCAAGGATTCCAACGCGATCTTCGCGCAGAGCGGCGTCCAGAGCAGTGACGGCCGCCTCGACCCGACCCGTGCGGGCGGCGCCATCGCCGTCACCGTCACCGTAAACGGGGTCACCACCGGCGGCAGCGGCACCGGCGCGGCGATCCGCCTCGAGGGCGGCGCCTTCAACAACCGCATCCTGATCGACGAGCGGGCCGTGGTCAGCGCCGCCTCCGGCCGGGCCGTCGTCGGCACCATCAACCCGGTCGAGATCAGCAACCGCGGCACCCTGATCGGCGACATCGTGACGCCCGATCGGACCGCCGATCGCGTCAGCGCCGTGGTGAACGGCCCGGACGGCTTCGGCTCGGCGGTGCTGCGCACGCGCCCCGACGGCGTGATCGATCTCGGCCGCGGCGGCTGGCTGTACAACCATGCCACGCTCGACATCGGCGGGGTCGGCACCGTCGCCCAGACCACTCTGACCGGGAACTTCACGCAGACCAGCGGGGGCCGGATGCTGGTCGACGTCGCGCCGCTCGCCCAAGCCGGCGCCCTGCGCGCCGACCTGCTGACGGTGAGCGGACTGGCTTGGCTTACCGGCACCGTGCAGCCCAACGTTATCGGCGGGCTCCTGCCGGGACAGTACACCTTCCTCACGGCGGGCGGCATCACGAACATGACGGCGGGAGCCGCCTCCACGACGATCCAGTCGGACTCGGTGCCGGTGTCCTGGGCGATCCTGCGCTCGGGGAACAGCCTCGCCCTGAGCCCGACCGCCAATTTCGTCACGCCCCTCGGGATGACCCTGAACAGCGACCAGAAATCGGCCGCCGAAGCCCTGCAGACGCTGTGGAACAACGGGTCGATCGGCGAGGCCGACCTGTTCGCCCGGTTCCTCTCGGTCAACAGCACCAGGAGCTATGCTGCGGCGCTCGACGAGCTGAACCAGGAATCGAACCAGTACACCCTGACCGACCGCACCTTCGACACCCGGGCCGGCCTGAAGCGGGCGATGAGTTGCCCCGCCTTCGAGGGGACCGGCACCCTGCTGCGCGAGGGCGAATGTGTCTGGGGCCGCGTCACCGCCGCCCGGACCAGCCTGTTCTCATCGCCCGGCGAGGGCGGCTACCGTCAGAACGCCCTGAGCTACCAGGGTGGCCTGCAGACCGAGTTCGCCCCGGACTGGTTCTTCGGCCTGTCGGGCGCCTATACCCGCGCCAACCAGAGCGATTCCGACCGGATCACCGGCACGGTCAGCGATGCCGGCGACGTTTCCGTGGCCTTGAAGCACCAAGTGGGGCCCTGGCTCTTCGCGGCCTCGGCCAATCTCGGCTATGCGTGGCAGAACAACCTGCGGGCGATCGATATCGGCGGCGGCAATGCGCTGGCGCGCAGCAAGTCGGAAGTGCTCACGGCCGGCGGTCGCCTGCGGGCGAGCTACCAGGTCCTGTTCGAGACTTGGTACATCAAGCCCTATATCGATCTCGATCTGCTCTACTCTCACAGCCCGGCCTATTCCGAGAGCGGTGCGCCGGGGTTGAACCTCGACGTCCGGGCCCTGGGCAAGACGCTGTTCGCCTTCAGCCCGAACGTCGAGATCGGCGGCCGCTTCGATCTCGATGGCGGGCGCTGGCTGCGCCCCTACGGCACCCTCGGCGTGACGCTCCTGTCCGACGATCACTTCACCGGCCTCGCGAGCTTCCAGGGCAGTGGCGTGAACGGCCTGTTCGCCACGAACTCCCGCATCCCGGACACGGTCGGCGAGGCGGGACTCGGCTTCCAGATCGGCCTCGGCGGCGGGGTCGAACTGACGGGCGAGTATCAGGCCCATGTCGGCGACCGGTTCCTGTCGCATCTCGGCACGGCGCGTCTGGCGGTGCGGTTCTGACGCCCGAGGCGGCGCGCGCTCCCGGGCGCGCCGCCTCGGGACCGGGGCGATCACGGCAGGCGCCGCATGGCGGCCCTGTTTCTCGAACGCTGTGCGACAGCCTGCGAATCTGGCTCACAATCAACCTGCGGTCTGTCGACCCCGCCGCCCGATCTTCGCGCTTTATTTTGCCGTCGAGCCTACTCAAGTCAAAGACCGAGCCATCACGGCGTCTTTAATGATATCTTAACCATAAATCGGATCTTATTCAGATCACGGACCCGCTCGATCCGCGGCCTCGGCAGGTGGGTGGCGTCCCGCTCGATACGAGCGTCCTCTCCTCAGCCGGACGATTTCCATGTCGGTCAACAAGGCGCGCGGCCTCTGCCTCGGGTTCCTGCTCGCGAGCCTCCTCTCGAGCACGGCCCTGTCCGCCGAGCGTTACAGCACGATCTGGAATCTCGGGGACAGCCTGTCCGATACGAGGCGCACCTACGAAGCCACGGGAAAGAAATACGTTCCCGCCAAAAGGCAGCCCATCGGCGAACCCTACGATCAGGGGCGCTTCTCGAACGGCCGGGTCTGGATCGAGTATCTTAACAGCGACCTGAATGGCACCCCGTACAACAAGGATCACAACCTGGCCTGGGGCGGCGCCACCGCCGGATATTACGTCAATGCCGGCATCGGTTTTATCGTCGACAAGTTCGAAGCGCAGAACGCGACGCTTATCAAGTCGATCTCCGAGAAAACCGGATTTCCCATTTTCGGGCAGCGGAAATACAAAACCGATGCATCCGAATTTGGAGCGAAACCATTGTTTACGCTCTGGATTGGCGGAAACAATTACAGGCAAGAGGTCGAGGACACGTTCTTGGGCCTGGGCAAGACCGACAAGCCTGTCAAGGACATGAAGCTCGGCAAGGCGTCGAGCCAGTTGCTGGACAGCATTCCGAAAGAGCTGAACCGGCTCAGCGAGGCGGTTCGTGCGCGCAGCGATATCGCCCAAAGAGGCGCGACCTATTACGTGAACACGGTCCCGGACATCGCCACGACGCCCAAGATCACCCGGGACCACCTCAATGTCGCCGAGGCCCTCGGCGCCGAGATCCTCGAGACCAACCGGCAGATCAAGGACAAGCTGTATCGGATTCAGGATCAGTTCGACAGGAACGGGCGATCCGAACGCATCGTCGCCGTCGACGCGGCCGCGCTCCTCAAGGAGGTTCAGGCCCGGCCGGAAAGCTTCGGCTTCAGGAATGGCCAGGACAACTGCGTGAACGCCGATACCGGCCAATATGTCGGCGCCTGCTCGGGCGACACGGTCGGCGACTACCTGTTCTGGGACGAGTTCCACCCGACGACCAAGGCCCACGCCATGATCGCCGATTACGCGTGGAAGACCGACCTGCTGGAGGCGGGAGAACCGGCCGAACTCGTCCGGCCCTACGTCGCCAATATCGAGATCCGCGACCGCACCTTCGCCGGCAGCATCGGCGGCACCGGCGGCCTGATCAAGAGCGGCGAATCGGTGCTGACGCTCGCCGGCCAGAACAGCTATGCCGGCGGAACCCGGATCGACAACGGCACCGTCCGCATCGCCAGCGACGCCAATCTCGGCGCCCGCTCGGGGCTCCTGACCCTGCAGGGCGGCACGCTGAATACCACGCAGAGCCTCACCGTGAACCGCGACATCGCGGTCAACGCCTCGGTGTCGGCGGGCGCGATCGGCGGCTCGACCTTCGGGGCGACCTTCCGGACCGAGGCCGGCACGATCCTGACCCTGCGGGACAACACCCTCTCGGGCAGCGGCGATCTCGCCAAGACGGGTCTCGGTACCCTCGATCTCCGCTCATCGGTCACCGAGGCCCGCGTGCTGACCGCGGTTCAGGAAGGCACGCTGAAGATCAACACGGCCACGACCTATCGCACGACCGAACTCACCGTGGCGAAGGACGCGGTGCTCGGCGGATCGGGCACGATCATCGGCACGGTCCGGAACGAAGGCCTGCTGTCGCCGGGCAATTCCATCGGCACCCTGACCATCGACGGCGATTACGAGCAGGCCGGCAGCGGTCGCATCCGGATGGAGGTCGACACCGACCGCGTCGATGCCCTGCGGGTCAACGGCAACCTCGTCGTCGGCGGCGGCATCGACCTCATCTTCGACCCGGCCGACAAGATCGCCCGCCAGAGCTTCACCTTCGCCACCAGCACGGGCGCCACCAGCGGTCGCTTCGGCGAGGTGATCGACCTCAACCCCTTCCTGACCGAGACCCTGACCTACGAGCCGAACGCGGTCTCGATCACCTTCAACCGCGACTTCACCGCTCCGGCGATCACAGCCAACCAGCGCGCGGTCGCCCGGCACCTGAACCGCTCCTACCTGCTGCAGCCCCAGGGCGATCTCGACACGGTGTTCTACGCCCTCGACCGGACCGAGACCGACGCCGCCGGCGCGGCGGCCCTGCAGTCCCTCTCGGGCGAGGCCATCGCCAATGCGGCCACGGCCGATGCGGTGCAGCGCGGACAGTTCGTGCGCGCCCTCGAAGACCGCATGGCGGATCGCCGGGCCGGGCGCACCGATCTCCAGCCCGGCATCGGCCTCGACGGATCCTGGGCCGCCCTCGATCCGGTCGGCACCGGCCAGGCCCTGCGCGCCGCCGCCGCCGGCCTCACCGGCACGGCACCGGCCACGGGAGACGTGTCCCTGTGGGCGCGCGCCCTCGGCGGTCCCGGCTCCATCGGCGGACGCGGCGGGTTCGATCTCAACCAAGCCGGCGTGCTGGTCGGCGCGGACAAGCAGTTCGATGGCGCCCTGCTCGGCGCCAGCTTCGGCTACGCCGATGGCAGCACCGCCGCCCTCTCCAGCGCGAATCGCGGATGGTCCAGCGCCTATCAGGGCTCGGTCTACGGCTCGCTCGATCTCGAACCGGTCTTCGTCGATGCGGTGGCGGCCTATACCCATACCGACAACCGGACGAGCCGCGGCCTCGCCTTCGGCGACCTGTCACGGACCGCCATCGGCCGCTTCGGCGGCGACGACCTCAGCGCGGCGGTCAAGCTCGGGACGCGCGCCCGGTTCGGCGCCCTTTACGCCGAGCCGAGTCTCGGCCTCGACTGGTATCGGCTGAGCCGCGACGGCTTCTCCGAGCAGGGCGCCGGATCGGCCGGCCTCCTCTCCCGGTCGGAGACGCAGGACATCGTGCAGCCCTCGGTCGGGGTGCGGCTGAGCTCGGCCTTCCTGCACGACGGCATCCTGATCAGCCCCGAACTGCGGGCGCGCTACTACCGCAATGTCGGCGATACGGTCTCGCTGGTGACGGCCTCGCTGATCGGCGCCCCCGGCGCCCCCTTCACCACCACCTTCGCCGGCATCGGCCGCGACACCGGCGTCGTCAGTGCCGGCCTCACGGCACAGAAGGAGACCGTGCAGGTCTTCGCCCGCTACGAGGCGGCGGTCGGCTCCAACCTCACCGCCCATCTCTTCGCCGGCGGCCTGCGCTACGCTTGGTAAGGATGGCACGCGCGCTGCCGGGCCCAGGTCCGGTGCCGGGCCCGAACCGGCAAGCCGGGGCCGGGGCCGGGCGAGCATGCCCGCACGTGGGTTCCCTCCTTCCGGTTCAGGCGGCATTAACGTTTCGTTAGCCATACAAATCTTAACATCTTTCCGGCGCAGGAAGGCCGGGCATGCTCGATCATCGCAGAATGCGTAGGGCCGGACGCTCACCGGCCGAGCACGCCATCGCAGCGCCGAGGCTCGATGCAACCCGCTCCGCTTGACCCCGTCCGCGAGGCGGACGCCCCCGGCCAGCCTGAGCCTCCGCTCCAGGCGACCCTGCGCCGGTTGGAGCGGGAATTCGCCGGGCCTCTCGGCCCAGCTGCCCCGGAGGCCGGGGACGGCGCGGAGGCGCCGGTCTACGTCACCCGCCCGTTCCTGCCGCCGCTCGAAGAGTTCGAGCCGCTCCTGCGGGAGATCTGGCGGACGCGGATCCTGACCAATGGCGGCCCGTTCCATCGCGAATTGGAGGCGCGGCTCGCCGCCCATCTCGGCGTGCCGCAGGTCGCCCTGTTCAACAACGCCACCACCGCGCTGATCGTGGCGCTGCGGGCGCTCGAACTCTCCGGCGAGGTGATCACCACGCCCTATTCCTTCGTCGCGACCTCGCACGCCCTGATGTGGAGCGGCCTGACCCCGGTCTTCATCGATATCGATCCGGACACCCTCAACCTCGATCCCGCCCGGATCGAGGCCGCGATCACACCGCGCACCCGCGCGATCCTGCCCGTTCACTGCTACGGACGGCCCTGTGACGTGGAGGCCATCACCGCCATCGCCGACCGGCACGGGCTCAAGGTGATCTACGACGCCGCCCACGCCTTCGGCGTGCGCCATCGTGGCGGAAGCGTCCTCAACCACGGCAACCTGTCGGTGCTGAGCTTCCACGCCACCAAGGTGTTCAACACCTTCGAGGGCGGCGCCATCGTCTGCGCCGATCCGGCCATGAAGGACCAGATCGACAAGCTGAAGAATTTCGGCTTCGAGGACGAGACCTCCGTGAGCGGGGTCGGCCTCAACGGCAAGATGAGCGAGCTGAACGCGGCCTTCGGCCTCGTGCAGCTCCGGCATATCGACACCGCCCTGGCAGGCCGGAGGGCGGTGGACGCGGCCTATCGCGAGGGCCTGCGCGACATCCCCGGGATCCGCTGCCTCGACGCGGCGGAGGAGGGGGCGGCCAACTACGCCTATTTCCCGATCCTGGTCGGGCCCGATCATCCCATCGACCGCGACGCGCTCTACGATGCGCTCAAGCGCGACGGTATCCATGCCCGGCGTTACTTTTCCCCCCTGATCTCCGATTTCCCGGCCTATCGGACCCTTCCCAGCGCCGACCGGAGGCACTTGCCCGCGGCGGCCATGGCCGCCGATCAGGTGCTGTGCCTGCCGATCTATCCGGACCTCGATCCCGGTACCGTGGCGCGGATCATCGGGCGGATCGCCGCTTCACAGTGAAGGCTTCCTCCGCGCAATCGAAGCGATGAGACCGACCGGTCTTGTCAGGACAGCGAAGCGGCGGATCACCCCGCTCCGATCAAGCGGATTCCGTCTCACTCCTGATCCGCCCCTGGGGTTACGGTCTCTCCGAACGGCACGGTGAGGACGGGCGCGCCCGCCTCGTCGACGATCTCGAAACGGCAGACGAACCAGTCGCAGATGCTGTCGGAGCGGGTATGGGCGATCAGGTCGCGCGCCGCCGCCAGGGCCTGGGTGCGGGCCACCTGCGGGTCGGCCAGGATCTCCCCCTCCGGATCGGGCGCCAGCTTGTCGGGACCATAGCGCAGATGGAAGAAGTAGCGAGGCATCACGCGCCCTCGATCAGCCGTGCATATTCCGCCTCCGCCACCCCGTAACTGGTATCGGCCAGGGCCTCCAGCAGCGCGCGGTCGAGAACGGTGATGCACCCGCGCCGGCTCCGGATCCGGCCGGCCCCCTCCAGGTTCTGCAGGGCCAGGGTCACGCCCGAGCGCTGCACCCCCAGCATCAGCGCCAGGAAGTCGTGCTTGATCTGCACCTCGTCGCCGTCGAGCCGGTCGTGGCACATCAGAAGCCAGCGGGCGAGGCGGGCCTCGATGGTGAAGCGGGCATTGGCGAAGGCGGTCTGCCGGATCTGCACGATCTCGGCCTGCAGGTAGCGCAGCAGCAGGGCGCGCAGGGGTTCGCTCTCCTCGACGGCTTCGTGGAGCGGCGCGACGGCGATGCGGAGGGCGCGGCCGGGCACCTGGACGAAGTGGTCGTGCGGAATCCGGTCACTGCCGGTCAGGATGGGCACCGCGCCGACCAAGCCCTCCCGCCCGACCATGCCGACCTCGACGCCGCCCTCCGGCCCGTTCGCCGTGATCGAGAAGATGCCGCTTTCCGGAAAGTAGAGATGCTCGACCGGCCGGTCGGGGGCGATCAAGGTCGTCTGCACCGCCAGCTCCAAGCACTGCAGAAACGGCGCGAGCCGGGAAAAGTCCTCGGACGAGATGGCCCTGAGAAGGCGGTTGCGGATCGTCGCCTGTTGAGGATGCACCATGCCTCCTCCTTCCGGGGATGATGCGACGGGAAGCGCGGCTCGCTGACGGCAAGCAAATTGATAAGTTGATTTATGATTATATTTGCAAATTTAAAGATCAATCTATAATATACTTACGATCAGACATAGCATATAACAAATATTGCTTTGTCGGAAATCACACCAAGCGTGACATCCGATTTACATGCCACACAAACCACGCTTAGAACGGTCGCACCGCCCATCCTTGCCGAGGCGCTGATCGATTCTTTTTCGGGAGCGAGCATGAAACCCCGGTGACAGGAAGATTTCGTCCTGCTGGTCGAAGCCGACCCGGTCGTCGGCCTGGACCTGGCGGATGCCCTGGAGGCGGCGGGCTACCGCGTGACGGGGCCGATCCGAACCGCCGCCGAGGCGGAGATGTCGCTCAGCCATCGAATTCCCGCCCTGGCCGTGCTCGACTTCACGGAAGTGGATGGCGCCGGCTCGCGGCTGGCGCGCACGCTTCACCGACGCGGCGTGCCCTTCCTCGTCTGCGCCGAGCGCGGCGGCGCGACCGGACGCGACAGGGAATTCGCCGACATGCCGTGCCTGTCGAAACCGGCCTGGCACCGTGACGTGACCTGGACGATGGACGAACTCGCCGCTCGCATGGGACGGGTCGAATGAGGCTCATGGTCAGCGACAGAGCCGTCACCCGCGGCCCGCTTCTCCGTAAGCTGCAGCTCTGCGGACCGCTGCAGGAGGCGGACGAGGACATCCTGGCCGGGATCGAGGCGAGCACCCGCGCCGTTCCAGCCGGCGCGGACCTGATCCGTGAGGGCGACCGGCCCGAGGGGATGATCGTGATCACGGAGGGCTTCGCCTGCCGCTACAAGCTGCGGGAGAACGGCGCGCGCCAGATCATGGCCTATCTGATTCCGGGAGATGTCTGCGATCTCGACGCATCGGTCGTGAACCGGATGGATCATGCCGTCGGCACGCTCTCCGCCTGCCGCATGGCGCGGGTGGCACAGGACAACGGCCGGGACCTGCTCCGACGCCCGGCGCTCACCCAGGCCTTGCAGACGGCGGCCCTGGTGGACGGAGCCACTTTGCGCGAATGGCTCGTCAATATCGGCCGCCGCTCCGCCGTGGAGCGCCTCGCGCATCTGTTCTGCGAGTTGTTCGTGCGCCTGAGCGCGGTGGGGCTGACGAGCGAGAACGGCTACGACCTGCCCATCACCCAGATCGACCTCGCCGACACCACCGGCATGACCAGCGTCCACGTCAACCGCTCCCTGGGGGAGCTCAAGCGCGCGGGGCTGATCGAGCGCAGGGGCAAGCGCCTGACGCTGCGCGACCTGCCCCACCTCATGGAAGTCGCCGAATTCCGCGCCGATTACCTGCACCCGATGGATCTGGCCCTGGCGTAGCACCGGGTCGGACGAGGAGGGAAGCGACCGACGGGGCGGCGACAGGCGGCCCCGCCGGTTCGGGCATCAGCGGTCCCGCGACGCGGTGGCGCGCGAAGCCTGGTTCCTGTTGCCCTCGGCGGCGGGGGCACGGGCCGTCATCCCGGCAGGGCCCGAACCGCCTCCCATGTCGCCGCCCGTCATCGCATCCCCATCTGCATCCCGCCCGCCTTCCCCACCCGCGAGGGGTCGGACGGAACCGGCGTCGGGAACTGCTTGGATGCCTCCGGCGAAGGCCGCACCGGCACCGACAATCGGCAAGGACGAGCCGCCCACCCGTCCCCAAGCCGTCGCACGCAGCCGTGCCGCGAGAAACGGCACCGAATTCGGATGCCCTGCCCATCCCATGCTCATCGGCGCCCGCTTGCCCTCGCCCCCTGCAAGCGCGACGGCCGCAGCGTTGCCCGGTTTGACCGTTTCCCGGTTCTGGCACGCGTCCTGCTATGTGGTTTCTGACCACTATGATGGATTTGTGGAAGTCGGGGGCATCAGAATGGCGAATAGAATCGATCGTCGGCGGTTCCTCCAGGGCAGCGCCGCCGCCCTGGGCTTCGCTCAGATCAACCCGGATTTCCTGATTGCCTCGGCCTTCGCCCAGACGGGCAAGCCGCTGGTGTTCCTCTCGGCCGAGAACATCACCGGCAACTGGGATCCGACCGCCCACACCACGCTCTCGCAGAAGAACATCGAGGGCTTCGTGATGGGCTTTCTGACCCGCACGCCGATGACCCTCGATGACCCTGGCAAGGTGGTCTACGAACTCGCCACCGACATCCAGTTGCTCGATCCGCACCGGCTTCAGATCAAGCTGCGCAAGGGCGTACACTTCCACGACGGCAAGCCGTTCAAGGCGGAAGACGTCAAGGCGACCTTCGAATACGGGTCCGGCAAGGACCGGCCGGCGCAATGGTATCCCGGCCCGACCGAGACTCTGACGATCACCACGCCCGACGACGAGACCGTGATCGTCGATACCGCCAAGGGCGGCTATCCCGCCCATCTCTTCCTCTTCCTGGCCTCGTTCCTGCCGATCATGTCGGCCAAGGACATCGCCGAGGGCCCGGGCGGCGTTCTGACCCGGCGCCTGAATGGCACCGGCCCGTTCCGCTTCGTCGAGCAGCGCGGCAACGACACCGTGCTCACGGCCTATGACGGCTACTTCAAGGGCAAGCCGACTATCCCCGGCATCGACTTCACCTTCACCGGCGACTCGACCACCCGGATGCTGTCGCTGATGAACGGTCAGGCCTCGATCGTCGAGCGGCTCGAACCGGAGCAGGTCGAGACGGTGAGGGCCAACCCGAAGATCGCCATCAACCAAGTCGTCTCGGTCGAGAACAAGTATCTCTGGTTCCGCTGCTCCAAGCCGCCCTTCAACGACGTGCGGGTGCGCATGGCCGCCTGCCATTCCATCGACCGGGCGATGCTCCTGGAGATCCTGGGCGCGGCCGGCCACGCCTCGGCGAACTTCATCTCGCCGGTGAAGTTCGGCTACACCGACCTCAAGAACTATCCGGCCTACGACCCGGCCAAGGCGCAGGCGCTGCTGGCGGAGGCCGGGTATCCCAAGGGCAAGGGGCTGCCGCCGCTCGAATACATCACCTCGGTCGGGTTCTATCCGAAGACCAAGGAATACGGCGAAGTCATCACCGCGATGCTCAACGAGCAGGGTTTCCCGGTGAGCCTGACGGTGCTCGAACCGGCGGCCTGGAACGAGCGCCTCTATCACCGCCCCGGCGGTGGCCCCGGCCATATGGTCGATTGCGGCTGGTCCACCGGCTCGCCGGAGCCGGATCTGGTGCTGCGCACGCATTTCCATTCCTCCTCGCACCGGATCACCGGCATCGAGGATGCGGAACTCGACGCGAGCCTCGACAAGGAGCGGGCGGCGCCCAGCCTGGAGGAGCGCAAGGCCATCCTTCAGAACGAGACCATGCCGCTGATCGCGGCCAAGGTGCCGGCCCTGTCGCTGTTCACCTCGGTGATGATCCACGCGATGCAGAAGGAGCTGAAGGGCCTCTACGTCTACCCGGACGGCTCCATCGACGCCGCGAAGACCGCCTGACCGGACTGCCCGCGCCCGGCGCGTGACCCGGCCCCTTTCGAGGGCGGCCGGGTCCGCTCCGCCGATTCCGTCGCCGGACCCGAAACCCGATGTTCGTTCTCAGCTTCCTCGCCCGGCGCCTCGCGCAGGGGGCGGTGATCGTCTTCCTCGTCTCGCTCCTGATCTTCACCCTGCTGCGGGTGGTGCCGGGCGATCCCGTGCGCCTGATGGCCGGCGGCATGGCGCCCGAGGCGCTGATCGAGCAGATCGCCACGCGGATGGGCCTGCGCGATCCGATCCCGGTGCAGTTCGGCCGCTATCTCGGCCATGTCGTCCAGGGCGATCTCGGCCAGAGCTTCGTGCGGCCGGCCAACGGCGCGGCCACCGGCGGGGCGAACTTCAACGACGCCACGCGGGGCGAGCGGGCCGAGGTGATCCGCCTGATCCTCGACGCCCTGCCGATGACCTTGCAGCTGGCGGCCCTGGCGCTCGCCTTCGCGCTGGTCTTCTCCGGCCTGCTCGGGATCGCGGCGGGCCTGCGCCCCGGCGGCATCGCCGACCGGGTCGCCTTCGCCGTGTCCTCGGTCTTCATCTCCCTGCCGAACTTCTGGCTCGGCATCGTCCTGGCCCTGCTGCTCTCGGTGAAGCTCGGCTGGTTGCCGGCGATCGGCTATGGCGGCTTCTCCTACACGGTGCTGCCGGCCCTGGTGCTCGCGGTCGAACTGTCGCCGGTGCTGATCCGGACGCTCTCCGGCGCCGTCGCGGCGCAGATGTCGGAATCCTACGTCGCGGTCGGCCATGTGCGCGGCCTGTCGCGTCCGCGGATCGTGGCGGCGCATGCGCTGCGCAACGCCTCGGTGCCGCTCCTCAACCTGCTCGGGGTGCAGTTCTCGTCCCTGCTCGGGGGCGTGATCATCGTCGAATACATCTTCGACTATCCCGGCCTCGGCCTGCTCACGATCAATGCCGTGCTCCAGCGCGACTTTCCGCTGATCCAAGGCATCGCCATCGTCACCAGCGCGATCTTCGTCCTCATCAACATCCTCGTCGATCTCGCCGCCACCACCATCGATCCGAGGCTCGCCTACTGATGGATGCCGTCGAGACCTCCCTGGCGCTCGCGCCGCCGCACGCCGACCCCGCCGAGGCGCGCCTGATGTCGCGCTCCATCGGCCGGCGCATCCTCGGACAGGCGACCGGATCCACCGGCTTCAGGATCGGGCTCGCCCTGGTCCTGATCCTGGCGCTGGCCGCCGCCCTCTATCCCGAACTCAGCGGCATCGACCCGGTGAAGATGGATGTGCGGGCCCGCCTGCTGCCGCCCCTGTTCCTCGGCGACAAATGGAGCTGGGCCCACCCGCTCGGCACCGACCAGATCGGCCGCGACATGCTGGTGCGCAGCCTCGTGGGCCTGCGCACCTCGTTCCTGATCGGCGTCGCCTCGGTGGCGCTCACCCTGCTGATCGGCTGCGCCCTCGGCACCGTCGCCGGCTATTTCGGCGGCCGCACCGACACGGTCGTGATGCGCATCACCGACGCGCAGCTCTCGATCCCGATGATCATCCTGGCGATCGCGGTGCTCGGCGTCTCGCGCCCGACCATCCCCGCCATCATCCTCGTGCTCGGCCTGTCGAACTGGCCGGTCTATGCGCGGGTGATGCGCTCGGTGGTGATGGCCGAGCGCGGGCGCGAATATGTCTGCGCCGCGCAGGTCTCGGGCGCCACCCATCCGCGCATCATCCTGACCCTGCTGGTGCCGCTGCTACTGCCGCCGCTGCTGTTCACCTCGGTGCTCGACGTGGCGCGGATGATGATCTTCGAATCGACCCTCGGCTTCCTTGGCCTCGGCGTGCAGCCGCCGACGCCGACCTTCGGCAACATCATCGCCGACGGGCGCAAGTACCTGCTCAACGCGTGGTGGATCGCCACCATGCCCGGCCTGTTCCTGTGCCTCACCCTCACCAGCATCAACCTGATCGGCGCCGCCTTCGAGCGCGCCCGCAACACGATCCACGGGGGCGCCTGATGGACCCGGTGCTCTCCGTCCGCGACCTCTCCGTCGCGCTCACGCTCCCCGGCCGGCAGCGGACCCTCCTCGACGGCATCGGCTTCGATGTCGCCCCGCGCGAGATCGTCGGCGTCGTCGGCGCCTCGGGTGCCGGCAAGACGGTGCTGTCGCGGGCCGTGGTGAACTGGATCGAGCCGCCGCTCGCCATCCGCTCCGGCAGCGTGTCCTTCCGAGGGCGCAACCTGCTCGCGCTGCCCCCGCGCGAGATGCGGCGGCTGCGCCGGGACATCGCCTATGTCGGCGCCAACCCGATGGGCGCCCTCGATCCGACCCTGCCGGTCGGCCGGCAGATCGTCGAGAAGCTGCGCGCGGTGATGCCGGAGGTGTCCCCGAAGGAGGCGCAGGCCCGGGTCGTCGCCCTGCTCGATGCCGTGCGCATCCCCTCCGCCGCGTCGCGCTTCCACGATTACCCGTCGCACTTCTCCGGCGGGATGATGCAGCGGGCGCTGATCGTCGACGCGATGGTCTCCAACCCGGCGCTGCTCGTCGCCGACAACGTGACCCAGCCTCTGGACGTGACGGTGGCGGCCCAGGTGATCCGCCTGATGCGCGAACTCACCGAGCGCTTCGACACGGCGATCCTGTTCGTCTCCTCCTCGCTTCCCGTGGCCCGCGAGGCGGCGAGCCGGACCCTGGTGATCGATGCCGGAAAACTGGTGGAAGAGCAGGCGACCGAGGCGCTGATCGCCGCCCCGCGCCATGCCTATACCCGCGCGCTGGTCGCGCAGATCCCGGTGATCTGGGGCGAGCGGCCGACCTTGCCCGCCGCCCCGAAGCCGGCCGCGCCGGTCCCTGCCGACGCCATCATCAGCCTGCGGGACGTGTCGCAGACCTACCGGGTGAAGAAGCGCGGCAGCTTCGCCGGCACCAGCGCCCTGCGCGCCGTCCGCAACGTCACCTTCGACATCGTCAAGGGCGACAGCTTCGCGGTGGTGGGCGAATCCGGCTGCGGCAAGTCCACCCTGATGCGGCTCCTGAGCCGGCTGGAGCGCCCGAGCGGCGGCAGCGTGCTGTGCGAGGGCCGCGACATCGCCGGATTGTCAGGGGCCGAGTTGCTCGGCTTCCGGCGCAAGCTCCAGCTCGTGCTCCAGGACCCGTTCAACTCGCTGCCGCCACGCACCGGCATCGGCGCCATGCTCGAAGCTCCCTTGCGCACCCATGGCTGGCGCGACCCGAGGAAGATCCGCGAGAAGGTGCGCGCGGTGATGGACGATGTCGGGCTGCCGGTCTCGCTCTACGACGACCTGCCGCTCGGGCTCTCGGCCGGGCAGCGCCAGCGCGTCAACGTCGCCCGCGCCATGGTGCTGGACCCCGAGATCCTGCTCATGGACGAGACGCTCTCGGCCCTCGACCAGACCGAGCAGTTCAAGCTGCTCGCCCTGTTCGACAAGCTTCAGCGGGCGCACGGGCTGACCTACATCTATATCAGCCACGATCTCGCGATGGTGCGCAAAGCCTGCAACCGCATCGCCGTGATGTATCTCGGCGAGGTGGTGGAACTCGCCGACAACGACCGCCTGTTCTTCGATCCCGGCCATCCCTACACCCGGGCGTTGCTCTCGGCGATGCCGTCCCTGGAGGCGCGGCGCTACCGGCCGGAGGATTGCCTGATGGAGGGCGAGCCGCCGAGCCCGATCGACCTGCCCATCGGCTGTGCCTTCCGCTCCCGCTGCCCGCAGGCCTTCGGCCCCTGCCTCGACCGACCGCCGCTGCTGTCGGTGCGCGGCGCCCGCGACCTCGCCTCCTGCCATCTCGTGCCGGGGCCCGGCGCCACCCTCGCGGGCGCGGCCTGATGCCGTCACGGACTCTCCCCCCGGCGCGCGACCTCGCGCCCGCCATCCCCTCCGCAGCAATCGATGTGATCCATGCCTGACACGATGGCCCTTCCCGCCGCGCGGATCGACCCGGCCCGCCTTCAGGCGATGATGGAGGCGGTCTGCGCCTTCGGCGGCGGACCGGACGGCTCGATGACCCGCCTCGCCCTGTCCGACGAGGACGGCCGGGCGCGGGACTGGCTCGCCGCTTGGTTCCGCAGCCACGGCTTCGCGCAGAAGGTCGACGCCATCGGCAACCAGTTCGGTCATCTGGAACTGGCCGGGCCGGGGGCGCCGACGGTGATGGTCGGCTCGCATCTCGACAGCCAGCCCAATGGCGGCCGCTTCGACGGGGCGCTCGGCGTGATCGCCGCCTGCGAGGCGATCCTGTCGGTGCGCGAAAGCCTGGCCGAGGCGGGGACGAAGCCGGCCTGCAACTTCGCGGTCGCCAACTGGACCAACGAGGAGGGGGCCCGGTTCCAGCCGAGCCTGCTCGGCAGCAGCGTCTTCACCGGCGCCGCCGATCCCGACTGGGCGCTCGCCCGCCGCGACGGCGACGGCATCGCCGTGGGTGAGGCGCTGGCGCGGATCGGCTATGCCGGGACCGACCGGGTGCCGGTGCCCGACGCCTTCATCGAATTGCATATCGAGGGCGGGCCGATCCTGGAGCGCGAGGGACTGCGCTTCGGCGCCTTCACCCGCTTCTGGGGCGCCACCAAGTACCGTCTCGCCTTCCTCGGGCGCCAAGCCCATACCGGCCCGACGCCGATGGCCGAGCGGCGCGACGCGCTGCTCGCCGCCGCCTACCTCATCGCCGACCTCAAGGCGATGACGGCCGATTACGGCCTCGATCTGCACAGTTCCGTCGGGCGGCTCGAAGTGCGGCCCAACTCGCCCAACACCGTGCCGAGCGAGGCGGTGCTGTTCATCGAACTGCGCTCCGGCTCCCCCGCCATCCTGGAAGAGGCCGAGCTGCGGCTGAAGGCGGCGATCGATCTGGCCTGCGCCCGCGCCGAGGTCGGCCACGAGGTCCGCGCGATCGACCGCCGCGCCGCCGGCCCGATGGCGCCGGGCCTCGTGCGGCTGGCCGAGCGGGCGAGCGCCCGCCACGGCACCGAAGCCCGTCACCTCGACACCATCGGCGGCCACGACGCGGTCAGCCTGTCGGCGGTCTGCCCGTCGGTGGTGCTGGCCGTGCCCTGCCGCGGCGGGGTGATGCATCACCCGACCGAGTTCGCCTCGCCCGAGGATCAGGCCTTCGGCACCCAGGTGCTGGCCGACATGCTGACGATCCTGGCCACCGAGGGCCTGGCCGCCCTCGAAACCGGGGAGCAGGACCGATGAAAGGGCTCGGCACGCCCGAGGACGCGCAGGAGCGGCTGGCCGAGGCGGCCCTCGCCGAGGCCTTCGCGGCGCAGCCCGCCTTGCGGGGCAGGGCACCGCATTACGGTCCGGCCCTGCCCGGCCTCGCCTCGCCCTCCTATCAGGGGGTCGAGTCCACGACCTATCTCGTGGCGGACGGGGAGGGGCGGGAGCCCGCCTATTTCCTCAAGGTGTCCGAGCCGGCCGCCGCGCCGCTGCTCGACCCCGCCGCCGCCTTCCGCGCGGCGACGGCCATCGCCGCCCTCGGCCTCGCTCCGGAGCCGCTGCACCGGGCGGACGAGCAGGGCGCGATCCTGTTCCGGTACCTCGGCCCGGACTGGCGTCCGGCCACCCTGGACATGCTGCAGCGGCCCGAATCCATGGGCGCGGTGATCGCGGCCTTCCGCCGGATCGGGGAGGGCGCCCCGTTCGGGCGGCGCTGGAGCGTCTTCGAGGCGATCCGCGCGCTGCGCGCCCTGCTCGGCGAGGAGGCCGATCCCCTTCCCCCCGATGCGTGGTTCCTGTTCGATTGGGCCGAGGCCATCGAGGCGGCGCTGACCGCCGCCGGCACGGATGTCCGGCCGGCCCATGCCGACCCGCACGCCTCGAACCTGCTGTTCGGGCCCGGCGGCGCCCTGCGCCTCGTCGATTTCGACATGGCCTGCGACACCGACCCCCATTACCAGCTCGGCGCCTTCCTCAACGAGGCCTGCCCGTTCGAGACGCCGATGAAGGCGGGGATCGAGATGGCGGAAGGGCGCTTCCGGCAGGACGTGTTCAACCGCGCCCGCGCCTACGCCGCCGCCGACGACCTCCACTGGGCCCTGCGGGCCCTGGCGATGGACCGGCTCTCGCCGCGCCGAGGGCTGGAATTCCGCAAATACGCCAGTTGGCGCTTCCTGCGCTGCCGGATGCAGGTCGGGCGGCCGGGCTTCGAGGAAACCCTGAGGGACCTGTGAGCGCGACTGTCCCACCCGTTCCCCTCCTCCTGAGGAGCCGAGCATGATCTCCCTGGGCAATGCCGCCACCGAGGCCGAGCGCGCCTTCGAGGCCGTTCTTCGCACCGTCGCGCCCTGGCAGGGACGGCCGATGCGCTACGGCCCGGTCCATGGCGGGATCAGCAACATGAACTGGCGCGTCGAGGTGGCGGGCGAGCCGCATTCCTACTTCGTGAAGATGCCCGGCCGCGGCACCGAGATGTTCATCGACCGCGCCGCCGCCCGCGCCGCCAGCCGGCAGGCGGAGATCATCGGCCTCGGGCCCCGCACCTTCGACTATCTCGACGCGCAGGACATCGAGATCGCCGAATTCATCGACGGGCGCCGCCCCTCGACCAACCGCGACTTCGCCGACCCGGCCCTGCGGGCGGAAGCGATGCGGATCTACCGCCGCTTCCACGACGCGCCGCTCCTACCGCTGACCAAGACCGTGTTCGACATGATCGACGAGCACGACCGGCAGGCGGCGGAACTCGGCGCCCTGCTGCCGCCGGACCAGGCCTGGCTGACCCGCCAGACCCGGCTGGCGCGGGCGGCGCTCGACGCCTCCGGCCTCGACCTCGTGCCCTGCTTCAACGACCCGATGCCGGGCAACTTCCTCGTCGGCGACGACAAGTCGATTCTGCTGATCGACTTCGAATACGCCTCCAACAACGACCGGCTCTACGATCTCGCGATCTGGAGCGGGGAGATGTTCTTCCCCGAGAGCGTCGATCGCGAGCTGATCGAACAGTATTTCGGCCGCTACGACGAGGCCCTGTTCGCACGGCTGATGGTGCACAAGGCGCTCGCCGACGTGAAATGGTCGACCTGGGCGATGGTGCAGAACCGCATCTCCACCCTCGATTTCGATTTCTACAAATACGGGATCTGGAAACACATGCGCGCCCGCTCGATCATGAACGACCCGCGCTGGCCGCTCTTCCTGAAGGCGCTCTGACCGATGGCGCCCTCCGCTCCGCTCGCCCCCGAAGACATCCTCGCCTTCGCGGCCGACCTCGCCGACGCCGCGCGGCCCCTGGCGCTCGCCTATTTCCGCACGCCGCTCGACATCGTGTCCAAGGCCGACGAGAGCCCGGTGACGGTGGCCGACCGCGCCATCGAGGCGCATCTGCGCGGCCTGATCGAGGCGCGGTTTCCCGATCACGGCATCTTCGGCGAGGAGATGGGGGTGAAGCCGGGCAGCGGCCCGGTCTGGGTGATCGATCCCATCGACGGCACCAAGAGCTTCGTCACCGGCCTGCCGCTGTTCGGCACCCTGATCGCCTACCTCGACGGCGAGACGCCGCTGGTCGGAGTGATCGACATGCCGGCTTTGGGCGAGCGCTGGACCGGCCTGCCGGGGGAGGCGCGCTTCGGCCACGCGCCCGCCCGCACCAGCGCCTGCCAAAGGCTCTCCGACGCGCGCTTCTTCACCACTTCGCCCGAGGGATTTTCCGGCGCGGACGAGGCGCGCTACCGCCGCCTGATCGCGCGCACGGCTTTGCGCCGCTTCGGCGGGGATTGCTACGCCTACGGCCTCCTCGCCTCCGGCCATTGCGACCTGATCGCCGAGGCCGGGCTGCAGCCCTACGACATGATGGCGCTGGTGCCGGTGATCCGGGCGGCCGGCGGGGTCATCACGGATTGGGCGGGCGCCGACCTGACCCTTACCTCGGATGGGCGCGTGCTGGCGGCGGCGACGCCGGAGCTGCATCGAGAGGCGCTGGCGGCTCTGCGGGACTGAGGCGGAAGCGCCCGCCGCCGCGACGCGAGACGGTAGGAACGCCCCTCTCGCTCCGACTCGGAGGCCGGCAACGACGATGCCCCCTCCCGCCGATCCGGCCACGCGGCCGGTGCGGAACCGGGCAGCCCGGACAGGCGCTTGGTGGCGACCTTGGCCCGAGATCCGAGCGAAACGCTGACGACCGGTTCGATACTTTTCGCGGAACGGTTTGCTCCGGTTCGCCGTCTCTGATCGGCAGTCGGCAACACTCCGACATCAGGGAGGCGTTCGATGATCCGCAAACCGACTTTGACCGTGCTCGGCGCACTTGTCCTTGCTGGCGCCGTCCTCGGAAGTTCCTCTGCCGCCATGGCCGATCCGCCCTGGGCCCGAGGCGAACGCGGCCTTCGGCATGGCGGCCCTCCGCCCTGGGCCCCCGCTCATGGCTATCGACGGCACCGGGAATTCGGCGGCTACGGCCGCAGGGATGTACGCATCTATGAGGGACGCCGTTACGGAGGCTCCCGCTACTCCGACCGCTACTAGAGCATTTCCCGCGGAAGTGGCTGCCGGTTCCGCGAAAGACAACGCGGCACGATCAAGGAGTTGGAGCATTGTTCGTGATCCAAGGATCATGGAAGCTGCTCTAAAGCCGGGCCCGATCACGTTGGGTCGGATCCCGTCTCTCAGCTCTTGTTTTGCCGCGCCTGCTGTCGACGAACCGGCATCCGCTTCGGCGGAGAGCGCTCGAAGTCCGACAGATTTCGCCCAGGGGCTCGCGGCTCTTTAGACCTGCCCACGCCGCAGCACAGCCTGCTTGGGCGGAAGCGTCTTCCCAGCCTTCGTCACCGGACACCCCAGCAACCTCAAAGGTTCGGCCGAGAGGACACGGCTGGAAAGACCCAGGCTTCGCAATGAATCGGTGGCTGGAGGCCTTCGTGCTTCACAGCCCAACGAGTCATGCACCCGACAGATAAGCTTAAAATTACTTCGAATTCTGCCTATTGATCCCGCATTTTGCCGGAACGTTTTGCAAATCGCCGTTGTTTTGAGCCCCGTACGAACCACAATTCGGAGGCTTTACATGTTGAAGCACGCTCGCGTCGCGCTCCTCGCGACCACCTTCGTCGTCGGCGGTACGGCCATGGCGCTCGCGCAGTCTTCTTCCACCGTCGGCACCGGAGGCTCGTCTGCCGGCGGCGGCACCAGCTCGTCCACCGTCGGCACCGGGGGCTCCTCGGCCGGCTCGGGCAGCGGATCCGGCTCCTCCTCGACCCTGGGCACGGGGGGCTCCTCGGCCGGTGGCGGGACCAGCTCCTCGTCCGTGGGCACCGGTGGCTCGTCCGCGGGCAAGGGCACCAGCAGCTCGTCGATGGGCACGGGCGGCTCGTCGTCCGGGATGTCCGACGGCGCCGGCAAGTCGGGCAGCGCCCCCGGCCATGATCGGAGCGGTCCCGGCAATTCCGAGAACGCGCCGGGCCACAACAAGCGCTGAGCCCACGGCGGGCCCAGCATCGGGCGCGGTCCACCGGGGCCGCGCCCATCCCGCATCCGAGGAGACTGGACCATGGCGCGCCTGACCCTGCCGCTTCTCGGCGGCGCCCTCCTGCTCGCCGGCATCGCCGCGAGCCACGCTCAGACCAGCACGGTCACGACGGGCCCGAACGGCGTCTCGGGCAGCACGACGGTCACCACCGGCCCGAACGGCAAGCCGTGCAAGGTCGTGCATTCCGACGCCGCGAGGAACACCGGCACGATGTCGAGTTCGGTGACCGCCGGACCGAACGGCGTCAGCAGTTCCACCACGGGTGGTCCCTCGGTGACCACGAAGTCCGGGAGCGGATCGACGAGCAGTTCCGCATCCTCCTCAAGTTCCGGGGGCGGCACCACCATGACGACCACGGGCGGTGGCGATTGCGTCGTCACCGTCCCCAAGGACACGAAGTGAGGCCGACATGAAGACACGGTTCATCATCCCGCTCGCCGCCTTCGGGCTCCTCATCGGCTCGCCGCTCGCGCAGGCAGGGGGCAGCGCCACCGGCGGCACCGCCGGCTCGGCCGCGGCCGGAGGCACCTCCGCCTCGACCGTCGGAACCGGCGGCACCTCGACCGGCGCGGACGGAAAGACCGGCGCGTCCCTCGCCACCGGGGGTGCCGCCGCCGGCGGCAAGACCATGGATCGCTCGCACGTCAACGAGACCGGCAACGGCGGACTCAACGGGCAATCGAAGGCGATGGCCCATGACGGCGGCACCTTCTCGAAGTCGCATACCAAGACCAAGGTCCGCGACGGCGAGAGCGTGGAATCCCGTACGAAGACCATGTCGCACGAGCCCGGCTCCAAGCCGATGAAATCGACGACCACCACCGGATCGACGACCGGTCAATAGGGACGGCGCCGCAGATCGCCTGGCCAGTGCGGCATGACGAGGCGGACGCTGTCCCGGCGCCGGGTCGCCTGAGCGGGGGCGGCCCGGTGCCCACACCCCGGGGGCCGATCGCCCACGGCCTCGAGATCCTGGCTCACGCGTCCGAGGGATGGCCCGCGCTGGCCTCGAACGACATCGGACGTCGCTTCCCCCCATCGGGCACGAAGCGGAACAGGACCATCCCGACGACCATGGCCGCGACGAAGATCGCGGCCTGCACCGGCGCGACGGTGAGGAGGGTCAGGGCCGGGCCGGGGCAGAGGCCGGCCAGGCCCCAACCGATCCCGAACAGGGCGGCGCCCGCGAGCAGGCGCGTGTCGAGGTCGCGCCGGGCCGGGATCTCCAGCCGCTCCGCGAAGACGGGCCGGCCCCATCGCCGCGCGAGGACATAGCCCACCGCCGACACGGCGACGGCGCCGGCCATGACGAAGGCGAGGCTCGGATCCCACCGGCCGGTAATGTCGAGGAAGGCGAGAACCTTGGCGGGATTGGCCATGCCGGAGACGAGGAGGCCGAATCCGAACAGCAGGCCGATGGCGAAGGACGAGACGATCCGGGCCATGGTTCAGGCTCCGGCGAGGTGGCGGACGAGGAAGACCGTGACGATGGCGACGGCCATGAAGGTGCCGGTCGCCACCAGGGACCGGGGCGATCCCCGGCCGATACCGCAGACACCGTGGCCGCTGGTGCAGCCGGCTCCGAGCCGCGCGCCGAAGCCGACGAGCAGGCCCGCGAGGACGAGCAGGGGGGCCGAGGCGCCGAGGCTGACGGGGGGCAGGCGGCCGCCGAGGCCGGCATAAGCGAGGGGCGCCAGGACGAGGCCGGCCAGGAAGGCGACGCGCCAGCCCGTCTCGCGGGAGGGTGGGGCGAGCAGCCCGCCGAGAATGCCGCTGATGCCGGCGATGCGCCCGTTGAGCAGCAGCAGCAGCGCGGCCGAGGCGCCGATCATGAGGCCGCCGAGCAGGGCGGGGAGGGGCGTGAAATCGTCCATCGTGGTCACTCCGGCACACGGGTTCGAGCGGCCGGCCTCATCGACCGACCGGCGCGGTCCCGCCCTCGCGTCACCGGTCGTCGCGTCCAGCCTCGCCGCTTTGATAGAGCATGGTGGGGGCGGCTGCGAAGAGCGGCGGCGGACGCGAGGCCCGGACAGCCGGAAGGCGGCCGAGCGCGCATCGGAGCCGGATGCCGCCTCGTCGACATGGCTTCAGCCCCGGCCGACGAACGGCATGGCGGTCGCCATCACGGTCATGAACAGGACGTTGGCCGAGAGCGGCAGACCGGCCATGTAGAGCACGGCCTCGGCGACGTGCTTCGCGTCCATGTACGGCTCGGGGCGGATCGCGCCGTCGGCCTGCCGCGCGCCCTGTCCGAAGGTGCGGGTCATCTCGGTCTCGGCATTGCCGACATCGATCTGCCCGCAGGCGATGTCGAACGGACGTCCGTCGAGGGCGGTCGAACGGGTCAGGCCGGTGATGGCGTGCTTGGTCGCGCTGTAGGGGGCCGACATCGGCCGCGGCGCGTGGGCGGCGATGGAACCGTTGTTGATGATGCGGCCCCCGCGCGGTTCCTGCGCGCGCATCATCCGGAAAGCGGCGCGGGTGCAAAGAAAGGCGCCGGTGAGGTTGATGTTAACACTCGCCAGCCAATCCTCGACCGCGATCTCGTCTACCGTCGCGGCGGGGGTGAAGATCCCGGCATTGTTGAACAGCAGGTCGAGCCGTCCGAACCGCTCGGCGACCTGGCTGAACAACCGCTCGACGGCCTGCGCATCGGACACGTCGGTCGGCACGCACATCGCCTCGCCCGGCATTTCGGCGGCGACCCGCTCCAGCACGTCCCTCCGCCGTCCGGCCAGGACCGGCCGCCAGCCGGCCTCCGCCAGACCGAGCGCCACCGCCCGCCCGATTCCGGAGCCGGCCCCCGTCACGACCGCGACCCGTTCACCCATCGCCCGCTTCCCTCCCGAGGTTCGCGCTTCGGATCAGGATAAGCCGGTCCGCGGCTTCGGGGCAGGGCCCCTCTGTGGCACCCTACGGTTCGCGGCGGTTTTTTCGACACGGTCGAGTCCGCCAACGCAAAGCGGGCCCGCAACCCGGTTGCCAGCCCCGCCCGGCCCGTCTAGAGAACCGTCGGCGCGGAGCCGATGGGGCGTCGCCAAGTGGTAAGGCAGCGGTTTTTGGTACCGCCATTCCCAGGTTCGAATCCTGGCGCCCCAGCCAAGCCTCAGCTAAGTTATTGATCTGACTGTGATCCGTGCTCAGCCGCTCTCGCGGCTGCACCGATTGTACGCAGAGCTGTTGCACGCGCTTGTCCACAGGGGCAGGCCGTTGACGATTTGTTCTAACGTGTACCGACGCGGTGCGGTATACTGGTGGCGTAGGCGATTCCGTTGCGATGAGCGGACACGACCCCCTGGTGCCTCTGCTAAGGGGAGTTCCGCCACGGTCGCTCTCAGCCTGGGCACAACCGACCCGGCGAGTGCGCGCACACTCGGCTGGGCACTCAACGCGGAAAGCCTCCGCGTCCGGGACGATCCCGCCATGCGTAGCACCAGTCAGATCCGTGACCATCTCCGCGCCTATGTCGACCGGGAGCGAAGCGCGCGCTTGACGCGCCTGCGGCGCGACCTCGATCCACCGCGTGATCCGCTCGTCGGCGACTGGCCGGCGCTGATGGAGAGGCGTGCGCGAGAGTACCGCATCTTCGGGCGTCTGCAGGCGCTCGCAGGCGAGGACGGCTTCGATGCGGGGTACGACAGCGAACTCGATGCGCGCCTGAAGCAGGAAGGCTTCAGCCTGACGGAACGCGGAGCGATCCGCCGCCGCATCGTGAACGGCTATCTGCGCGATCTCGGACGCCCTGACGAGACGGGACGGCTCACACCACCTCGCGCCTATCTCCAGGCCATGCTGATCAGCATGGGCGAGCCCGTGACCGAAGCCGGGCTGACAAAGTGCCTGCGCGGGCTCGCGGCCGTCTCGGGGCACGTCTCGCGCGAATTCGCCACGACCTATGCCGAGGCCCGCTGCGATCCGCGGGAGGCCTGGGCCAACCTCTCGGCGATGCGTGCCAGGGATGAGATGCCGCGCGACACGCTGGGCTGGGCCACATCCGACTTCGACGGCGCTGACAGCTTCGAGTGGGGCGACTTCGAGGTCCAGGCCTCAAACATGCCGCCGCAGGTAGAGGGCAGCTATACCGATCCGGCCAGTCCCAAATCCGCCCCCCTCAGCCAGCCGGCACCCGACCAAGACCCTATCGCCGACCGGAACCCTCCACCCGCGGCATCAGACCCTGCGTCGTACCCTCCAAAAGCGGAGGCGGCCGCGCCGGATATGGCGTCAAGACCATCGTCTGGCGCTTCGGAGTTTGACGGGGAGGATCGCGTTCCAGCCGCCACCGATCACACTCCAGACGTCGATCAACGAGGTCTGGACGATGCGCGTGAGGGGAGCGAAGCCGATTCCGGTCCGGTCACGAACTCGCTGACTGAGGTGGTCGAACAACTCATCACGCACAAGGGCACCACCTGGGATGAGAAAACTCAGCGTCAGCATCGGGCCGTCGCAGCGATGCTGGGCGATATCGCAGGCACCGATGACCTGCGGCAGATCAGGCACTCCCATCTCGCTGCCTATATCCAGAACCTCTCGAATCTGCCGAAGTCCTACGGCAAGAGTTCACGTGACGCGGCACTGTCGATCGCGGACCTGGTCGAGCGCGGCCGAACGATGCGAGCTATGGGGCAGACCGAGAAAGTCGGGCTCAGCCCCGCGACCGTGAACCGGCATATCACGCAGCTCTCGACCATCGCGAAGTACTGCCGGGCCAAGCAGCGCCCGATCGGACAGGTCGAGCTCCTGGGCGACTTCCGCCTGATCGACCCGGAGCGGGACGGCGAGAAGCGACCGGCTTTTGAGGTCGACGAGGTGAAGACGCTGTTCGCGCACCCCGTCTGGACGTCGACGGTCTCGGAAGCGGAGATGCTGCGGGTCGCACGGGGGCAGCAGATCTTCGCAGCCGTCTACTGGCTGCCGCTCCTGGGCTACTACACCTGCGCGCGCCTGTCCGAACTGGTCTACCTTGAGCTCGGCGACGTCGATGTGGAGCAGGCCACGCTCAAGATCCGGCCGACACGCAGACGGCGCCTCAAGAACGCGGTGTCGCGTCGGACGCTGCCACTCCATCCAGAGCTGATCCGCCTCGGTTTCCTGGATTACGTGCGGGACAGATCCGGTGCACGAAGCGATCTGATCTTCGCGGAGATCGCGCAGTTTGGCGAGAACACGCCCTTGTCGAACCTGTTCGACAAGCGCTGGACGGTCGTTCTGGACGAAGCCGTGCCTTCGGCCCGTGAGGAGCGCAAGACATTCCATTCCTTCCGGCATTTCGGCAATACGGAGATGATCCGGCAGCAGGTGCTCGATCCGATCCGGGAGTCGATGATGGGCCATGAGGGCGCCACCGTGAACTCACGGAACTACAAGAAGACGCTCAAGCCGGAAGATATGCGCACGGCCATTGCCGCCATTCCCGAAGTCACGCGGGATCTGCGGGCGTATGACTGGACGCTCCTTGGGCCTTCCCTGACGCTCGGCTCCTTGGGGGACCAAGTATCGGCAAAGGGACGTTCGTCGCGCCGCCGATCCCTTCCATCATCGCCACTTCACTCGCTGCGAAAGGACAACAGGGAAGAACCTGGACGGTCTTCTCTGCTGCCTGAGGCGTGTCCGCGCCGAAACCAGAAGCCGTTTGACGTGCCTTAAAGACCCATGCGCCACGTCAGCTTCGGTGATCAAGCTCGCTAAAGCCGACGTGCCGTTTTGCGCTTAATCTCGGCCATTCAGCAGCCTTCCGGCATCTCAGAAGCGGATATCGGCGCAGATCGGATCATAGGTCTCAGACGCGCCATGAGCGGACATCAACTCGATACCCGTAACCGGACATTCAGCTTCGCGCCCACCCCTGCCTTAAAACCGCATCCTCACATGCCTGAAAGCAGACATGCGAGCCTGCTATCGATTGTTCAGCAATAACAACGCTCCGAGTAGCGCTGCAGAGGTGTAAGGCCTCCCGACATCCACAACCATCGTCGACCGTTGCGGGAGCTATGCGGGAGAT
>NZ_NKUI01000092.1 GCF_014845115.1 Methylorubrum zatmanii | reverse complement strand
GGCCGGCCCGCCATCCGCCCCGACCCGGCCCGCCGGGCGGAGCGCCGACCGAGAGCTTGAGACCGACATGCTGTTGACCGCTGAATTCTGGGTCGCTGTCGCCTTCGTGGCCTTCCTGGCCATCGTCTGGCGGGTCGGCGGCTTCTCGATGATGACCAGCGGGCTCGACAACCGCGCCAAGCGCGTGCGCCACGAGCTCGACGAGGCCCGCCGCCTGCGGGAAGAGGCCGCGGCCGTGCTCGCGGACTACAAGCGCCGCCGGGCCGAGGCAGAGAAGGAGGCCGAGGCCATCGTCGCCAACGCCCGCGAGGATGCCGAGCGCCTCGCTGCCGAGGGCCATGCCCGCCTGAACGAGTTCGTGGCCCGGCGCACCAAGGCCGCCGAAGCCAAGATCGCCCAGGCCGAGGCCCAGGCCGCCGCCCAGGTCCGTGCCGCCGCCGCCGACGCTGCGGTGAAGGTCTCCGAGACCCTGCTGCGGGAGCGCTTCCAGGGCGCCGCCGCCCAGGATCTCGTCCGTGCCAGCCTCGGCGACGTGAAGAGCCGTCTCCAGGCCTGAGCGGCCGGCAAACCGCGCAAAAATCCGTCCTTGCCGCTTTTCCGCAGCACCGCCGATTGAATCGGCCAAGCACACCCGGCCCGTGCCGGGTGTTTTCGCGTGCGGGCGCCGCTCTCTCGCGGCGACGGTGCGGCGACCCGGCGCGGTCCCGTCAAAAATTTTGAACGCAGGCGAAAAATCACCTGTGCTTGGCCTGACGTTCTGCGGCGTGTACGAATACTGCCTGAAAAACACCCCCGTGAACGCCGACGGGAGAACGGGTGGGTTTGCCCGTAAACAACGAAAAGAGGCTACGCTCATGAGTGCCGGAACCGCGTCCGCCAACACCGATCTCGACACCTTCTTCTCGTCTCATCTGGCCGAGACGGATCCTGAAATCGCCAAGGCGATCTCGCAGGAGCTCGGCCGGCAGCAGCACGAGATCGAGCTGATCGCCTCCGAGAACATCGTCTCGCGCGCCGTGCTCGAAGCGCAGGGCTCGGTGCTCACCAACAAGTACGCGGAAGGCTATCCGGGTCGCCGCTATTACGGCGGCTGCCAGTTCGTCGACATCGCCGAAGAGCTCGCCATCGACCGCGCCAAGCGCCTGTTCGGCTGCGGCTTCGCCAACGTCCAGCCGAATTCCGGCTCGCAGGCGAACCAGGGCGTGTTCATGGCCCTGATGCAGCCGGGCGACACCTTCCTCGGCCTCGACCTCGCCGCCGGCGGCCACCTCACCCATGGCGCCCCGCCGAACGTCTCGGGTAAGTGGTTCAAGCCGGTCTCCTACACCGTGCGCCGCGAGGATCAGCGCATCGACATGGAGCAGGTCGAGCGCCTCGCCCAGGAGCACAAGCCGAAGGTGATCATCGCCGGCGGCTCGGGCTACCCGCGTCAGTGGGACTTCGCGAAGTTCCGTGAGATCGCCGATTCCGTCGGCGCCTACTTCTTCGTCGACATGGCCCACTTCGCCGGCCTCGTCGCCGCCGGTCTGCACCCGTCGCCGTTCCCGCACGCCCACGTCGCCACCACGACGACGCACAAGACCCTGCGCGGTCCGCGCGGCGGCATGATCCTGACGAACGACGAGGCCCTGGCCAAGAAGTTCAACTCGGCGATCTTCCCCGGCCTCCAGGGCGGCCCGCTGATGCACGTCATCGCCGCCAAGGCCGTGGCCTTCGGCGAGGCGCTGAAGCCCGAGTTCAAGATCTACGCCAAGCAGGTGATCGACAACGCCAAGGCGCTGGCCGACACCATCATCTCCGGCGGCTACGACATCACCTCCGGTGGCACCGACAACCACCTGATGCTGGTCGATCTGCAGCGGAAGGGCCTCACCGGCAAGGCGGCCGAGGCGGCCCTGTCGCGGGCGCATATCACCTGCAACAAGAACGGCGTGCCGTTCGACCCGCAGAAGCCGACGATCACCTCCGGCATCCGCCTCGGCACCCCGGCCAGCACCACCCGCGGCTTCGGCGTCGCCGAGTTCAAGCAGGTCGGCTCGTTCATCGTCGAGGTGCTCGACGGTCTCGCCGCCAAGGGTGAGGAGGGCGATGCCGCTCTCGAGGCTTCGGTGAAGGAGAAGGTCCACGCCCTGACGGACCGCTTCCCGATCTACAGCTGACCGCTCCGCGGCGTTTCGCCGAGGAGCTTTGTACGGCGCGGCCGCGGATCCACCGGATCCGCGGCCGCTTCCGTTTCCGGGCTGAGCGAACGCGAACCGTTCCTGCCTCGATGCCCTGATGAGCCGGCTCCGCATGCCCGAAGGATCGATCAAAGGAGAGAGTCCGCGGTCCTGGCATTTGAGCGTCCGCTGGGGCAGAGAGGAGCCGGCTTCCCGGATGACCCGCTCGACAGATGGCTGCCGGCCTCTGCGAGCCGATGCGCCCGGGTGTTCTGGACGAGGTGGTGGGCGCGATGCGCTGTCCGTTCTGCGGTAGTACCGACACGCAGGTGAAGGATTCGCGGCCGAGCGAGGATTCCTCGGCGATCCGCCGCCGCCGCGTCTGCGAGGATTGCGGCGGCCGGTTCACCACCTTCGAGCGCGTGCAGTTGCGCGAACTCGTGGTGCTGAAGCGCTCGGGAAAGCGCGTGCCCTTCGACCGCGACAAGCTCCAGCGCTCCATCGACGTGGCGTTGCGCAAGCGCTTGGTCGATCCCGAACGGGTCGAGCGGCTGGTCAGCGGCATTACCCGCCGCCTGGAGAGCAGTGGCGAGGGCGAGGTCACCAGCGAAGCCATCGGCGAGGCGGTGATGGAGGGCCTGAAAGGGCTCGACGACGTGGCCTATGTCCGCTTCGCCTCGGTCTACAAGAATTTCCGCGAGGCGCAGGACTTTCAGGACCTGCTCGGCACGCTCGGCGGAAGGCTGGCGGGCGAGGTGCTTGTGCCGGAGGAGGCCGAGGCCCCTCCCCCGCAGGTGAGCGAGGAGGTCCCCGAGCCGCGCCGCCGGAGGCCGGCGCGGTCGCGGACATGACGGGCGCTGCCATGGACTCGTCCTCCCAGCATGCCCTCGACCGGCGTGCCATGCGCCTCGCCCTCGCCCTGGGCCGGCGCAATCTCGGCCGCACCTGGCCGAATCCGAGCGTCGGCGCCGTGGTGGTGGCGGAGGGGCGCATCGTCGGTCAGGCGGTAACGGCTCCCGGAGGCCGTCCGCATGCGGAGCCGCTGGCGCTGGCCATGGCCGGCGAGGCGGCGCGCGGCGCCACGCTCTACGTCACCCTGGAGCCCTGCTCGCATTACGGCCGCACGCCGCCCTGCACCGAGGCGACGATCGCCTCCGGCATCCGTCGCGTCGTTACCGCGATCGAGGATCCCGATCCGCGGGTGGCGGGGCGCGGCCACGCTCAGCTCCGCGCGGCCGGCCTCACCGTGGAAACCGGCCTGTTGCGCGAGGAGGCCGCCCGCGATCATCGCGGCCATTTCAGCCGGGTGACGCGGGGGAGACCGAGCCTCCATCTCAAGCTCGCCCGCACCCGTGACGGCTTCGCCGCGCCCTCGACCGGCGAGCGGCTGAAGATCACCGGCCCCATCGCCGACGGGGCGGTGCATCTGTGGCGGGCCCATGCCGATGCCATCATGGTGGGGATCGGTACGGCGCGGGCCGACGATCCGTCGCTGACCGTGCGCCTTCCCGGACTCGCCGACCGCTCGCCGGTGCGAATCGTTCTCGATTCCACGCTGCGCCTCAACCCGGCGAGCCACCTCGTGCGCGGTGCCCGCGACCTGCCGACCCTGGTGCTGACCGGGCGCGGTGCCCCGGCCCATGCCCGGCGGATGCTGGCTTCCTTCGGCGTCGAGATCGCTTTCGTGCCGACCGATGCCCAGGGCCGCATCGACCTGCCCGCCGCCCTGGCGGCCCTGGCCGAGCGGGGCCTGACACGGATCTGCAGCGAGGGCGGCCCGGCGCTTGCCGACGCCCTGGCCGCGCACGATCTGATCGATGCCTGCACCCTCATCACCGGCCCCGCCATCCTGGGTGAGGCCGGCGGCCTGCTGGCCCTCGGGCCGAGGCTTGCCCGCCGCCTCGCGGAGGGCGAGCTTGCGGAAATCGAAACCCGAATCCTCGGCCCCGATATCGCCGTGACCTACGAGAGGATCTGACATGTTCACCGGGCTCGTCACCGATGTCGGCCGGGTCGTCTCGATCGAGGGCTCCGACCGCCTGCGGCGCATCGTGATCGAGAGCGCCTACGATCCCGCCGGCATCGCGCTCGGCGCCTCCATCGCCTGCTCCGGCCCCTGCCTCACCGCCGTCGCGGTGGAGCCGCACGGGACGGGCTGCCGCTTCGCCGTGGATGCCGCCGCAGAGACGCTGGCACGCACCACCGTCAGCGCGTGGCGCGAGGGCACGCGGGTGAACCTCGAACGCTCGCTGAAGCTCGGCGACGAGATGGGCGGCCATCTCGTCACCGGCCATGTCGACGGCGTCGCCGAGATCCTCGCCCGCGAGACCGTGACGGGCGAGGACAATCCCTGGGGCGCCAGCGAGCGTTTCACCCTGCGGGCGCCGGCCGCCCTGGCCGGGTTCATCGCCGAGAAGGGCTCCGTCTGCCTCGACGGCACCTCGCTCACCGTCAACGCGGTGTCCGGCACGGATTTCTCGGTGCTGCTGATCCCGCACAGCCTCTCGGTGACGACCTGGGACGAGCGCCGCGCGGGCGACCGGATCAACCTGGAGGTCGATCTCATCGCCCGCTACGCTGCCCGTCTCGCCGAGGCGCGGGGGCTGACCCAGGGGTGATCCCGTTCCGCCGCGGCCTCTGGCCGACCCGGGATCACGTCCCGTCGGAGGAGGCGGTGAGAGGGTCGAGGCCGGATTGCGGATGCGGCGCGGCGCGGAGCGCCGCCCCGAAGGTCAGGAGCCGGTGGCCGAGGTAATTCGCCACCGCTCCGGCGCCGACTCCGAGGCCATGGCCGAGCTTCTCGGCGACGGTCGGTCCCAGCCCCGGCAGCAGGCCGCCCAGGGCCGCGACGGCGAGCGTGCTGACCGCGAGCACCACGCCCACGCCGCAGGCATTGACCGCCAGGAACAGCGGAAGCTGCCCGCGCAGCGACCCCCGCGCCGCGCCGCGAAAGACGAAGACGCGGTAGAGCCAGAAGCCCGCGACCATACCAACAGCATAGGCCGCCACGAGGGCCGCCTCGAACGGGAGGATGAGCGAGAGTGGGATCCGCGCCAGCCAGTTGATCGCCGCCGCCGAGCCGCCGGCGATCAGGAAGCGGACGACCTCCCGGCTCACCATTGGGCGATCCCCGGCAGCGGGATGCCCGGCGGCGGGCCGAAGGCGGCCACCGCGAAGGCGAAGCCCGCGAGCGCGGCGAGGGCCAGGCTCGGCCGGTCCTTGACCGCGAAGGCGACCGGGTCGTCGTGGAGCGCGTCGCGGCCCGCCAGCAGCCAGACCCGGCCCATGAACAGGACGAGGATCAGCGGGAAGCTCCAGAGGGCTAGGGGCGCGGCGAGCACCGCGTGGCGGAACGCCTCGTTGGCGAGATAAAGGATGAAGATCAGGACGCTGGCGAGGCCCGAGGCGATGCCGAAGGCGAGCACCACCGCCTCGTCCGCCGGCTGGTAGCCACGGCCCGCAATGGGGCCGGACCGGCCCCGCCTCACCGCCCCGCGCAGCTCCGTATGGCGCTTGGCGAAGGACAGGGAGGTGAACAGGAACATCGAGAAGGTCAGGAGCCAGGGCGACCACGGCACCGCCACCGCCGCCACACCGATGGCGAGGCGCAGGGTGAACAGGCCGCCCAGGATCAGCGCGTCGAGCATCGGCACCCGTTTGAGCCAGACGGAGTAGACCAGCGTCAGGCCGAGATAGGCGAGGACGCCGCCGAGCACCGCCGGCCCGGCGGCGGCGGCGGCGGTGAGGCCGCCCGCGAGGCCGGCGAGCATCGCGGTCAGGCCGGCGACGAGCGGCAGCCGCCCGCTCGCCAGGGGCCGCTCGCGCTTCGACCAATGGGCGCGGTCATGGGCGAGATCGAGGAGGTCGTTGAGCAGGTAGCTCGCCGAGGCGACGAGCCCGAGCGCCAGGAAGGCGACACCGGCGACAGACCAAGCTTTCGCCTCTCCGGCCAGACCGCCGAGAACGAGCGGAAGGAAGACCAGCGCGTTCTTGGCCCATTGATGCGGGCGCAGGGCCTTGAGCAGCGCGCGGGCGCGCGGGGCGGCGGGGATGGCCTCGACCGGCTTGCCGAGGGCCCGCGCCGCCCGCAGGACGGATGCGGGCGCCTCGACGACGATCACCCGGCGTGCGGCCGCCCAGACCGGCAGGTCGTTGGCCGCGTCGCCGGCATAGTCGAAACCCTGCGGATAGAGCGCCCGCAGCTGCGCTGCCTTGGCCTCACCCTTGAGGTTCGTCACCCCGTCACTGGCGATCACCCGGTCGAAGACGGGAAAGCACCGCAGGGCGCGCAGGGCCATCAGCTCGTCGGCGGCGGTGGCCAGCACGATCTCGCGGCCCGCCGCCTTCTGCGCCTCGATATGGGCCAGCAGCGCTTCGTTGACCGGCAGCGTCGCGACGTCGAGGCCGGCCGCCTCCGCGACTTTGTGCTTGAAGGAGGCCCGGCCCTGCGGCAGCCAGAACAGCATCGCGAAGAGGGCGAGCCAGTTGCGCCGCAGCAGGGCGATCATGCCCTCCAGCAGCAGATCGGTGCGCAGCAATGTGCCGTCGAGGTCGATCACCAGCGGAACCGGCCGCGTTCCGGCCGCGCCGTCCTCGTGCGTCCGTTGGTCCGCGAGGGCGGTCTCCGCCCTTCGAGCGCGCGCCATCGCCATGCCGGATACCCCCGTCACCGCCACGGGACCGAGGGTCGATCACCGGGTTCCTGTGATCCGAAGTCTATCCGCCGGCCGACTTCCACCGGGTTAATTGTTTCTGTGGGATCTCGACCTGATCGGCTTCCGGTCTGATCTGCGGTCTGAACTGGTCGAGCCGCTCCGGGCGTCCCCGCGTGCCATTCTGGGCTGGCCCTCGTCCGCCGGCGCTTGTGGAGCGCGCGGCTCTTGGGCTAACCCTCCGGCCCGCCCCGCACTTCCGCGAACCCTTCGAGGGCGCGAACCCATCGAGGGAACGTCACACGCATGGTATCCCGAAGCCGAGACGCGGACACCCCGAACAGCATCCTGGAGAGCCTCGCCGGCACCCGCGTGCTGGTGGTGGAGGCGCGCTACTACGACGACATCGCCGACGAGCTGCTCGCGGGCGCCCGTGCGGCGATCGAGGCCGTCGGCGCCGAGGCGCGGGTGGTCACCGTGCCGGGCGCCCTGGAGATCCCGGCGGCCATCGCGATCCTGCTCGATGCCGGCCGCAGGGCCGGCGGCCCCTTCGACGCGGTGGTGGCGCTCGGCTGCGTGATCCGGGGCGAAACGGGGCATTACGATATCGTCGCGGGGGAAAGCGCCCGCGCGCTGATGGATCTCTCCGTCGCCGAACATCTGCCGCTCGGCAACGGCATCCTCACCGTCGAGACCATGGAGCAGGCGCTTGCCCGTGCCCGGGTCTCCGAGATGAACAAGGGCGGCGGTGCGGCGGAGGCGGCGCTCAGCCTCCTCGCCATCAAGCGCGCCGCCAATCTGGAATCCGCCCGATGAACCAGCCCGCCGATACGCCGGCCCAGCCGAAGACCAACACCCGCACCGGCGCCCGCCTCGCCGTGGTCCAGGCGCTCTACGAGATGGAGATCTCGGACAAGGGCGTGATCGATGCCCTCGCCGAGTTCGAGGCCTTCTGGATCGGCCAGGAGATCGACGGCGTCGTCCACCCGCCGGCCGAGACCGCCTTCTTCCGCGACGTGCTGCGCGGCGCCGTCGAGGAGCAGCGCGCCATCGACCCGAAGCTCGACGCGGCCCTGGCCAAGGGCTGGCCGCTGCGCCGCCTGGAGGTGGTGCTGCGCGCGATCCTGCGGGCGGGCGCCTACGAGCTGATGTTCCGTAAGGACGTGCCGGCCCGGGCGGCGATCTCGGAATATGTCGATGTCGCCCACAGCTTCTATGGCGGCGACGAGCCGGGCATGGTCAACGCGGTGCTCGACCGGGTCGGCCGCGAGGTGCGCTCCACCGAGTTCGGCATCCCGGCCGCACCGTCGAAGAAGGCCTGAACGGGCCGTGGCGCGTGCGGGCGAAGAGGCGCTGATCGCCCGCTACTTCGCGCCCCTCGCCGGCCCCGGCGCCGAGGGCCTGCGCGACGACGCCGCCAGCCTGACGCCGCGACCGGGCCACGACCTCGTGGTCACCGCCGACGCGATCGTGGCCGGCGTGCATTACTTCCCGGAGGATCCCCCCGGCTCCATTGCCGTCAAGGCGCTCGGGGTGAACCTGTCCGATCTGGCGGCCAAGGGGGCCGATCCCCGTGGCTTCCTGCTGACCCTCGCTTTGCCGGACGATTGGAGCGAGGCGTGGCTCGCCGCCTTCGCCGAAGGCCTCGGCGCGGCGAGCCGCAGCCATGGCTGTCCGCTCCTGGGCGGCGACACCGTGCGCTCCGGCGGCCCGGCGCTGATCGGCGTGACCGCCTTCGGCGAGGTGCCGGCAGGGGCGATGCTGCGGCGTCAGGCGGCGCGGGCGGGTGACCGCCTCTGCGTCAGCGGCAGCATCGGCGATGCCGCCCTCGGGCTCGCCCTGCGCCTCGCACCCGATCCCGGCCTTGAGGCGGCCCATCGCGACGCGCTGCTCGACCGCTACCTGCATCCGAATCCGCGCCTCAGGCTGATTCCCGCCCTGCGCCGCCATGCCCGCGCGGCGATGGACATTTCCGACGGCCTCGTCGGCGATCTCGGAAAGATGCTCGCGGGGACCGGTCTCACCGCGCGGATCGAGACGGCGCAGGTGCCGCTCTCGGCCGCCGCGCGGGCCGCCATCGCCCGCGATCACGGCCGCCTCTCCGTGGCCCTGACCGGGGGGGACGATTACGAGATCCTGTGCGCGGTGCCGCCCGACCATCTGGCCGGCTTCCTCGCCGAGGCCGAGAAAGCCGGGGTGCCGGCGACGGAGATCGGCACCGTCGAGGCCGGGGACGGGCCGCCGCGTTTCCGCGATGCGGAGGGGCGGGCGATGGCCTTCGCGAGCGCCTCGTTCAGCCATTTCTGACGAAAGCGACCCGCGCACCGGGATGCGCGGGTCCGAAGGTCGTCCTTGGCGCCGATCCAACGGGCGCCTGCGCGAGAGAAAGCGGTGCCGTTCAGAACACCGCTTGGCCGACGGCCAGCGCGATCACCACGATGACGATGGCGAGCACCAGGAACAGGCCGAACAGGATGCGGGCGATGGAACTCGCCCCGGAGGCAATGCCGGTGAAGCCGAGGGCACCCGCGACGAGCGAGATGACGAAGGCGATGGCGGCCCACTTGAGAAGCGTCATGGCAGTTCACTCCGAAACTTAAGCGGAGCAGTAACTTCCCGAAGGCCGGCGGCGTTCCGTCGCGGTCGAGCGTTTCAGCTCCTCATCAGCCTTTCGGCTGTCCGGCGGCGCGGCGCACCAGCACCTCCGCCAGCGTGTGATACAGGCCGCCCCGGCACACCGTCTTCGATACCGCGTCGGCGATCAGCGCCGCGAGCATCAGCGGGATCATCATGGTGTGGTTCTGGGTCATCTCGGTGACGATCACGAAGGAGGTGATCGGCGCCTGGAGCACTCCGGTCAGGTAGGCGGTCATGCCGATCAGCACGAGCGCGCCGACCGGTACATGCGGGAGGAGCAGGCTCGCCTCGGCACCGATCCCCGCGCCGACGGCGAGCGAGGGGGCGAACAGGCCGCCGGGGATGCCGCTGACCGACGAGAGCACGGTGGCCAGGAACTTCAGCGGCGCGAAATCCCAGCGTGGCGCCGCCTCGCCGTGGAGGATCGCCCGCGCCTCCTCGTAGCCGGTGCCGTAGACCGCGCCGCCGGAGGCCAGCCCGCACAGGGCGACGCCGAAGCCGCACAGGGCGGCGAACGGGACGGCGTGGCGCGAGATCAGGCGGCCCGCCCGGCCCGGCAGGCCGCGACTGACGGCGATGACGATGCGGCTGAACAGGCCGCCGGCCAGTCCTCCGGCCACGCCGAGCACCGGCACGGCCAGCCATCCGGCGGCCAGGGAAAGCTGAGCGTCCGAGGTGCCGAAATAGGTGTAGTCGCCGAGGATCGCGAGGGAGGTCAGGCCGGCGGCGACGATGGTGGCGACGACGAGGGCGCTGCCCCTGCTGTCATAGGCGCGGCCCAACTCCTCGATGCCGAACACGATGCCGGCCAGCGGCGTGTTGAAGGCGGCGGCGACCCCGGCCGCGCCGCCCGCCAGCAGCAGACCGCGCATCCGCTCGGGGCTGAGGCGGCCGAAAGCCGCCATGATCGCCGCGCCGACCTGCACCGTCGGCCCTTCGCGGCCGATCGAGGCGCCGCACAGGAGCCCGAGGCACATCACGGTGACCTTGCCGGCGGCGACCTTCAGGGAGATCAGCGCGTGGCGCGCGCTGCCCTCGTCGAGGGCGCGGGCAGCGATCACCTGCGGGATGCCGGAGCCCTGGGAGTTCGGGAAGACCGTCCGGGCGAGCCATGCGGCCAGGGCGAACCCGGCCGGGCAGAGGAGAAGCGCCATCCCTGGTGAGAGACCGAGGCCGTGGCGAAAAACGGTCTGCGCCGCATCCGCCGCCTTGGCCATCAGGACCGCGGCCAAGCCGACGCAGACACCGCCGGCCAGGAACAGGGCCCGCCTGCGCCACTGTGTCCAGGCATCGGTCGAAGTCCGGCGCAGGCGGCTCAGGGCGGGTCTCAGGTCCGGGGAGCGGAGGGGCATGGGGACGGACCAAGCGGGCTGGATAGGACCGGACCATCCTGCAGGCGCGGGCGGCGGCGAGCCATGCCGCTCCTGCGGATGTCCAGCGCTGATTGAGGCGCGGTGATGCGGAGCCCGGCGCCTCCTGCAACAAATGGTCCCGGTTGCGGGACGGAGACCGATCTGCGCGTTTAAGAGGATTCGGAAGGCTCCGGTTGTCGATGGCTCACCCGGGCATCGGGCCGCGAGCCGCCGGGGAGATGGTATGGGGCGGCTGACCACGGTTCCGGCGAGCGCGGTTCTGCTCGGCATCGCGGGGCTGATCCCGTTCGTGGGCTTCGCGGCCCTGTCGGTCAGCGGCTCGGATGTCGGGCTCGGCACCATCGGCCTGTCGCCGCGCACCATCCTCTCCGCCTACGGCGCGGTGATCGCCTCCTTCCTCGGTGGCATCCGCTGGGGCGCAGCGGCGGCACGCGGGGCCGGCTGGAGCGATTATTGCCTCGCCATCGTGCCCTCGCTGCTCGCCTGGGCGGCGCTGGCCGCCCCGGCGCCCTGGGATCTGCGCGTCCTCGGTGCCCTGGTGCTGCTCTGGGGCCTCGTCGATCAGGATCTCGCCCGCCGGGGGCTGGTCCCCAACTGGATGGGCCGGCTACGTCTGGCGCTGTCGGGCGTCGCGGGGGCGGCTTTGCTGGTGGCCGCGTAAGGCGCGGCCGACCGATTTCTCGCTTGCATGGGCCGGGCGTACATCATGATCGGAGGTGATCATGATGAAAGCGTACAAACTGCGATGGTTCGGCTGGATCGTGGTTTCGGAGGGGCGCCGCCGGTCCTTCCGAACCAGGGCCGAAGCGAACGCCTTCATTCGTGAAGAGCGTCTGCGTGTGAATTGCCGCGGGCCGGCCTTCTGATCGTCCCGTCTCCCTACACCGAAGCCCGTTCGAGGCTTCGGTGCCCTTACCTTCAATCCCGCCTTCAATCCCGTCCCAGCATCGTCCTGCCGATGGCGAAGACGCGTCCGTCGCCCAGCAGGTAGGCGGTGAAGCCGTTCGGAAACAGCGGCTCGAAAGCCGAATCCCGCACATTGAGGCCGCCGGTATAGGCGCCGAAGGCCGGCATCACGAGGCGGTGGCCGTCGCCGACGAAGCAGCGGCGGCGCACGGAGCGGCCGCGCATGCTGACCTTGCCGCAGGGATGAAGGTGGCCGGCAATCTCGCCCTCCCCCGCTCCGGCCAGCGGCTCGTGGCGCAGCGTCAGGCCGCCGATCCTCAGTGTTTCACAATAGCGGCCGCCGACCCCTTCGCTCACCGCCGCATCGTGGTTGCCGGCGATCCAGACCCAGTCGCGCCCCTCCTGCAGGGCGGCCAACATCGCCCGGTCGCCGGGCTCCATCCGCTCGGGGCCGCGGGCATCGTGGAAGGAATCGCCCAGAGCCACCACGCAGGCGGGGTCGAGCCGCTGGATCACCTCGTGCAGGCAGGCCAGGGTCTCGCGGGTGTCGTAGGGCGGCAGGAACTGACCGGAGCGGGCGGCGAAGGAGGAGCCCTTCTCCAGGTGCAGGTCCGACACCACCAGGGTGCGGTGTTCGGGCAGCCACAGGGCGCCGGTGCGGTCGAGGCTCAGGGCCTCCCCGGCAAGCGGGTGGTCGGTGCCCTTCACGGTCTTTTCGAGTTTCTGGCCGAGTGCCAACGTGATCTTCCCAAATGTCTCGCCGAGTGTCGCGGAGGCGGGGCGCCTCAGCCGAGCGCTTCAGCCGAGAGCCTCTTGCAGAAGCTCGGCCTCGGCCTCGGCCAGGATTTCGTCGGCCCCCTCCCCGTAGACCCGCTCGCGCCCGATTTCGAGCATGACGGACACGGAGAGCGGCGAGACGCGATCCAGCGCCCGGTGGGTGATTCGCCCCCGGATACGCCTCAGCATCATGCCGAGGCGGGTCACGTCGAGGAGTCCGGTTGCCGCATCCTGGCGCGCGGCCCGCAGGAGCAGGTGGTCGGGCTGGTGACGGCGCAGCACGTCGTAGATCAGATCGGTCGAGATGGTGACCTGCCGCCCGGTCTTCTTCTGCCCCGGAAAGCGCCGCTCGATCAGCCCGGCGATCACCGCGCATTGGCGGAAGGTGCGCTTCATCATGGCGGATTCGTCGAGCCACGCCTCCAGATCGTCGCCGAGCATGTCCTCGTCGAACAAGGCCTCCATGAAGCCCGGTGAGAGCGCGGCCCGCTCGCTGAGATCCTTCGTGCACCAGATGGCGATGCCGTAATCGTTGGCGGCAAAGCCGAGCGGGCGCAGCCGGGCCCGTTCGAGCCGGCGGGTCAGCAGCATCCCCAAAGTCTGATGGGCGAGCCGCCCCTCGAAGGGGAAGGCGGTGAGATAGAAGCGCCCGGCGCGCGGGAATGTCTCGACCAGGAGGTCGCGTTCGCCGGGCAGGGCCGAGTGCTTACGCTGCTGCGCGAGGTAGTTCGACAGCTGCGCCGGCAGCCGGTCCCACTCGAACGGGTCGGCGATGATCGCCCGCACCCGCGCGGCGAGGAAGGTCGAGAGCGGAAATTTCGAGCCGGCATAGGAGGGGATGGCCGGATCGGTGCCGGGGCCGGCGCGGGTGACGAGGCATTCGTCCTCGGCCAAGCCCTCGAAGCGCAGAACCTCGCCCGCGAACAGGAAGGTGTCGCCGGTCGTGAGCGTCTCGGCGAAATCCTCCTCGATCTCGCCGAGCACCCGCCCGCCCCTGGGCAGCACGGTGCCGGGCTTGCCCCGCAGCGCCCGGGCCATGCGCACCTTGATATGCGTCGACTCGACGATGGTGCCGATATTCATCCGGTATTGCTGCGCCACCCGCGCATCGCGCACCCGCCATTTCCCGTCCGCCCCGCGCAGGATCTTGGCGAAGCGCTCGTAGGCGCGCAGGGCGTAGCCGCCGGTGGCGACGTAATCGACCACCGCCTCGAAATCCTCCCAGGAGAGGGTCGCGTAGGGGGCCGCCGAGATCACCTCCTCGTAGAGGTCGAGCGGATCGAAGGCGTCGGCGCAGGCCATGCCGAGGACGTGCTGGGCCAGCACGTCGGGGGCGCCGAGCCGGGCATCGGGCGTGTCCTGGGCCGCCTCCTCCACCGCGTCGAGGGCGGCCCGGCATTCCAGCATCTCGAAGCGGTTGCCGGGGACGAGATAGGCCTTGGAGGGCTCGTCCATGCGGTGGTTGGCCCGGCCGATCCGCTGCATGATCCGGCTCGCGCCCTTCGGCGCGCCGACATTGACGACGAGATCGACGTCGCCCCAATCGATGCCGAGATCCAGGGTCGCGGTGCAGACGATGGCGCGGAGTTGCCCCGCCGCCATCGCCGCCTCGACCCGGCGGCGCTGGGTGGCATCGAGCGAGCCGTGATGCAGGGCGATGGGCAGGGTGTCGTCGTTGAGCCGCCACAGCTCCTGGAAGGTGTATTCCGCCTGGAGCCGGGTGTTGACGAAGACCAGCACCATCCGGTGCTGCCGGATCAGCTCGTAGATCGCCGGCATCGCGTGCCAGGCGGTGTGGCCGGAGAGGGGAAGCGTCCGGTTCACGTCGAGCATGTGCAGGTCGGGCTTGGCGCCGCCCTTCACCACGACGAGATCGGCCATCGCCGTCCCGGCAGATCCTTTTCTCTCCCCCTCCCCCGCCACGCGGCCTGGATTCTGGGAGACCAGATATTTCCTCAGCTCATCCGGCTCACGCACCGTGGCCGAGAGGCCGATCGCGCGGGAATCCGGCGCCAGGCGGCGCAGCCGGGCGAGCGCCAGGGACAGGAGATCGCCGCGCTTTGAGGTGACGAGGGCGTGCAACTCGTCGAGCACGATGGTGCGGAGGCCGGCGAAAAAGTCCTCTGCCTCGCGATGGGCGAGGAGCAGCGAGAGCTGTTCGGGGGTGGTGAGGAGGATGTCCGGCGGGCGCTGGATCTGGCGGGCACGCTTATGGGCGGGGGTGTCGCCGGTGCGTGTCTCGACAGAGACGGGCAGCCCCATGCCCTCGATCGGCGCCTCCAGATTGCGGGCGATGTCGACGGCGAGCGCCTTGAGCGGCGAGACGTAGAGGGTGTGGAGCCGCCGCTCCTTGGTGGTCCGCTCGCTCAGCGCGACGAGGCTCGGCAGGAAGCCGGCCAGGGTCTTGCCCGCGCCCGTGGGGGCCACGAGCAACGCCGAGCGCCCGGCCTGGACGGTCGCCAGCAATTCGAGCTGATGGGGGCGCGGAGACCAGCCGCGGGAGGCGAACCACGCGGCGAAGCGCGGCGGGAGGGTTGGGGACTGCGCCCGGCTCGGAGCCTGCAAGAATTTCGAGCCCGCAAGAAGGCGGATCTCCCGTCCCCATCCTCATCCTGAGGTGCGAAGCGAAGCGGAGCCTCGAAGGATCCTCCAGCCAGCGAGGTGAGTGCCGGACGAGCCTTCGAGGCCGCTCTCGCAGCACTTCAGGATGAGGGATTGGTCGGGAGATCCGTGGATCAAGATGGCCCTCAGGTAAGGCGCGGGCCGCGCCTCGTCACCGCGTCACGCCAGCGCCATCAGGAAGCGGTCGATCAGCTCCAGGGCCCGCTCGCTCAGCGCGCCGGGATAGCGCACGAAGATGTGGCAGCCGCCGGCATAGACGGCGGTGTGGCCACCATTGTTGGCCGCTGCCCAGCGGGCCGACATGTAGAGCGTGTCGTCGAGGAGCGGGTCGGCGGTGCCGACGGTGAACAGGGCGGGCGGCAGGCCCTTCAGGTCGGCGTAGAGCGGCGAGACGTCCGGCCGGCGCCGGTCGATGCCCTCGCGGACATAGCCGTCGGCGAAGCGCTTGAGGTCGGTGGTGTTGATGACCAGCCGCTCCTCGCCCCAGAGCCGCACGCTCGGGGTCAGGCCGAGATCGTAGAAGCCGGCATTGAGATTGGCGCCGCGGAAGGCGCGCGGCAGCCCGTGGCGGTCGCGCAGGCGCAGCAGCGTCATCACTGCCAGATGCGCCCCGACCGACTCGCCGCCGATGGTCAGGGCGCTGATCCCGAACTCCGCCTTGCCCGGTCCGGCGAGCCACAGAGCCGCTGCCTCGCAATCCTCCAGGGCGGCGGGATAGGGATGCTCCGGCGCCAGCCGGTACTCGACGGACAAACAGATGAAGCCGCAGGTATCGGCAATCCGTTCGAGCCAGGGATCCTGCTCGTCGGCCGCGCCCCAGACCCAGCCGCCCCGGTGGATATGGAGATAGGCACCCCGCGCCTTGCCCTGCGGGCGGATCACCCGCAGCGCCAGCGGGCCGCCGGGGCCTTCGATGGTCAGCGTTTCGGCGCGGGCACTGCGCGGCATGGCCGGCGAGGCCTGCGTACCCGCCCGGCGGCGCGCCCGTACCTCCTCGATCGGCAGCGACCAGGGGTCGGCCTGCGCGGCATGGGCCGCCACGATCTCGGCATTGAGCGCCTTCGTCTCGGCATCGATCGTCGCCGGGTCGAACAGAGCGTGGTCGATCATGGCCTTTATCGGGTCGTCTGCGGTGGAAGGAGCATCGCGGGAGGCAGGCCCAGATGCTGGCCGCCATCTTGAGTGGAACGCTCGGCGATGCCATCTGGCTGCCATCCCGAACGGGCTGAATGCCGGCGCGAATGGGCGGTTTCACCCGGATGTGGCGCATCGGCAACGCCGTGGCGAGGTGGACACGCTTCATCGACGGCAGCGTGAGGATAAGGGCTGAATGATCGGCGATCACGATTCGCGGCGGCGCGCCGCGCTCGACCACGGCGCCTATCCGGCCCAGCCGCATCACGGTGAGCCGCGCCGCCGCTCCGCCTTGCACCGCTTCCTCGGCGGTTCGCCGGCGGCGGTTCTGGTCAAGCTTCTGTTCCTCTCCGTGCTGGTCGGCGCGGTGATGGCGATGCTCGGCCTGACGCCGGGCCTGCTGTTCTGGCGGCTCTACGACCTGACCCGGTCGCTGATCGATCTCGGGCTCGAGACCTTCCACGATTTCGGCCGCTGGATCCTGGCGGGCGCGGCGGTGGTGGTGCCGATCTGGTTCATCGCCCGCCTGCTCACGGTGTCGCGGGAGCGGTGAGAATCTCGCCCCTTAGGTTGCGTGCGGTACGCGACAAAACAACAGCTTAGAACCGTTCCCGATTGCGGGGGTATCGGGAACGGTTCTAAGAGACGCGACCAAGCAAGAAGATGCATCGAGGCGTGTCGTGCAGACCAACTTCGCCCCCGCGCAGCTCGCCGACCCCGCCATGGCGGCCTCGGAAAAGATCCTGCGGACCTGCGTCCATTGCGGCTTCTGCACCGCGACCTGCCCGACCTACCTTCTCCTGGGTGACGAGCTCGATTCCCCGCGCGGACGAATCTACCTCATCAAGGACATGCTGGAGGGCGGCAAGGCGGCCAGCCGCGAGGTGGTCAAGCATGTCGACCGCTGCCTCTCCTGCCTGTCCTGCATGACGACCTGCCCCTCGGGCGTGCATTACATGCACCTCGTCGATCACGCCCGCACCCATATCGAGAAGACCTACAAGCGCCCGCTCTCCGACCGGCTGCTGCGCGGGCTGCTGGCCTTGGTCCTGCCCTACCCGAACCGGTTCCGGCTGGCGCTGCTCGCCGCCAAGGTCGGCGCGCCGCTGCGCCCGCTGGTCGCCCGGCTGCCGCGCGTCGGCAACCGTCTGGCGGCAATGCTCGACCTCGCACCCGCCCGGCTTCCCGGCCGCAACCGGACCGACCGCCCCGGCACCTTCCCCGCCGACACCTCGGCGCAGGAGATCAGCGCCCTGTTCCAGACCGGTGCGGATGCCGGCCCGGCCCGGCGCCGTGGCCGGGTGGCGCTGCTGCGCGGCTGTGCCCAGAGCGTGCTGCGGCCGGACTTCAACGAGGCGGCGATCCGCCTGCTCAACCGCCACGGCGTCGAGGTGGTCCATCCCAAGGGCGAAGGCTGCTGCGGCGCACTGACCCACCACATGGGCAAGGAGGAGTCCGCCCACGGCCACGCCAAGCGCACCATCGATGCCTGGATCGCCGAGATGGACGGGCCGGGCCTCGATGCCATCGTCGTCACCGCATCGGGCTGCGGCACCACCATCAAGGATTACGGCTTCATGTTCCGCGACGACCCGGCCTATGCCGAGAAGGCGGCGCGGGTCTCGGGCATCGCCAAGGACGTGACCGAGTATATGGCCGAGATCGGCCTGCTGCCGCCGGTGGAGGACACGGACCTCGTGGTGGCCTACCATTCCGCCTGCTCGATGCAGCACGGACAGGCGATCCGCACCGAACCGAAGACCCTGCTCAAGAAGGCCGGCTTCACGGTGAAGGATGTGCCCGAGGGCCATATCTGCTGCGGCTCGGCCGGAACCTACAACATCCTCCAGCCGGAGATCGCCGCGCGCCTGCGCGACCGCAAGGTCGCCAATATCGAGCGGGTGAAGCCCGACCTGATCGCCACCGGCAATATCGGCTGCGCCACCCAGATCGGGAAGGGCACCGACATCCCGATCCTGCATACGGTCGAGCTGCTCGATTGGGCGACCGGCGGTCCGCGCCCGGAGGCTCTGGCGAATCTTCCGGCCCGTTCCGGGGGAGCGCGGCTGCACACCTGAGGTCAAGGGCCTTTTTTCCGCTATGCACAATTGCAGGCTGCCTCTTCCTTGACCTTGCTGCATCTGCGAATTAGGCCCGCAACCAGTGTCGGCCCGAGATCGTTTGCAGCCTCATGACAGAACACTCCGCAGAGTCGCCCGTCGTCCTCCTCGTCGAAGATGACGGTCTGCTGCTGATGGAGGCTTCCGACACGTTGGCGGAGGCAGGGTTCAACGTCCTCGAAGCGCCCCATGCCGACAAGGCCCTGACGGTGCTGGAAGGGCGCCCGGATGTCGGGGTGCTGATGACCGATGTCGACATGCCGATGGGGTCGATGGACGGTTTCGCCCTTGCCCGCCTCGTCGCCCATCGCTGGCCCGAGATCCCGGTGCTGATCGTCTCGGGCATGGGCACGCCCGGCCCCGGCGACATGCCGGAAGGCGCCCGTTTCATTCCCAAGCCCTACGCGCCGACCATGCTTGTGCGCACCCTCAAGGCCTGCCTCAAGCGCGCCGCCTGAATCTCCATCGCGGCGACAAGAAATCGCCCCGTCGAGAGAGTCTGAACCGGATCCGGGATCGTTGAGGACGAGGTCGCCTTCGGGCGGCCTCTTCCCATATGGGCGTCCATTCCTTCGCGAACGCACCGGGACGGGAGAGCAGAATGCGCGCCTACGAGATGTCCGCCGCCAACGGCCTCGACAGTTGGACGAGCGCCGAGCGCCCCACCCCCGAACCGGGCCGCGGGCAGGTTCTGGTGCGGATGCGGGCGGCCTCACTCAATTACCGCGACATGCTGATCTGCGAGGGACGCTATCCCTTCGCCGTGAATCTGAATCGGCTGATCCCGGTCTCCGACGGCGCCGGCGAGGTCGTCGCCCTCGGCGAGGGCGTGCGGCGGTTCAAGGGCGGCGAGCGGGTCGCCGGCATCTTCTCGCAGAGCTGGCTCGGCGGTGCGCAGGTGGCCGATGCCTGGGAGACGGCCCTCGGCGGCGCCATCGACGGGGTGCTCACCGAGTACCGGGTCTTCGACGAGGACGGGCTGGTGACGCTGCCCGACCATCTCAGCTTCGAGGAAGGCGCGACGCTGCCCTGCGCAGCGGTGACGGCCTGGAACGCGCTCTACGGCCTGAAACCCCTGCGGGCCGGCGAAACGGTGCTGACCCTCGGCACCGGCGGCGTGTCGGTCTTCGCGATCCAGCTCGCTCGGGCGGCGGGGGCGCGGGTCATCGCCACCTCGTCGAGCGACGCCAAGCTGGAGAAGGCCCGCGCGCTCGGCGCCCACGACACCATCAATTACCGCAACCATCCCGATTGGGAGCGCGAGGTGCGCCGGCTGACCGACGGCATCGGGGTCGATCACGTGGTGGAGGTCGGCGGCACCGGCACGCTGCCGCGCTCCATCGCCGCGACCCGGCCCGGCGGCCATATCGGCTTGATCGGCCTGCTGGCGCAGGGCGAGGCCATCGACCCTCTGGCGATCCTCGGGGCGAGCTGCATCGTGCGCGGCGTCGCCGTCGGACCCCGGGAGATGTTCGAGGACATGAACCGGTCGATCACCCTGCACCGGATCGCGCCGGTGATCGACACGGTCTACGGCTTCGACGAGGCCCCCGCCGCCCTGGCGGCCTTGGCCAAGGCGAGCCATGTCGGCAAGATCATGATCCGGATCGGCTGAGATCCGGACTGACGGGGGAAGTGACGATGCGTGCGGCGGTGATGGGAGTTCTCGTGCCGGTGGTTCTCTGGCCGGCGGTCGCGGGAGCTCAGGACATCACCACCGTGCGGACCGAGTCCTTCCCCCGGCCGCCCTATTCCGGGGCGACCTACTACATCTACGAGCGGGCGGGCCGGCCGATCTGCACCAAGCTCTCGGTCTGCAACAAGTTCAACGAGTGCGAGGTGACCTACAGGCAGGGAGCCTTTCGGGAGGACGAGGACGTCGCGACCGGGGCGCCCTACGGGACGACGTTGGCCGTGCCGATCTCCTCCGGCTCGCTCGCCAAGCATGTCTGTCTGACGCGGTTCGGGTTGGCGGGACGGTAGACCTCCGTCAAAACCTGCCGCAGTCAGAGGCGTCACATCGATGTCCCGTGCTCCGCCTCATCCTGAGGTGCTGCGCAGCAGCCTCGAAGGATGTTCCAGAGGCCACGCGATCCCTGGAGGATCCTTCGAGGGCGTCGCTTCGCGCTGCCACCTCAGGATGGGGCGTGGGTGGGATGGCCTGACCGTGTGACCAGTTAAGCGTCCTCGGCCTTGGCCCCGCGCCGGTTCAGCGCCCGCAGCGCCCCGCGAAAGGTGCGCACATCCTGCTCGGTCATCGCCATGCGGTGGAGCATGTCGCGCATGTTGCGGGCGATGATCTCCTGCTTTTCCGGTGGGTAGAAGCCGGCGGTCGCCAGGGTCTCCTCCAGGTTCGCGAACAGCGAGAGAAGCGCCTCGCGGGTGGCGGGCGGCGACAGCATTTCGCCGGAGAAGCGCAGGGTGGCGAGACCGGCGGCGCGGCGCCACTCATAGCCCATCAGCAGCACGGCCTGGGCAAGGTTGAGCGACGGAAATTCTTCAGTCACCGGGAAGGTGACGATGGCATCGGCCAGCGACACCTCGTCGTTGCTCAAGCCCACCCGCTCGCGCCCGAACATCAGCCCGACCCGCTCGCCGCGTCCGATCCGCCCGGCGGTGGCCGTCATCGCCTCCTCGGGAGCGAAGACCCGTTTCATCTGACCGCGCTCGCGGGCGGTGGTGGCGAGAAGGTGGTGCAGGTCGGCGATGGCCTCGGGCACCGTGGCGTAGACCGTGGCCGCGTCGAGCACATGCGTGGCGCCGGAGGCCGCCTCGCGCACCCCCTTCTTGGGCCAACCGTTCTTCGGCGCCACGAGGCGCAGTTCGGACAGGCCGAAATTGGCCATGGCACGGGCGGTCATGCCGATATTCTCGGCGAGCTGCGGCTCGACCAGGATGACGACGGGGGCGCTCATTCTCGGGTGCTTGTGCGGTGAGGCGCACCGCCGGCCCGGCCGGCGGCGCGCGATCGGAAAGGGCTCAGATCTTACCGTCGATGCCCATCTGGTAGTATTTGTGGACGATCTTGTCCTGGTTCTCCAACAGCCAGTCGATCGAGGGCTCGTTGGTCATGGCCTTGCGGATCGCCTCGGTCATGCCACGGCGCTGGATGTCGAACAGGGCCTTGTGATCGACGCTCTCCGCCTGGATCACGCCCGGGCTGAGCCAGACCGAGCAGATGATGCCGAGGTCGTTGGCCTTCTCCTTGGGGATGTAGCCGGCCCGGACCGCGTCGAGCACGCCGTTGGCGATGGCGTACTGCACCGTGCCCATCAGGATCGAGGTGTACTTGTTCTCGGTCACGCTCACCTTGGAGACGCAGAGCGTCACCGGGCGGACCATGATGTCGGTGTTGAGCAGCGCGAAGACGCGGGAATGGCCGACGACCTGATCGCCGGTCAGGGTGGCGAGCGCGGTGCCGACCGGCCCGTCGAGCTCGCCGATGATCACTTCGGGCTCGGAGGCCGTGTTGGGCGGGCCGCCCGCGACGAGGGCTTCGCCGGCGCGCAGGATGATGCGGTCGCTCATGGTGTCTCCTTCCTGATGATCGGCCCTTGTGATCGGCCGTGGAATGGCGCGGGGGTCGTCGCAGCGCCGGCCGGATTTGTCCAGGCCGCTGAACGCTGACCGGATACACGCTCTTCGACCGGACCGACATGCGCGTCGCCGGCTCGGCCGTCTCCCGGGGTGGCCGTGCCGCGCCGGCTGATTTATGCCCGCCGCCATGACGAAAGCCGTGAAGGATGACCGTGCCGGCCTGCGCACCCTCGTGGCGCTGATCGAGATTCAGGGGGGGCTCGTCGGCCTCTGGGCGTTCCTGCGTGATCTGGCCCAGACCGGCTTCGCGGTGCCGCTCACGCTGCTGCCGGGCGTTCTGTTCATCGGGCTGGTGCTGGCGGCGAGCGTGATCGCCGGGGTGGCGCTCTGGCAGGACCATCGCCTCGGGACCACCCTCTCCGTCCCGGTGCAACTCGCGCAGGCGATCTGGTTCGTGAGCGCAGACCTCACGTTCCGCCTCTCGGCGAGCGGCTGGCTCCTGGCGGATCTGTTCCTGCGGGCGCCCTCGGAGGGCGGCTTGGTGCTGGGCTGGCAGTTCGATGCCGCGCGGAAAAGCAGCTACGCCCTCTCCCTCGCTCCGCGAGAGGATTTCACCCTGGGGCTGAACCTGATCGCCCTGGCCATCCTGATCTGGCTCGGGTTTCGCTTGCGCCGCCTGCTGCCGCTCGGCAGGGGGCCAGGAACGGGGCGGTAACAGAATCGCGCGTCCGAAACGGGCCGTCGAGCCGTGGCTTTGTCGCCCTGTTGCGCTGCGTTATAGGGGCGGCGACAGGGTTCCGGGCAGACGTGCGAAGGGCAGCCGGCCGGGCGCACGGCACCGGGCAATCGAGGAACCGACATGGCGAAGATCAAGGTGGCCAATCCGGTCGTCGAGCTCGACGGCGACGAGATGACCCGGATCATCTGGGCGGAGATCAAGAACAAGCTCATCCACCCCTACCTCGATCTCGACCTCGACTATTACGACCTCGGCGTCGAGCACCGCGACGCCACCAACGATCAGGTGACGGTCGATGCGGCCGAGGCGATCAAGCGCCACGGCGTCGGCGTGAAATGCGCCACCATCACGCCGGACGAGGCCCGCGTGAAGGAGTTCAACCTCAAGGAGATGTGGCGCTCGCCCAACGGCACGATCCGCAACATCCTCGGCGGCGTCATCTTCCGCGAGCCGATCATCTGCTCCAACGTGCCGCGCCTCGTGCCGGGCTGGACCCAGCCCTTCGTGATCGGCCGCCATGCCTATGGCGACCAGTACCGCGCCACCGACTTCAAGGTGCCGGGCAAGGGCCGGCTCACCATCAAGTTCGAGGGCGATGACGGCACCGTCATCGAGAAAGAGGTGTTCAAGTTCCCGGACGCCGGCGTCGCGATGTCGATGTACAACCTCGACCAGTCGATCATCGATTTCGCCCGCGCCTCGTTCAACTACGGCCTGGCCCGCAAATACCCGGTCTACCTGTCGACCAAGAACACCATCCTCAAGGTCTATGACGGCCGCTTCAAGGATCTGTTCCAGAAGGTGTTCGACGAAGAGTTCAAGTCGAAGTTCCAGTCGCTCGGCCTCGTCTACGAGCACCGCCTGATCGACGACATGGTGGCCTCCTGCCTCAAGTGGTCGGGCGGCTATGTCTGGGCCTGTAAGAACTATGACGGCGACGTGCAGTCGGACACGGCAGCCCAAGGCTTCGGCTCGCTCGGCCTGATGACCTCTGTGCTGATGACGCCGGACGGCCAGACCGTGGAGGCCGAGGCCGCCCACGGCACGGTGACGCGCCACTACCGCGAGCACCAGAAGGGCAAGGCGACCTCGACCAATTCGATCGCCTCGATCTTCGCCTGGACCCGCGGCCTTGCCCACCGGGCCAAGCTCGACGGCAACGCGGAACTGGCGACCTTCGCCTCCACGCTGGAGAAGGTCTGCGTCGACACCGTCGAATCCGGTTTCATGACCAAGGATCTCGCCCTGCTCGTCGGCCCCGACCAGAAGTGGCTCACCACCGAGGGCTTCCTCGACAAGGTCGACGAGAACCTGAAGGCGGCGATGGCCGCGTAAGCACACGGGAAAAGCCCTCTCCCGTGTGCGGGAGAGGGCTGAACGGCGCTCACCCCGCCTTCTGCTCATTCCTCTTTCTCGTCTCGGCGGCCTTCTTCGCCGAGGCCGAGCGCTGTTCCTTGGTTCGCGAGGCGGAGGCCGTGCCACCGCTGCGGCCGCCCTTGTGGGCGGCGGGGTGAGCCGTCGCGCGGCCCCGGCCCGAGCCGCCCGGCTGCTTGCCGCCGCCATCGTCCTTGTTGACGGTGGCCCAGGCGCGTGACTCCGCTTCCTTCTCCGGCACGCCGCGGGACTCGTAGGACTCGGCGATGTGCTCGGCCTTGCGGATCTGCTTGTCCGTATATTTCGACTTGTCGCCCTGGGGCATGGATCGCCTCCGCATGTCGCCGGCGGCGTTCAACCCGGTCTTCATCCGGCCTTGCCGCCTGCCGTGTCGAGGGCCGCCCGCACGCGCCGGATCAGCTCGGCGCGGCGGTACGGCTTGTTCAGAATATCGAACTCCGGACGCTCGATTCCGGTTCGCTCCAGGCTCGCCTCGGCATAGCCGGTGGTGAGCAGGATCCTGAGGCCGGGATGACGGCGACGCGCCTCGCGGGCCAGGGACAGGCCGTCCATCCCGCCGGGCATGATCAGATCGGAGAAGAGAAGGTCGATCTCCGGGTGGTCGGCCAGGATCTCCAGGGCCTCGCGGCCGTGCTGGGCCATCAGCGTGCCGTAGCCGTAATCCCGCAGGATCGCCCGGGCGAGTTCGGCCACGTCGGCGCGGTCGTCGACGATCAGGATCGTCTCGGTGCCCGGCCGCTCCTCGGCGGGGGCGGCCTCGTGGCTGGCCAAGCCTTCCGCCCCGTCGGTCGCGGGGAAGGACAACCGCACGGTGGTGCCCTCCCCCACCACCGACTCGATCTGCACCGACCCGCCCGATTGCTTGACGAAGCCGTAGACCATGGAAAGGCCGAGGCCGGTGCCCTTGCCTTCCTCCTTGGTGGTGAAGAACGGGTCCATCACCCGCGCCAGCACGTCCGAGGGGATGCCGGCACCGGTATCCGTCACCGAGACGCTGACGAGGCGGTTCGAGCCGTCGGAGCGGCCGGACTCCTCGTTGCGCGTCGTGATGGTGACCCGTCCGCCCTCCGGCATGGCGTCGCGGGCATTGATGAGCACGTTGAGCAGCGCGACCTCGGCCTGGGTCGGATCGATCCGACAGAGCCGGAGGTCGGCGGCGAGATCGGTTTCGATCGTCACCGTCTCGCCGAGGGTGCGCCCGGCCAGTTCCTTCATCTCGGAGACGAGTTCGTTGAGGTTGACGGTCCGGCCATCGAGCCGCTGTTTGCGGGCGAAGGACAGCAATTGCTGCGTCAGGGTCGCGGCCCGCTCGGCCGCCTCACGGATATTGCCGACCGCCCGGCTCATCCGCCCCTTGTCGGCATCCGGCCGCTCCAGGTTGGTCGCAAGCGAATCGGCATAGCCCAGGATCACCTGGAGCAGATTGTTGAAGTCGTGGGCGATGCCCCGGTGAGTTGGCCCAGGGCCTCCATCTTCTGCGCTTGATGCAGCGAATCCTCGGCGACGCGGTGGCGGGTGATATCGAGCTGCGAGCCGAACAGGTACACGAGGTCGCCGGCCGCGTTGTAGACCGGGCTGACGAACAGCGCGTTCCAGAAGCTGGCGCCGTCCTTGCGATAGTTGAGGATCTCGATGGCGATGTCCCGACGTTGGGCGATCGCCTCACGAACGGCCATCCGGGCTGCCGGATCCGTGTCCGGGCCCTGCAGGAGGCGACAATTGCGTCCGATCACCTCCTCGCGGGTGTAGCCGGTCATCTCCAGGAAGGCTTGGTTCACGAACACGATCGGACAATCGTCCCGATGGGGATCGACCACGACCATCGGCATGCGGGTCATCGCCACGGCGGCGAAGAAGATGTCGCTGCCGGAATCGAATTCGTGGCCTGCGGCACCGGCCTCGACGCTCGGATGGCTCCCGTGCGGCCGTTTCTCGGGAATGTCGGTCATGCGGATCTGCGGCCTGGCATGGTCTTGTCGAGGTCACCGGCCCGTGCCGCCGGATCCCCGCTGAAGAAGTGTAGGACAGGACCGGAGGAAGGAAATCGGCTCCGGTCCGCCCGGGGCTGCCCTGATGGAGTGCCCCGGGCCGGATCGCGATGGGACCCGACACGGTTCCGCTCTCTCGTTTGTGGAGCTTCCCTCCGCCGAAACGGCGCCCCGTTCGGCGAAGGGCACTCCGGCATCAGGCCTCGTCGTCGATGCCGAAGCTCACGCTCTCGACATTGGCCCGCTCGAAGGCCTGCATCACATACTGGTAGGACCGCTCCATCTCGGTGTGATCCTCGCCCTCGCTCTCGACCGGTTTGAGCACGAACATCAGCATCGAGCGTCCGGTGACCGAGTAGCTCTCGCCCACGGCGAAGCTCGCGATCTCCTGGCTGTCGGGCAGGTTGGTGTCGAGCAGCCGCGTCCATGCCGTGCCGCCCGGCGCCTCGGGGAAGGTGAAGTCCACCACGTCGTGATAGGCGTTGTAGAACAGGAGCAGGGTGGCATCGCCGCCGCGCTTGTGGATGCCGCTCGCCTGGGCCCGTCCGTCGAGGAGCACGGCCAGGGTGCGGGAATTGCCGTCGTTCCAGTTCTCCGGCGTCATCTCCGTGCCGGTGGGAGTCAGCCAGGTCACGTCCTTGACGCCGAACTCCTCGTCATAGGCGCCGGTCACGAAGCGCCCGCGCGAGAGCATCGGCAGGGCGTTGCGCAGCAGGATCAGACGCTGCGTGAACTCGGCGAGATCCCGTTCCTCCGGACCGATGGCGCCCCAATCGACCCAGGACACCTCGTTGTCCTGGCAATAGGCGTTGTTGTTGCCCTGTTGCGTGCGGGCGAACTCGTCGCCGGCCAGCAGCATCGGCGTGCCCTTGGACAGGAACAGAGTGGCGAGCATGTTGCGCATCTGGCGCAAGCGCACCGAGCGGATCTCGGGATCGTCGGTCGGGCCCTCGACGCCGTAATTGTAGGACAGGTTGTGGCCGTGCCCGTCGCGGTTGCCCTCGCCGTTCGCCTCGTTGTGCTTCTCGTTGTAGGAGACCGTGTCGTTGAGGGTGAAACCGTCATGGGCGGTGATGAAGTTCACCGAGGCCCAGGGCCGGCGTCCGCGCTTGTTGAACTTGTCGGCCGAGGCGGTGATGCGGGAGGCCAAGCCCGGCAGGAGCCCGGCATCGCCCTTCCAGTAGCCGCGCACATCGTCGCGAAAGCGGTCGTTCCACTCGGCCCAGCCCGGCGGGAAGCCGCCGACCTGATAGCCGCCGGGGCCGCAATCCCAAGGCTCGGCGATGAGCTTCACGTCGTTGAGCACCGGATCCTGGCGGCAGGTGTCGAGGAAGCCGCCGCCCTCGTCGAAGCCGTAGGGCTCACGGCCGAGGATGGTGGCGAGGTCGAAGCGGAAGCCGTCGACCCGCATCTCCGTCGCCCAGTAGCGCAAGCTATCGGTGACGAGCTGCAGCACCCGCGGATGCGACAGGTTGAAGGTGTTCCCGGTGCCGGTATCGTTGATGTAGTAGCGCGGCTGGTTCGGCAGCAGCCGGTAATAGGAGGCGTTGTCGACGCCCTTGAACGACAGGGTCGGCCCCTTCTCGTTGCCTTCGGCGGTGTGGTTGTAGACCACGTCGAGGATCACTTCGAGGCCGGCGCCGTGCATCCGCGCCACCATCTCCTTGAATTCGGAGAAGGCGAAGTCCGGCACCGCCGCGTAGCGCCGGGCGGGCGTGAAGAACGAGATGGTGTTGTAGCCCCAGTAATTGATCAGGCCCTTCTGCTGCAGGTAATCGTCCTGCACGAAGGAATGGACCGGCAGCAACTCGACCGACGTGACGCCGAGGCTCTTGATATAATCGAGCACCGCCGGATGGCCCATGCCGGCATAGGTGCCGCGCAGCTTCTCCGGCACCGCCGGATGCAGCTTGGTGAAGCCCTTCACGTGGGTCTCGTAGACGATGGTGCGCTCCCACGGCACGCGGGGCTTGGCGTCGCGGCCCCAGGTGAAGGCCGGGTCGATCACGCGGGAGCGGCGGGTATAGGGAGCCGAGTCGCGCTCGTCGAAGGTGAGGTCGTCCCCGGTCTCCATCTTGTAGCCGAACAGGGCCGGGTTCCACTCGATGGTGCCGACCAAGCCCTTGGCGTAGGGGTCGATCAGCAGCTTGTTCGGGTTGAAGCGGTGACCGGCTTCCGGCTCGTAGGGTCCGTGGACGCGATAGCCGTAGATCGTGCCCGGGCGCGCATCCGGCAGATAGCCGTGCCAGACCTCATCGGTGTATTCGGGCAGCGCGATCCGTTCGATCTCCTTCTCGCCCGCATCGTCGAACAGGCACAGCTCCACCTTGGTGGCGTGGGCCGAGAACAGCGCGAAGTTGACACCGCGCCCGTCCCAGGTCGCCCCGCGCGGATGCGGCGATCCTTCGCGGATGCGCGTGCGCGAGGTCCGTAACTTCGGCGTCGCGGTCCTGTCGGTATCGGCCATCGTGGTCCCATTCTCACTCATGGCGGCCCCCAACGGGTCCGGCCGGACGTTAGAACGTGCACGGAACTGTGAAGCTCCGTTCCGGCTGACGCGGCGCAGCAATTTTTTCCGGGCTCGCGGCGCGCCGTCACGGATGTGGTAGGCCTTGGACGAAACTCGCGTCGGGCGCGCGCGTTGCACCGCGCGTCGCCGGTCGGCACCGAAGCGTTGGAGCGGGGAAGCGCCCATGATCGAAGAACCCGAGCACCGGCCCTCCGGGCTGCAGGCCCTGGCCGAGCGACACGGAGTCAGCCTGGAGGCGGTGCGACACCTGCTGCGCGCGCTCCAGGCCGGACAGGGCAACATGGCTCAGTTCGACCATCCCGATCTCGGCGGTTTCGGCCAATGGTCGCGGGGCGGCATGGTGATGGTCGGGCGCATGAACGATCACGCCCTGAAGGCCCAGGTCGATGCCCTGTGCACCGAACTCGCCGCCGCCCTGCCGCTCTCCGGCTTCCAGGAGGAGGCCGCCTCGGGCAATTGGTGGCCGGCGGAGCTGGGACTTCCCTCGAGCGCGGGGGCGCAGAACGCGACGCGCTACGCCTTCTTTCCCGAGAGCCGCCGGCTCGCCGTCGAGACGGAGGGGCGCCTCACCCTCTACGACACCGGCGACCGGCTCGTGACCGGCGCTTCGCAGCAGCAGGGTGCCACCGCGTCGCTGCGCTTCAGCGGGCCGCAAGGGAATTTCACCCTCGACGACCTCACCGCCGTCGGCAGGGATGCGGCGGTGGCACCGCGGGCCTCGTCCGGCACGGCGTCGGCCTCATCCTCGGCGGCCATCGCCGGCCACGCCGCGCCCGCGCCGCGCGAGCCCGCTGCCCGCCGACAGGATCCGCCCGGTTCCGGTTCCGGCCCGGCCGACATCCTCTCGATCCTCGAACGACTGGCAGAGCTTCATCAGAAGGGCGTGCTGACCGACGCGGAATTCGCGGGCAAGAAGGCCGATCTTCTGGCGCGGCTTTGACCCGGAGCCCTGTCGCCGCAGGCCGGGGCCGGGACGTCCCGTCGCGCTAGATAGGCCCCATGGCCCCGCGCGATCTCATCGACATCGACCGCATCTTCATGGAGCCTGCGGTCGCCGATTATCCGCGCGGGCGCGAGATCCTGTCACGGTTTCCCAATGCCGAGCGGATCGCGGTGCCCTCGCATTGGAACATCCCGGAGCTGCACGGCAACGAGGGTTCGGTCGAGGATTGGGTCCGCATCAAGCGCTCGACCCTGGTGCTCGGGGTGAAGAAGGGCCTCGCGATGCGCCCCAACGGCCGCTCGGCCCATTTCATCGCGCCCTCGACCTCCAATGGCTGCGCCATGGCCTGCGCCTATTGCTACGTGCCCCGGCGCAAGGGCTTCTCGAACCCGATCTCGCTCTTCGTGAACGTCGAGGCGGTGTCTGCCGCCATCGCCCGGCACGCGGCGAAGCAGGGGCCGCTGCCGGAGCCCGACCAGATCGATGAGGCCGCCTGGGTCTACGATCTCGGCGAGAACGGCGACCTCTCGGTCGATGCGATGATCTGCGACACGGTCCGCGATCTGGTCGGCCTGTTCCGCACCCTGCCCAACGCCAAGGGCTCCTTCGCCACCAAGGCCGTCAACCGCGACCTCCTGGCCTACGATCCGCAGGGGCGCACCCGCATCCGCTTCTCGCTGATGCCGGCCCCAATCGCCAGGGTCGTCGACGTGCGCACGGCGCCGATCCGGGAGCGGATCGCCGCCATCGACGACTTCGTGGCCGCCGGCTACGAGGTTCACGTCAATTTCTCCCCCGTCATCCTCTACGAGGGCTGGGAGGCCGACTGGGCAGAACTGTTCGCCGAGATCGACGGCAGCATTTCGGACGCGGCCAAAGCCCAACTCAAGTGTGAGATCATCATGCTGACCCACAATGCCGGGCTGCATGAGGTCAATCTCGGCTGGCACCCCAAGGCCGAGGCCCTGCTGTGGCGCCCGGACATCCAGGAGACCAAGCGTTCGGAGGGCGGGGGCGACAACCTGCGTTACCGTACGGGCTGGAAGGGGAAATGGCTCACCCGTTTCAAGGTGTTGCTTGCCGAGCACCTGCCCTATTGCCGCGTGCGCTACGCGTTCTGACCCGCTGTCCGCTCGATCCACGCGGTCACCGGATCGGCCGGCCCGTGCGGCGTTTGAGCGAAGCCCCAATCCGCCATCCCGAAGGGATCAACCGGATTGGATATGACAAGGAGAGTGCGGATGCCCGATCACGACAGCTACTTGCGCGAGGCGACCGAATTGGCGCTGGCCAACGTCGCCGAGGGCGGCAGGCCCTACGGCGCGGTGATCGTGCGGGACGGAGAGGTGATCGCGCGGGCGGCCAACCGCATCCACCGCACGAACGATCCGAGCGACCATGCCGAGATGGTGGCCCTGCGCGCGGCGAGCCAGAGACTCGGGCGGCCGAAGCTCGACGATTGCATCGTCTACGCGAGCGGACGGCCCTGCCCGATGTGCCACGCGGCGATGCGGCTCGCCGGGGTCAAACAGGGCTATTTCGCCTTCACCGCCGAGGAGGCGGAGGCCGAGGGGCTGATCAGCGCCGGGATCTATGCCGAGCTGTGCCGGCCGCTCGCGGAGCAGCCGATGCAGGTGCGCCATCACCCGCTCGCCGGCGCGCCGAGCCCCTTCCGTGCCTGGGCGGAGCGGAAGGGGCGCTGAGGATCGAAGGGGGTCACGCTCGCGACGGCTTCCGCGTCGCCGCGAGCGAAAAATCCGGCGTCAGTGCGTCCAGGGGGCGGTGCGGTTGAACTTGAAGTTGTCCGAATAGGACAGGCCCTTGCGGGCGATCGGCGGCGGCGTTTCCTCGACACGGTAGGCGATGCCGGCGGATTTCGCGTAGGCCACCGCCTCGTCCGCCGTATCGAATTCGAGCCGCACCTGCTGCAGCATGTCGGAGGAGCCGGTCCAACCCATCAGCGGATCGGTCTCGCGCGGGGCGGTCTGGTCAAACTCCAGCACCCATTGCTTGGTGCGGGCAAGCCCGGACTGCGAGGGATCCTTGGCGGGACGATAGATGCGGGCGCTCGACATCGGACGGCAGACGTCTCCGGGCAAGACATGGTCGGGGCGATAGGATTCGAACCTACGACCCTCTGCTCCCAAAGCAGATGCGCTACCAGACTGCGCTACACCCCGACGCCCCGTTTGAGGGCCCGATGGAGATACCGTTTCGGTCCACGCCCGGCAAGGCACCGCCGCGCATGGCGCGGGGTTGTCTCGCGACATCGTTGCCGCGTGATGGCCATCCGATCCCTGCGGGATCACGGATGCCGGTCCCGACCGTCACACCAGATATCGAGGACACGCCTCTCCGCTTCGTCCCGGAAATCCGCGCAATCCGCAGGATTAGGCCGGCTTGATCGAATCGTCCGTCCATCCCACTTCGCCGCTGGCCGGGGCCCACGGGATGCGGCACTGGAGATGAGGCGCAACCATGATCGATCTGCATTATTGGCCGACCCCGAACGGCCACAAGGTGACGCTCTTCCTGGAGGAGACCGGCCTGCCCTACACGATCCATCCGGTGGATATCGGCAAGGGCGCGCAGTTCGAACCCGCCTTCCTGAAGATCGCGCCGAACAACCGCATGCCGGCCATCGTCGACCATGAGCCCGCCGATGGCGGCGCGCCGGTCTCGCTGTTCGAGTCCGGGGCGATCCTGCTCTACCTCGCCGAGAAGACGGGGCGCTTCCTGCCCGGCGACCTGCGCGGCCGGGCCGAGACCCTGCAATGGCTGTTCTGGCAGATGGGCGGCCTGGGGCCGATGCTCGGCCAGAACCACCATTTCTCCCAATACGCGCCGGAAAAGATCCCCTACGCCATCGACCGCTACGTGAAGGAGACGAACCGCCTCTACGGCGTGCTCGACCGGCGGCTGGCGGACCGGGCCTTCGTCGCGGGGGACGACTACACCATCGCCGACATGGCGGCCTATCCCTGGATCGTGCCGTGGGAGAAGCAGGGCCAGCGGCTCGACGAGCATCTGAACCTCAAGCGCTGGTTCGAGGCGATCGCCGAGCGCCCGGCCACCAAGGCGGCCTATGCGAGGGCGGCCGAGGTCAACCCGAACCACGGCCAGCCGATGAGCGAGGACGCCAAGAAGGTGATGTTCGGCCAGACCGCGTCGAACACCCGGCGCTGAGGAAGCCTCAGCGCCCGCTGCGCCGGGCGGCCACCGTCGCCAGCCCGGCAAAATCCTTGTCGCCGTCGCCATGGGCGATGGCGTCGAGAAGGTTGTCCCGCAGCACGCTGGCGAACGGCATCGGAACGTTGACGGCGTCGCCTGCGGCGAGGGCGAGGCGGACATCCTTGAGGCCGAGCCGCATGGTGAAGCCCGGCGGCTCGTAGCGCCCTTCCATGATCATGGCGCCGTAATTCTTGTAGACCGGCGAGGCGAACAGCGTGCCGGTCAGCATTTCCAGCACCTCGGCACCGGGAATGCCGTGCCCTTCCGCGAAGGCCGCCGCCTCGCCCATGGCCTCGATGGCGGAGACGATCATGAAGTTGCCCGCGAGCTTGACCGCATTGGCCCGCTCCGGCTCCGTGCCGAAGCGCCAGGTCTTGCTGCCCATGGCGTCGAACAGCGGCTGCACCCGGGCGATCGCCTCGTCAGTGCCTGCGGCGATGATGTTGAGCGCGCCATTGGCGGCGGCGTCCGGCCGGCCGAAGACCGGGGCGGAGACGTAGGAAACGCCCGCCCGCCCATGGACCGCCGCCAGCTCCTTGGCCAGGGCGACCGAGATCGTCGACATGCCGACATGGACCGCCGGGCGCCGGCCGCTGTCGAGCAACCCGCCTTCGACGATGACGGCGCGCAGGGCCGTATCGTCGGCGAGCATGGTGATGGCGGCATCCCCCGCGAAGGCCTCGGCCGCGCTGCCGACCGGCTCGGCACCGACGACCGCCTTCGCCGCCTCCGGCGAGCGGTTCCAGACTCGCACCCGGTGACCCGCCGCGACGAGCCGGGCCGCCATGGCCTGGCCCATGCGGCCGAGCCCGATGAAACCGACATCCATCTCTCAACTCCGGTTACGCTGCTTCGTCCCCTCCGCCGGCCCGGCGCCGCGCCGCGCCATCGAAAACTCAGTGCGTGTTGAGGAATTCCAGCGTCAGCGTGTTGAACATCTCGGTCGCCTCCATGTGGACGAGGTGGCCGACATTGTTGATGACCTCCGCCTTGCCGTTCGGCATCCGTCCAGCGAGTGCCCGGGCGTGGCCGGTGTTGTCGCCCATGGCCGAGCGCATCTCGGTCGGCGCGAAACCCTTACCGGGGGCGTTGTGGTCGTTGGCGCCCATGATGAACAGGGTCGGTGCCTTGATCAGCGGGATCTCGTGCACGACCGGTTGGCTCCAGATCATCTGGTAGGAATTGACGAAGGATCTGAGCCAGCGCGGATACTCGCCCGAGCCCTTCACCCGCTCGCGGATCGAGACGAAGGGCTCGATCGCCGAGGCCGGAATCGAGAGGGAATAGCTCGTCATCAGCTGCTTGCGGTAGGCCTCCGCGCTGAGATCGCTCTCGCGGGCGAGCAGGGTCTCGTCGGGGACCGGCGGCACGCTGAAGCGATAATCCTCGAGGCCGATCGGCGCTTCCAGCACGAGGCTGTTGACCCGTTGCGGATAGCTGCGGGCGAGGCGCACCGCGAGCATCCCGCCCATGGAATGCGCGACCACGTCGAACCGGGGGAGCTTGAGGCTGTCGGCCAGGGCGATGGTGTCGGCGGCCATCCGATCGAAGGTGAAGGCGCCGACGGGCTTCGACGACTTGCCGAAGCCGAGCTGGTCGATCGCCACCACCCGGTAGCCGGCATTCGAGAGGGCGCGGATCACCGGCTCCCAGTAGCTCGATGGGAAGTTGCGCCCGTGCAGCAGCAGCACCGTGCGCCCGTTGGCATTGTCGGCGGGCGCCACATCCATGTAGGCGAGGCGCTGCGCTTCGCCGTCGCGGGTGAGCGGCAGGAAGCGCACGGGAAAGGGATAGGCGAAGCCTTCCAGGCCGATGCCGAGCGGGGCCGGCGCCTCCTCCGCAAGGGCGGAAACGGTCGAGGCTGGGGTCAGCGCCAGCAACGGGGCGAGGCACAGCGCGAGGATCGGGTGGGAACGCATGAAAACTCCGTCTCGGGCTGGTCGGCACAAGCCCGGTGCGTCGGCCGGTGAGGGACAGATAGGGCGGACGGGCCGCCTGCAAGCTCCGGGGAGTGGCCGAAGGTGACGGCGCAGGCAAGGACGGGGGGAGCGAGCGCCGACGGGCTGCCGCCGCGGGAGCGCTGGCTCGCGCTCACGGCGATGGCCCTAGCCATCTCCATGGCGGTGCTCGACGGGGCGATCGTCAATGTCGCCCTGCCGGTGATCGCCCGCGACCTCGCGGTGCCGGCCTCGGAGGCGATCTTCGTCGTCAGCGCCTACCAGATCGCCGTCACCGCCGCGCTCCTGCCCCTGGCGAGCCTCGGTGAGATCGTGGGATATCGCCGGGTCTATCTCGGCGGGCTCGCGGTCTTCACCGCGTCCTCGCTCGCCTGCGCGCTCGCGCCGAACCTCGCGAGCCTGACTGCCGCACGGGTGGCGCAAGGGCTCGGGGCCGCCGGGATCATGAGCGTCAACATCGCGCTGGTGCGTTTCATCTATCCGCACCGGCTGATCGGGCGCGGCGTCGGCAATGTGGCCCTGATCGTCGCCATCGCCTCCGCCGCTGGCCCGACACTCGCCGCCGCGATCCTCTCGGTCGCGGCCTGGCCCTGGCTGTTCCTGGTCAACCTGCCGGTGGGGCTGGTGGCGCTCGCGGTCGGCGCGCGCACCCTGCCCTCCACACCGCGCTCCGCCCGCCGCTTCGATGTCGGGAGCGCGATCCTCAACGCGCTGACCATCGCTCTCCTGATCGTCGGCGTCGACGGGCTCGCCGATCCGGACGGCCGGACCCTCGCTTTCGTGGAACTGGCCGCCGCCGCCGTCGTCGGGTTCGTGTTCGTGCGCCTGCAGATCCGCCGGGCGGTGCCGCTCCTGCCCCTCGACCTCCTGCGGATCCCGGCCTTCGCCCTGTCGATGGTGTCCTCGATCTGCTCGTTCGCGGCGCAGATGGCGGCCTATGTCGCCCTGCCCTTCTACTTCCAGGTGGCACTCGGCTTCTCGGAGGCGCGCACCGGATTCCTGATGACGCCCTGGCCGCTCGCCATCGCCGCCGTGGCGCCGCTGTCGGGCCGGCTCGCCGACCGCTACCCGCCGGGTCTGCTCGGCAGCCTCGGTCTCCTCCTGCTGGCGGCGGGCCTCGCCGCCCTGGCCCTGCTGCCGGGATCGCCGACGACCTGGGACGTGGTCTGGCGGCTGACCCTGGCCGGGATCGGCTTCGGCCTGTTCCAGTCGCCGAACAACAAGGTCATCATCACCAGCGCCCCGCGGGAGCGCAGCGGCGGAGCGAGCGGCATGCAATCGAGCGCCCGGCTCGTCGGCCAATCCCTCGGCGCGGCCCTCGTCGCCGTCCTGTTCGGCCTCGTGCCCGGCGGCCCGGCGGCGGCCTTCGCTCCGACCCTGTGGTGCGCCTTCGCCCTCGCCCTGACCGGGGCGCTGGCGAGCGGCCTGCGCCGGACGGGCCCCTGACGCGCGGCGCCGCCCCGCACCAACCTTCCGCCCGCGCGTTGTCGCCGCGAGGGATGGCGCGCGCGAGCGGGGTTGGAAAACCATGGATATCGATCTGAAGGGGCGCAGCGCCCTCGTCACGGGCTCGACCGGCGGCATCGGCTACGCTGTCGCCCGCGAGCTCGGCCGGCTCGGTGCCGTTGTCGCCGTCAACGGGCGCACCGCCGAGCGGGTCGATGCGGCGATCCAGCGCCTGCGCGGCGAGGTGCCCGAGGGTCAGTTCGGCGCCGGTGTCGGCGATGTCGGCACCGAGGAGGGCGCGGCCGAGCTGATCGCCGCCCTGCCCCGGGTCGACATCCTCATCAACAATGCCGGCATCTTCGAGCCGAAGCCGTTCTTCGAGATCGCGGATGCCGAGTGGCGCCGGTTCTTCGAGGTGAACGTGATGAGCGGCATCCGCCTCTCGCGCGCCTACGGCACCGGCATGGTCGAGCGCGGCTGGGGGCGGATCGTCTTCATCGCCAGCGAGTCGGCGCTCAACATCCCCGTGGAGATGGTGCATTACGGCATGACGAAGACGGCGCAGCTCGCCGTCTCGCGCGGCCTCGCCGAGACGGTCGGCGGCAGCGGCGTCACCGTCAACAGTGTCCTGCCCGGCCCGACCCTGACCGAGGGCGTGGCGGATTTCCTGGAATCGATGGGCGGCGGCGACGGCGATCTGGAGGCCAAGGGCCGCGCCTTCATCGCCGAGAACCGTCCGACCTCCCTGCTGCAGCGCCTGGCGCAGCCGGAGGAGGTGGCCAACATGGTGGCCTATCTCTGCACGCCCGCCGCGAGTGCCACCACGGGGGCGGCGCTGCGGGTCGATGGCGGCGTGCTGCGCGGCATCGCCTGATGCGGTGCCGCTCCCGAGCCTGACGGAGGCGCGGGCCGGCTTGACCGGCGCCGCGCTCCGAGAAACGGCCCGCGAACGGTTCTGTTCGGGAAATTAGGACTTGAGGTGCGCGGCGAGATGCTTGTTCATCTCGAACATCGAGCACTTATCCTTGCCGAAGATCTTCTTGAGCTTGTCGTCGGCGACGATCTCGCGCTTGTTCTCCGGGTTCTGGAGATTGTGCTTCTTGATGTGCTCCCACACCTTGCTCACCACCTCGCCACGCGGCAGGGGCTTGTCGCCGACGATGGCGGCGAGTTCGGGAGACGGCTTCAGAGGCTGCTGAAGGGCGTTCGGCTTGGTGCCCGAAGCGGCCTTGGTGGCGGTCTCCTTCTTCGGCGCAGCCGCCTTCTTCTCCGTCGTCTTGGTAGCCATGGTTTCCCTCCGTCCTGCGGTCCGGCAGATGGGTGACACGAGCCCGGGGGCTTCGGGACACTGAAGTCCAACAACTAAGCGGTGCCACGGCCGTTCCAAGTGGAGAAGGTGTCTGCGGGAGCGTCCATCCACAGATCAGCGGACCTTTCCGCAGCCCGATCCCCATCGAAGGGGCATCGCCGCGCCGTGAACGGGCCGGCGACACGCGGGAAGGCAGGTCGGCACGGGAACCGTGCGCGACACAGGGCATTCACGCAGGACCCTGCCGACAGGACATGCTGGAGCGGTGAATGCCGACGGATCTGCCCGAGGAACGGACTTATCGGAAACCCGGAACGCTGGAACTCGACCCGGCCTCGGGGGAAGGCGTCGCGACCGCCGAGACGCCCCGGCTGATCGCCTCGGACAAGGTCGAGGGCACGCCGGTCTACGACGGCACCGGGCGGCACCTCGGCACCGTCCGCAATTTCATGGTCGACAAGGTGACCGGGCAGGTCGCCTACGCGGTGCTGTCCTTCGGCGGCTTCCTCGGGTTCGGCGAGACCTGTCACCCGCTGCCGTGGAAATCGCTGAACTACTCGGTCGAACTCGGTGGCTACGTGGTCGATATCGACCCGGCCGACCTCGAAGGCGCACCGACCCAGGGGCCGGGGGAGGATCCGTTCTCCGATCCCGGCTTCGGCGGACGCCTCGACGACCACTATGGCGGCCGCAAGGCCCCCACCGTCTGAGGGCGAGGCGCCCGCCGCCGCGCGTCTAGCGGAATCTTGTCGGTTAGAACTTGCCGCCGAGGCCGACGCTGCCGCCCGACGACATCTGGGGCGACAGACCGCCGGAGCTGCTCTGCGCCGTCGTCTCGCCGTCGATCTCCTCGCGGCGGATGCGCCGCGGGCCGGTATCGGCGGTCTGGGTTTCGCCGCGGATATTCTTCGGCAGTTCCAGGCGGCGCGTCGGGGCGACGGAGAGGGCAGCCCCGTCCTCGTCGGTCTGGACGCTGCGCAGGGGGCGGCCCGGCAGCGTGCCGCGCGCGGAAGGCGGGGGCCCGAGGTCGGATTCCGGCATCACCCCGCCACCGCCGCCGAGTGCTTGGCAGCCGCCGAGGCTCGCCGCGAACAAAGCCGCGATGCAGTATCTCGACGGTTTACGCATGAAAGGTCCGTCCTCTTGCCAGCCGCGCCCGGCGGCCCGGTGTCCTGAAGTTTCCTGCACGGGTCTAAGGCAGGGTTGGGGCGAAAACCAGACAGGACGGCAGGGTGTCCACCCCAGGCTTCGAATCCTCGATGGCCCACGAGCCAGGCGGGGCCGGGGAGAGGCTTTTCCGGCCAGATCGACCGGAAAGCGCCGCATCCACAACTTCGCCGTGGTTGCCGGGCATGGACGAGGCCTCCGCCCGCGCCATAAGTCCTCCTGCGGCTGGCCCGATGGGGCCGGCGCGCGGATTGTCAGACTGTCGAGAGGTACAGGGGTGTTCAGACTGATCCGGCCGGCGGTGGCATCGGCGATCGTCCTTTTCGCCACGGCGGCCATGGCCGCGGACGGTGCGCCGGGCGCGTCCGGCGATGCCGCTACGGGGGGA
>NZ_NKUI01000091.1 GCF_014845115.1 Methylorubrum zatmanii | reverse complement strand
CGACGGCAGCGCCGCGGGCGGGACCGGCGCGGGCGCCACGATGCCGGAGAAGAGGCCGACACCTTGAGACGTGCCGTGAGATCTGCCGTTCCGCTCGCCCTCGCCGCCCTGCTCGGCGGCTGCACGACCGCTGAGCGCGCGGCGCCGATCCCGGCACCGCCGCCGCCGAGCGCGGTCTTGTCCGCGCCCCCGGCCGGACCGCCCGCCGTATCGGGTCCGGTCCTCGACGGGAGCGGAGCCTGCACCGGCCCCGCGCCCGGCACGGCCACCGCCATCGAGCCGGGGATCGGCGAATGCGACCTCGTGCGCCTCAAGGGGCGACCGCCCACCGATGTCCTGGTCGGCGAGGGCCGGGCCGGCCGCGAAGTGCAGGTGCTCTACACCGAGCCCGGTGCCAAGGAGCTGTATTTCTTCGTGAACAACCGCCTCGACCGTATCGTTCGTTAGCGCGCGACCCGGCGGCCCTCAGGCCCGTTATCCTTCGGGTCGCTCGGGAAGGCGAGGCGCTGGATGGCTCACGGGTATCGGTTCGGCATCGAGGAAGAGCTGTTCCTGGCCAGCGCCCGCACGAGGGCGGCGCCCAGCGACTCGGTCTCGGCCTTCCACAAGGCGGCGCACAGCCGGCTGGAGGGGGTCGAGCGCGAGATGCTGGAGAGCCAGGCGGAGATCTGCTCCCAGCCTTCGGAGAGTTTCGCGGAGACGCATGAGGCGCTGGCGAAGCTGCGCACCGGGCTCTGCGCCATCGGGCGCGAGCACGGGCTGAAGGTCTTCGCCGCCGGCACCCATCCGACGGCGGTGTGGACCGACCAGCGCGAGACCGCCAAGGTCCGTTACCGCAAGATGATCGAGACGCTGCAGATGGTCGGGCGCCGCTCCATCGTCAGCGGCCTGCACATCCATGTGGAGGTACCGGAGCCGGCGCAGCGCATCGCCCTGATCAACCGGCTGATGCCATTCCTGCCGGTGCTGCTCGCGCTCTCCACCTCCTCGCCCTTCTATGAGCGCCACCGCACCGGGCTGTCCGGGTACCGCCTGCGCGCCTATGCCGAATTGCCCCGCACCGGCCTGCCGGAGCTGTTCGACGGCGGGGCCGATTTCGAGCGCTACATCCGGGTGATGACCCGGGCCGGGGCGATCGAGGACGCGACCTATCTCTGGTGGCACATCCGCCCGTCGATCCGGTACCCCACCCTGGAATTGCGGGTCGCCGACAGCTGCACGCGGCTCAGGGACACCCTGGCCATCGCCGCGCTCTACCGCTGCCTCGTGCGGCTCTGCGTCAGGCGGCCCGAGCTGAATGCCGGGCCGACCGGCGCCACACGGGGCTTCGCGATGGAGAATCTGTGGCGGGCGCAGCGCGACGGCGTCCACGCCGCGCTGATCGACGAGGCGGCGGAGGAGGCGGTGCCGGTGAAGCGTCTGGTCGAGCGCCTGCTCGACCTCGTGGCGGAGGATGCCGCCGCCCTCGGCTGCGCCGCCCAGGTCGCCCACGCGCTGACCATCGCCGAATGCGGCTCCAGCGCCGACGGGCAGATCCGCACCTACGAGGCGGCGCTGGCGGCGGGGCGCAGCGAGCGCAAGGCCCTCTCCTGCGTGATCGACTGGCTGGCCCGCGAGACGGCGGATTGCGAGGCGTGACGCTCGCCGTGACGCGACCCGGCCAGGAACATCGGCCGCCCGCTCCGGTTGCTCAGGCACGTACGGATTCGCCTGAGGAGACTTCCATGAGAACGCCACTCACCGCCGCCGCCTGCCTGCTGCTGCTGGGCGCGGTGGGGATGCCGGCCCATGCCCAATCGGTCGGCGAGAAGACCGGCGTGAACTCGCTGATCGGCGTCGCCCCCTCGTCCCAGGATTTCGTGACCCAGGCCGTGATCAGCGACATGTTCGAGATGCAATCGAGCCAGCTCGCCCTGACGAAGGCCGAGGGCAAGACCAAGGCCTACGCCCAGAAGATGATCGACGACCACAAGAAGGTGTCGGACGAGCTGAAATCAGTGGTTCAGACCGGCGATATGAAGCTCACCCTGCCGACGGCGCTGGATTCCGCGCATCAAAGCAAGCTCGACAAACTCAAGGGCTTGAACGGCGCCGATTTCACCAAGCAGTACCAGGACGATCAAGTGACGGCGCACAAGAACGCCACCGATCTCTACAAGCGCTATGCCGAGGGTGGCGACAACGCGGCGCTGAAGGCCTTCGCCATCAAGACGAAGCCACATCTCGACGAGCACCTCAAGCTGGCTCAAGACCTCGACAGGAAGTAGTTTCTGGTAAGCTCCGGGCCCGGACGGCGACGCGCCGTCCGGGCCCGGAGACGTCCTATCCCCGCGCCGCGAAGGAGGCGGCCTTGGCCCGGATCACCTCCGCCGCGCGATCAATCCCGGCCTGATCGACATCGAGATTGGCGGTGACACGAATCTGGTGCGTGCCGATGGCCCGCACCCGCACATTCTCTTCCAGGCAGGCGGCCGCGAAGGCGGAGGCAGTGACACCCAACCCCTCCACCGTGAAGCACAGGATGTTCGACTGCCCCGCCGTCGGGTCGAAACCGAGGCCCGGCACGTCGGCGATGGCCCGGTGCAGCCGCCCGGCATGGGCGTTGTCCGCCGCCAGCTGCGTCATGTGATGGTCGAGGGCGTAGAGCCCGGCCGCCGCGAGCACCCCGGACTGGCGCATGGCGCCGCCGAGGCGGTACTTCCACTGCCACGCCCGCTCCACGAAATCCCGCGTGCCGCACAGGACCGCCCCGACCGGGCAGCCCAGGCCCTTGCTGAGATCGATCCAGGCGCTGTCGAAGCCCGCCGCGTAATCCGCCGCCGGAATGCCCGTCGCCACCACCGCGTTGAGCAGGCGCGCCCCGTCGATATGGGCCTTGAGGCCGCGGGCCTGGGCATAGTCCCGGATCCGACGCATCTCGCCGATGTCCCAGACCGTGCCGCCGGAAAAGCTCGTGGTCTGCTCGATGGAGACCAGACGGGAGCGCGGCGCCGTGCGCTGCGGAACCCGGATCGCCGCCTCGACCTGGGCCAGGGTGAACAGCCCGACCCGCGTCGGCAGCGCCTTCAGCGAGACGCCGCCGATCGCCGCCGCCCCCGCCGCCTCGGTGTTGTAGATGTGGGACTGGTCGTCGACGACGATCTCGTCGCCCGGCCGGCAATGCACGAGGATCGAGGCGAGGTTGCACATCGTGCCGGAGGGCATGAACACGCCCGCCTCCTGGCCCAGCAGGTCCGCCACCCGCTCGCACAGGGCATTGGTGGTGGGGTCCGATCCCGATTGCTCGTCGCCGACCTGCGCCCGCGCCATGGCCTCGCGCATCCCCGCCGTCGGACGGGTCTGGGTGTCGCTGAACAGATCGATCATGGCACATCCATCCGCTGGCAGGCCTTCGCCCGCTCGGGCGACGGGACCGACCGGCCCTATCTCTTTCGTGCAACCCGGGCCCTAAGGGCGCCGCTTCTGCATGAAAAATACACTTTTCGGCGAGCCTGGGGAGTCGGCGCGCCTGGGAAGACCTGGCCGATCAGACCCCGACGAGACGCGTCATAGGCAAATTGATGTGCCTCACGAAGCTGCGAACGGCTGGATATCTCGACAGGCGCCACGGCTATGCCTAGAGCTAGTCGAACAATGTATCGCATTTAAAATTCTTTGAGTGCTCGATGAATAGAATTGAGCCCAGTATCGGGATCAGCCGACGCTACCTTCACGACGAGGTGGCGGACCGGATGCGTGAGCTGATCAACGATGGCGAACTCGAACCCCGTGCCCGCGTCAACGAGAGCGAGTTGACCGAGCGGTTCGGCATCTCGCGCACGCCCCTGCGAGAGGCGATCAAGATCCTGGCGACGGAAGGACTGCTGGAACTGCTGCCCAACCGCGGCGCGCGGGTCGCCAGCATCTCCCGCACCGAACTCGAGGAGATGATCGAGATCATCGCCGGCTTGGAGGCGACCGCCTGCGACCTCGCCTGTCGGACGATCACCGAGGAGGAGATCGCCGAGATCGAGGCCAAGCACCGGGAGATGGTGGCGGCGTGGCAGGGCCGCGACGAGGCGAACTATTTCCGCCTCAACCGTGAGATCCACGAGGCCATCATGGTGGCGAGCCGCAACACCAAGCTGCGCAGCCTCTATGTCGGCCTGACCGGCCGCATCCAGCGCTCGCGCTACAGCGCCCACCAGACCGAGGCGCAATGGGCCCAGGCGGTCGAGGAGCACGAGCGGATGATCCCGCTCCTGCGCGCCCGCGACGGCGAGGGCCTCGCCGCGCTGATGCGTCACCACATCCGTGCGAAGAAACCGGTCATCGCGGCGATGTACGGCGAGGAAGAGCACTGACGGGCATCATCGATGCCGCCCGCCCAACGAACGACGGGAAACGCGCGCCTTCAGCGGCCCTTGAAGGCCGGCGGGCGCTTGGCGAGGAAGGCTTCCATGCCCTCGCGAAAATCCTCGCTCATATAGGTCATCACGATCAGGTCGTCGCCGGGCCGCTCGTCCGCGACGGCCTCGGCCACGCCCTCTTCCGCGATGCGGCGCAGGCCTTCCTTGGTCGCCTGAAGCGTCAGCGGCGCGTGGCTCGCGAGCAGGGCGGCCAGGGCGGTCGCCCGCTCCGCCACGGCGGCCGCGTCCTCCACCATCTCGTTGACGAGGCCGATCGCCAGGGCCTCCTCCGCCCCGACGAGGCGGGCGGTGAACAGGATGTCCTTCACCCGGGGGGCGCCGATCAGGTTGGCCAGCCGCCGCAGCGTGTTCTGCGATAGGCAATTGCCGAGGGTCCGGGCGATCGGGATGCCGAAACGGGCGTCACGGCTGGCGATGCGCATGTCGCAGGCCGCCGCGATGGCCGCGCCGCCGCCGGTACAGGCCCCCGCGATCGCGGCGATGGTCGGGACCCGCAGACGCTCCAGGCTGCCGAGCACCCGGTCCATGAAGCGCTCGTAGCCGAGGGCATCCTCCGGCTTGTCGAAGCTGCGGAACTGGGCGATGTCGGTGCCGGCCGCGAACGCCTTGTCGCCGGCACCGGCGATGATGACCGCCTTGATCGCGCGGTCCTCCTCGATCCGCCCGCACAGCTCGACCAAGCCGCGATACATGGCGAAGGTCAGCGCGTTGCGCGCCTGGGGCCGGTTGAGGGTGATGCGGGCGATGCCGCCCTCGTCCACGGAGAACAGAAGTTCGTCGGTCGCGGCTGTCTCGGCGGCATTCGTCATCGGGCGGTCCTCGCAGCGGATGTCAGGCCGTCGTCTCGCGCACGACGCCACGGGCGATCAAGTCGTCGATCGCCGCGTCCTCATAGCCGGCCTGACGCAGGATGGCGCGGCTATGCTCGCCGAGCAACGGCGCCGGGCCGTGGACGCGCCCCGGGGTCGCCGAGAATTTCACCGGAAGCCCGAGGGTGTCCATCCGGCCGACGCGGCTGTGCTCGACCTCGACCACCATCTCGCGGGCACGGGCCTGGGGATCGGCCTGCATCGCCAGCACGTCGAGGACCGGCCCGGCCGGCACGCCGCCGGCCTCCAGCCGCGCCAGCCACTCGGCGGAGGAGGCGTTCCGGAAATGCGGGGCCAGCGCCTCGGCCAGGGCCTCGCGATTCGCCATGCGCTCACGGTTGGTCGAGAAGCGCGGATCGTTGGCGAGATCCTCGGCACCGAGGACGGCGAGCAGCCGCAGCCAGTTGGTCTGGTTGGCCGCGCCGATGGTGATCCAGCCATCTCCGGTCTCGAACGCCTCGTAGGGGGCGTTGAGGGGATGGGCCGATCCCATCGGGCCCGGCGCCACCCCGGTCGCCATGGCGATGGCCGATTGCCAGTAGGTGAGGGTGATGCCCGCCTCGAACAGCGAGGTATCCACCACCTGCCCCTGGCCGGTCTTCTGCTTGTGGGCATAGGCGGCGAGGACGCCCATCGCCGCCAGGATGCCGGCGGTGATGTCGGTCACCGGCGGCCCGCATTTCATCGGCGGGCGGCCCGGCCCCTCGCCGGTGATGCTCATCAGCCCGCTCATGCCCTGCGCCACGAGGTCGAACCCCGCCCGCTCGGCATAGGGGCCGGAGCGGCCGAAGCCCGAGAGCGAACAGTAGATCAGCCCCGGAAAATCCCGGCTCAGCACGTCGTAGCCGAGGCCGAGGCGCTCCATCGTGCCGGCGCGATAATTCTCGATCAGCACGTCGGCATCCGCGAGCAGGCGACGCAGAACGGCCTTGCCGTCCTCACTCTTGAGATCGAGGGCGATGCCGCGCTTGCCGCGGTTCATCATCATGTAGGCCGCGCTCTCGCCGGCGAGGGCGGGCGGGACCGAGCGGCGGGTGTCGTCGCCGCCGTCGATCTTCTCGACCTTGATCACCTCGGCACCCATATCGCCGAGCATCAGCCCGCAGACCGGGCCGGCCATGATGTGCGCGAGTTCGACGACCCGGAGGCCGGCAAGCGGCCCGAACGTCTTCGGCTTCTCCATCGCCTCGCCTCTCAGAAGCGGATGGAACTGGGGCGGCGGTCGGCGGGCGACACGAGTGTCCGGAATCGGCTCATCGGATCATCCTCCCTGGCACGCGGCGTTCGCTGACGACGCGTCGTTCTTTCGTATTATGAATTGACTTTACGGGCCTGGGCGGCCTGGAGGCAATCCGGCTGTATGCGGATTCCTTCGCTAGACCGGGTATGCCTCAGGGGCCGGAGCGGAGCAGTTGGACGGAGCACTTGGACGGAGCACTTGGACGGAGCACTTGGCCAGCCTCGCGATGGCCCGAACCTCTGGAAAGACGCTCGCGGCACCTCTCCGTATCAGGGCGATCTCTCGTTCCATGGAACGGCAGGCGCCGGCTCCCGGTTGACGGCCAAAGCGTGGCCGTCGGATCCGGTTCCGTCACGGCCCTGGCGTCTGGAGGGATCGATGCGCGGGTTGAGCACGGCACTCGGGATCGCGGCGGCCCTCGTCGCGGTCACGGCAGCGGCGACGTCTTCGGCGGAGGCCGGCTGCGCCCGCCGGATCGTCAACAGGTCGGGCACCATCGCCCTCGTCAGCCGTGACGGCGGCCCCTGGGTCGCGGTGCGGCCGAACCGCTCGCAGACGATCCACTACTACCAGTCCGGCAGGATCGACGTGGCCCTGACCTGCGGGCCGGGGGCGCTGCCGGAGCAGGCGAGCTTCCGCGCCAGCTACGACACGGTCGCGGTGATCGACCGTTGCTACATCCGCTTCGGCGACGGCTTCTTCGAGAACCAGCTCGGCGGCGGCTTCCTCGGCCGGAAGGAGACCGGTCCGCTCGCCCTCAACAATCCGCGCCAGGGCGACCTCGTCATCGGCCCCACCGCCGGCACCTGCCCGGCCGAGCGCGCGGCGATCAGCGCGCGCTATTAGGCAACAGGGGCGGGAGCGTGCTAACCCGCGCGCCCCGTCGTTCGAGACGAGATCGCAGAGACCAGATCCATGCGCTCGATCCTTCCCATAGCCGGAGCCATCGCCCTCGCCATGACCAGCTCAGCCTCCGCCGCCCAGCCCGTGACGCTGCCCTCCGGCCTCAGCTACACCGACGAGGTCGTCGGCACCGGCCCCGAGCCGAAGAGCGGCCAGCAGGTCACCGTCCATTACACCGGCTGGCTCGACGAGGGCGGCGGCAAGCGCGGCAAGAAATTCGATTCGTCCCGTGACCGCGGCCAGCCCTTCAGCTTCACCATCGGCGCCGGCCAGGTGATCCGCGGCTGGGACGAGGGCGTGGCCACGATGAAGGCCGGCGGCCGCCGCATCCTGACGATCCCGCCGGATCTCGGCTACGGCGCCCGCGGCGCCGGCGGCGTCATTCCGCCCAACGCCACGCTGATCTTCGACGTCGAGCTGATCGGCTCCCGCTGATTTTTTCAAAATGAACGCGGTCCCTTTCCGGGACTGCGTTCTCCCTCGGCCTGTGAGGGAGCTGACAGCCTCCCCCCGGCTCACCCTGGAGTGCCGGAGCGAACGCCTCGCAAGGTCTTCCAGCCCTCACACGGGGCTTGGACGGTGCCTTTCGAAGCCCGCCGATGCGGGCTCCTCAGGCGAAGGGTCGGACTGGGACAGCCGTCGAAGCGAGCAGGCCGTCAGACCAGCTTGTGCTCGCGGGCCAGCGCCAGCAGATCCCGCTGCGGCCGGGCGCCGATATGCTCGATCACCTCGGCCGCCGCCAGCGCCCCGAGACGGGCCGAGGCCACGTAATCGATGCCGCGGGTGTAGCCGGCCAGGAAGCCCGCCGCGAACAGGTCGCCCGCCCCGGTGGTGTCGATCACCTCGCGGGCCGGGAAGGCCTCCACCGACCGCACCTCGCCACCACGCACCACCAGCGCGCCCTCGGCGGAGCGGGTCACGAGGCCGAGCATGTGCTTGCCCTGGGCGTCCCGCTCGTCGCGCAGCGCGGCGATGGCGGCCTCCGGGTCGTCGGTCTGGTAGAGGCTCTGCAACTCGCCGATATTGGCGAACATGATGTCGATGCTGCCGTTGCGGATCAGCTCGAGGAATTCCTCGCGGTAGCGGCCGACGCAGAAGGCGTCCGACAGGGTCAGAGCCACGGCGTTGCCGGCGGAATGCGCGATCTTGACCGCCTTGCGGAAGGCGTCCTTGGCGGCCGGCGGATCCCAGAGATAGCCTTCGAGATAGGTGACGCGGGCGGCGCGCACGGTGGCCTCGTCGACGTCGTCGGGCGAGAGCGCCTGGCAGGCACCGAGATAGGTGTTCATGGTGCGCTCGCCATCCGGCGTCACCAGGATGAAGCAGCGGGCGGTCGCCGGCCCCTCGGAGGCGGGCGCAACCTCGAACCGCACCCCGGTCGCCTTCAGGTCGTGGCTGAACAGGCGGCCGAGTTCGTCCTCGCGCACCTTGCCGATGAAGCCCGTCTTGGCACCGAGCAGGGCGGCGCCGACCGCCGTGTTGGCGCCGGAGCCGCCGGAGACGACGGTGGCCGGCCCCATCACCTCGAACAAAGTCTCGGCGCGCGGCTCGTCGATGAGCTGCATCGCCCCCTTGGCCACACCCTGCTGGACGAGGAAATCCTCCTCGGCATGGGCGATGAGATCGACGATGGCGTTGCCGAGGACGAGAAGGTCGAGGGATTGGGACATCGGGCCGTCCAGTCTCGCGAAAGAATCGGACGGGGCCTGTCGCACCCTGCCTCCGGGGCGTCAAGCAACGGTCGCGTCAAGGTTCGTCGAACAGGGCCGCGACCGGGAGGGTGAGACCGGGCGGATCGAGGGTGAGATCGCCCGAGGCGGCGATGCGCGTCTCGATCAGATCGCCGCGCGCCGCTCGGCAGCCTCCCAATGACTTCCGTGACCCGCGAAGGTCGATTCCTATTGCTGCAGCGCCTTCACCTCGCATTGCGCGTACTCGCCGCTCGCCTTGACGTAAGCGTTGAGCTTCTGGACGTAAGCCTCGGCCAAGGGCCGGAAAACCTGGGCCTGGGCGTTATAGGCCTTGATCGCGTCGTTGTAGCTGTAGGCCTCCCAGCCGGGGCAGCCATCCTTCTTGTCGAGGCAGGCCGGCTTGTCCGGGAGTTTCGGCTTGTCCGGTCGCGCCTCCGCCGGAGGAGGGGTCGGCGGCGTGCAGGGAGCGGCCAGAACCGGGCCCGCGCTGCAGGCGAGAACCAGTGCCGAGAGAATGCGTCTTGCCATGATCCGTCCCCGAGCCGTCGTTTCGCCGGTTCTGTCCGACGAGTTGTGGCGGGAATGGGGTCGAACCGCCGCAGCGGCCGGCCCCTCCCGCGTTAAGACTCCGTCGTCCGGGATCGGCTAAAACGCGGCCCATGCCGCGCACGCCAGCAATTGCCGCCGTCGAATCCCTGAGCGAGGACGCCGCCCAGGCGCGCCATGCCGAGCTGTCGCGGGCGATCGAGCGGGCCAACCACCTCTACTACAACGAGGACGCCCCCGAGCTCACGGACGCCGAATACGACGCCCTGCGGCGCGAGCTGGAAGCGATCGAGGCGCGCTTTCCCGCCCTCACAGGCACCACCGAGGCCAGTGCCGGGGTCGGTGCCAAGCCGACAGAGAAATTCGCCAAGGTCCGGCACGCGGTGCCGATGCTGTCCCTCGGCAATGCCTTCGCCGACGAGGAGGTGGAGGAGTTCGTCGCCCGCATCCGCCGATTCCTCAATCTTCCCGCCGACGCACCCATCGCCTTCACCGCCGAGCCGAAGATCGACGGGCTGTCGCTCTCCCTGCGCTACGAGGCGGGCAAGCTCGTCACGGCGGCGACGCGCGGCGACGGCGAGGTCGGCGAGAACGTCACCGCCAACGCGCTGACCGTGAAGGACATCCCCGAGACCCTGTCCGGCGCGGACATTCCCGAGGTTCTGGAGGTGCGCGGCGAGGTCTACCTCTCGCACGCAGATTTCGCCGCGATCAACGCGCGCCAGGAGGCGGCGGGCAAGCCGCTCTTCGCCAATCCGCGCAACGCCGCGGCGGGGTCGCTGCGCCAGCTCGATCCGGCGATCACCGCCTCGCGCCCCTTACGCTTCTTCGCCTATGCCTGGGGCGAGGTCTCCGAGCCGTTCACGCAGACGCAATCGGCGGTCCTGGACCGGTTCGGGGGCTGGGGCCTGCCGGTGAATCCGCAGACCAAGCTGTGCCGCTCGGCCGAGGAGATGATCGCGCATTACCGCGCCATCGAGGCGGAGCGGGCCGATCTCGGCTACGACATCGACGGCGTCGTCTATAAGGTCGACGATCTCGGCTTCCAGCGGCGGCTCGGCTTCGTCAGCCGCGCGCCGCGCTGGGCGCTGGCCCATAAGTTCGCGGCGCAGGAGGCGCTGACCGAACTCCTCGCCATCGACATCAATGTCGGCCGCACCGGCTCGCTCAACCCGCTGGCGCGGCTCAAGCCCGTCACGGTCGGCGGCGTGGTGGTGTCGAACGCGACGCTGCACAACGAGGGCTATGTCCAGGGCGTCGGCGCCGACGGTGAGCCGATCCGCGAGGGGCGCGACATCCGCGTCGGCGACACGGTGATCGTGGTGCGGGCGGGCGACGTCATCCCCAAGGTGATGGACGTGCTGCTGGACAAGCGCCCGGCCGACGCGGTGCCCTTCGTCTTCCCCGAGACCTGCCCCGCCTGCGGCAGCAAGGCGGTGCGTGAACTCAACCCGCGCACGAAGAAGCTCGACGCGATCCGCCGCTGCACCGGCGGCTTGATCTGCCCGGCGCAGGGTGTGGAGCGCCTGAAGCACTTCGTCTCGCGCAACGGCTTCGATCTCGAAGGCTTCGGCCAGACCTATATCGAGGTGCTGTTCGAGGCGGGTCTGGTCAAACAGCCCGCCGACCTGTTCCGCCTCGAATTCGAGCCGCTGAAGGCCGCCATCGTCGCCCGGCGCGAGGCGCTCTCGGCCCAGCGCCGCGCCGAGGGCGAGCCCGCGCCGAAAAAGCCGACCAAGAAGAAGGGCGAGGAGGAGGACAAGGCGATCAAGAACCTGCTCGCCTCCCTCGAGGCGCGCCGATCCATTCCGCTCAACCGCTTCCTGTTCGCGCTGGGCATCCCGCAGATCGGCGAATCCACCGCCAAGGCCCTGGCCAAGCGCTTCCCCGACATGCCGGCGCTGATGGCGGCCGTCGACGCGGCGGCCAAGGCGCAGGCCGGCCTCGACTGGCTGGAACTGTCGGCGATCCCGCGCATCGGCCCCGGCACGCGGGACAAGCTGTTCGAGACGCTCGATCCTCTGCCGGGCGAGGCCATGAAGGAGCAGAGCCTCGGCGCGCGCCTGCTCGGGCGCCTCACCGCGGCCCAGCGCGAGGCGGTGCTCAACCATTACGGCAGCGCGGACGCCGCCGAGGCGGCCCTGGAGCGGGCGACGACGCAGCGGCCCGGGGACGCCTACAAGCTCTTCGCCGATGACGGCGAGATCGGCCCGGTGGCGACGGATTCGCTGATCCAGTTCTTCTCCGAGCCGCACAACGACGCGGCCGTGCGGGCGCTGCTCGAACAGGTCAACACCGAGCCCCTGGCCAGCACGCATTCGGCGGCGGCCTTCGCCGGCAAGACGGTGGTGTTCACCGGCACGCTGGAGAAGATGACCCGCAGCGAGGCCAAGGCCACCGCCGAGCGCCTCGGCGCCAAGGTCTCCGGCTCCGTCTCGGCCAAGACCGACCTCGTGGTCGCGGGGCCCGGCGCAGGCTCGAAGCTCAAGGATGCCGAGCGCCACGGGGTCAAGGTGGTGTCGGAGGATGCGTGGCTGGAGATGCTGGCGGAGGCGTAATTCGCTTGACCCCGGCCCGCCCCCGGCGCAATCCGGGCGCCGGATCAGCCGGCCGGGCGGCCGCTCCGCCTTCGGGCGGGGAGGAAAGTCCGGGCTCCATGGAGAGACGGTGCCGGATAACGTCCGGCGGGGGCAACCCCAGGGACAGTGCCACAGAGAGCAGACCGCCTTGCACAGGCTCGTTCTTCGCAAGGTAAGGGTGAAAGGGTGCGGTAAGAGCGCACCGCGGACGCGGTAACGCGGACGGCACGGCAAACCCCACCGGGAGCAAAACCGAATAGGGGCGACACGCTGTCCCCGCGAGGGGAGGGCAGGCCCGCTCTCCAGGCTCGTCGCCCGGGTTGGTTGCTCGAGGCGGCCGGTAACGGCCGTCCCAGAGGAATGGCTGCCACGTCCGTGGGCTTGCCCGCGGGCCCTACAGAACCCGGCTTACAGGCCGGCTGATCCACCGCGACGCATCCCCGCAACCTCCGTGGAGCGGAGGGAAGGGCGTTCCGGCCCTCACATGCGCCGTCTGCAAGACTTCTTTCCATCGGCGGCATCGCCCCGATGTCGAAACCCGGCGTCGAGATTTGCGCTCTCAGGAGCATGAGTTGCTCTCGAGCTCGATGGTAAATCTCAAGAAACCATACGCGACATTGACGCTCGGTTAACCTTGATGCGCTCAGATCGGGGCCGCCTGCATGGTCAAGCTCGTTGACGCGTTTCGAGGGCCCATGTTACCCCGCGCCATCCCGTTGACGCCCAATAGCGGTTCGGCCAACACTCGCTCAGGTTGCCGGGCGAGACTGCGCGCGCGTGGCCTGTGCCGGCCGCGGATCGGCGTTGCCACAACTGTCCGGGCCGCCGCGCGGCCCGCCCATGCAGCAGGCTTTCATGACTCATCGATCGCCGGATGGCGCCCGAGCTCTCTCCCGATTCCGCGTGAGGTCCGCGAGGATCGTGGAGGGGCGCCGATGAGCAGGACGCCGCGCCCGCCCCGGAACGAACAGGCCAGGAACGAGCAGGCTCGCCACATTCCCGTCCTCCTGGCGGAAGTCCTCTCTGCGCTCGCACCGGATCGGGCGGGGCTCGCCGTGGACGGCACGTTCGGCGCAGGCGGCTACACCCGCGCGCTGCTCGACGCCGCGCCCGAGGCGCAGGTGATCGCCATCGACCGAGACCCGACCGCGATCCGGGCCGGGGCCGATCTCGTCGCCGCGGCGAACGGGCGGCTGCGGCTGATCCAGGGACGCTTCGGCGATCTCGACACGCTGCTCGCCGAGCAGGGCGAGGCCCAGGCCGATTGGGTGGTGCTCGATATCGGTGTCTCCTCGATGCAGCTCGACGAGGCGCATCGCGGCTTCTCCTTCCGGCAGGACGGCCCCCTCGACATGCGCATGGGCGGCGAAGGGCCGACCGCCGCCGATCTCGTCAACGAGACGGAGGAGGGCATGCTGGCCGACATCCTCTATCATTTCGGCGAGGAGCGCCGCTCGCGGGCGGTGGCCCGCGCCATCGTCGAGGCGCGCCGCCGCGCACCGATCGAGACGACGGCGCAGCTCGCCGACCTCGTGGCCGGGGTGGTGCGGCCGGAGCCCGGCAGCCCGATCCACCCGGCGACCCGCAGCTTCCAGGGCTTGCGGATCGCGGTGAACGACGAACTCGGCGAATTGGTGCGCGGCCTGCACGCCGCCGAGCGGGTGCTCAGGCCCGGCGGCCGTCTCGCGGTGGTGACCTTCCACTCGCTGGAAGACCGCATCGTCAAGCAGTTCTTCTCGGCCCGCAGCGGCCGGGCGGCGCAGGCCTCCCGCCACGTTCCGGGTGTGGAGCAGCCGGCACCGAAGAGCTTCAAGCCCGTGACCAAGGGGCCGGTCCTGCCATCCGAGGCCGAGACCGAGATCAATCCGCGGGCGCGCTCGGCCAAGCTGCGGGCGGGCGAGCGGACCGATGGCCCGCCGCCGCCGCCGCTCACCGCGATCGAGACCCTGGCGAGCCTGCCCGCCGCGCAGGGACGGGGGACACGGCGGTGATCCGGCTGCTCAACGTCCTGGCGATCGTCGGCCTGATCGGCTCGGCGGTCTACGCCTACTCGACCAAATACGACACGCTCTACCAAGCGGGTCAGGTCTCCAAGCTCAAGAGCGCCCTGCACAAGGAGCGGCAGGCCATCGCCGTGCTGCGGGCGGAGTGGCAGCTCCTGACCCGGCCCGACCGGTTGCAGGCGGCGGTCGAGCGCCACCTCACCCTGGAGCCCATCGGCGACGGGCACCTCGCCCGGCTCTCCGACCTGCCGGAGCGTCCGGATCGCGGCGACGAGATCGGCCGGCTGCTCGCCTCGACGGCGACGCCGACCGCGACGCCGAAGGACAAGCCCTCCGCCGCCCGCGACGAGCCGCGCACCACCGGCTCCGTCACCACCCGCACCGTTTCCACTCGCCAGCCCGCGGCTACGAGGTAGCGTCCCGTGTCCCAGGACCCGTCGCACGATCCGCTGCAAGACCGGCAGGAAGGCCCGCCGCACGAGCGGCCGGAGCAGCCCCCGCACGATGACGGCGTGCCGGAGCCCGCCCCGGAGCGCGTCGTGACGAGCGAGCCGCCGGTGTCGAAGCTGGTCTGGTTTTACCGGACCATGTTCCGCCTCGCGATCGAGCGGTCCCATGCCCGCGTCGCCCTGGTCGGCCTCGCCTTCATGGCGGTGTTCGGCGCCATCAGCGTGCGGCTGATCGTGATGGCGGCGACGCCCGGCAACAACAGCGACGACCACCGGGTGGCGGCGGCTTCCACCACGGCGATCCGCCCGGACATCATCGACCGCAACGGCGAGATCCTGGCGACGGACATCCGCACCGTCTCGGTCTTCGCCGAGCCCAAGCGGATGGTGCGCACCTTCGACACAGACGAGGCGGTGGAACTGCTGACCGCCGTGCTGCCCGAGCTGAACGCGGCGGAGCTGCGGGCCAAGCTGTCGTCGAAGAAGGGCTTCGTCTGGATCAAGCGCGAGATCACCCCGAAGCAGCAGCTCGAAGTCCACCGCCTGGGCATTCCCGGCGTCGGCTTCCTGCCCGACCACAAGCGGGTCTATCCCAACGGCACCGCCGCCGCCCACGTGCTCGGGGTGACGAACCTCGACAATGTCGGCATCGCCGGCATCGAGAAGTACATCGACGGCCAGGGCAACAAGGCGCTCAACGAGTTCGGCCTCGTCGAGAAGCAGACCGACCTGTCGCCGGTCCAGCTCTCCCTCGACCTGCGGGCCCAGTTCGCCGTCCGCGACGAGCTCGTGAAGGGCGTCGAGCACTTCAAGGCCAAGGCCGGCGCCTCCATGATCATGGACGTGAATACCGGCGAGATCCTCGCGCTCGCCTCCTACCCGGATTTCGACCCGAACGAGCCAAAGGACGCGCTCTCCGACGACCGCATCAACCGCATGAATGTCGGCGTCTACGAGATGGGCTCGACCTTCAAGGCGATGACGCTCGCCATGGCGCTCGATTCCGGCAAGTACAACGTGAACTCGACCTTCGACACCCGCGGCGGCGTGCTGCATTGGGGCCGGCAGAAGATCCACGAGTATCACGGCACCAACCGCGTCATCACCATGCCGGAGGTGTTCACCCACTCCTCCAACATCGGCTCGGCCAAGATGGCCCTCGGCATCGGCGTGCCCGGCCACAAGGCCTTCCTGAAGAAGATGGGCCTGATGGACCGCATGCGGACGGAATTGCCGGAATCGGCCGCGCCGATCGTTCCGCCGCGCTGGACCGAGATCAACACCATCACCATCGCCTTCGGCCACGGCCTCGCGGTGGCGCCGCTCCAGGCGGCGGCGGCGGTGGCGGCCATCATCAATGGCGGCGAGCTGATGACGCCGACCTTCCTCAAGACCGACGAGGAGTCGGCCCGCGCCAAGGCAACCCGGGTGGTCAAGCCGGAGACCAGCGAGGCGATGCGCTTCATCATGCGCCTCAACGCCGTCGAAGGCTCGGCCAAGAAGGCGGCGATCCCCTACTACTTCGTCGGCGGCAAGACCGGCACGGCGGAGAAGGTGATCGGCGGGCGCTACAACAAGAACCGCCTGTTCACGACCTTCATGGCGGCCGCCCCCATGGACAAGCCGAAATACCTGTTCCTCACCATCATGGACGAGCCGCAGGGCCTGCCGGAGAGCGGCGGCTATGCCACCGCCGCCTGGAATTCCGGCGTGGTGACGGGCAAGGTCATCGAGCGGGTCGCGCCGATCCTCGGCCTGCCGCCCCGGTTCGAGCCGCCGGCCAAGCCGTTCCCGCTGATGGTCAAGCTCGGCGCCTATCATGCCACCCAGGTGGGCGGGCCGTGACGATGTGCGTGGGGCGCGGGGCGGGAATGCGGACCGGAGGGACGTTGTCGACGAGGAGCCGCGCATGAGCCAGCCGACACTCGGCCGCCTCTTCCCCGAGGCGGAAGCCGGCCTTGCCGACCGTGCGGTCGCGGGCCTCACCGCCGACAGCCGCAAGGTCGTGCCCGGCGGGGTGTTCGTGGCCGTGCCCGGCACTGCCGCCGACGGCCGTCTGTTCGCGGCCAGGGCCGCCGAGGCCGGCGCCGTCGCCGTGGCCGGGGAGGGCCAGCGCCCGGCCGATCTCCCGCAGGGCACCGCCTGGATCGCTGTAGCCGATGCCCGCCGGGCGCTGGCCCTCGCCGCCGCCCGGCTGTCGGGCCGTCAGCCGGAGACGGTGGTCGCGGTCACCGGCACCAGCGGCAAGAGTTCGGTCGCCGATTTCGTGCGCCAGATCCTCGCGCGCCTCGGCCGGGAGGCGGCCAGCCTCGGCACCGTCGGCATCGTCACGAACCGGGGCGCGGCCTACGGCTCGCTGACCACACCCGATCCGGTGACGCTGCACCAGACCCTGGCCCGGCTGGCCGAAGAGGGGATCACCGATCTGGCCATGGAGGCTTCCTCCCACGGTATCGCCCAGCGCCGCCTCGACGGGGTGGAACTGACGGCGGCGGCCTTCACCAATCTCGGCCGCGACCATCTCGATTATCACCCGACCGTCGAGGATTATCTCGACGCCAAGCTGCGCCTGTTCACCACGCTGCTGCCCAAGGGGCGCCCGGTGATCGTCAATGCCGACGGCGCCTATGCCGAGCGCGTCATCGGCGCGGCCGACGCCGCCGGGCATGCCATCCGCACCACGGGCCGGGCGGGGGATCACATCCGCCTCGTCGCGGCGCGGACGGAGGGCTTCGCCCAGAGCCTGACGCTCGCCCATGACGGCGCCGAGTACAGGGTGAGCCTCCCGCTGGTCGGCGGCTTCCAGGTCGAGAACGCCCTGGTCGCGGCCGGCCTCGCCCTGGCGACGCCGGCGGGCGCGGCCGATCCGGCCGGGGTGTTCGCCGCCCTCGAAAGCCTCACCGGCGTCCCCGGCCGCATGGAGCGGATCGGCGAGGCGCGGGGCGGCCTGTGCCTGGTCGACTATGCCCACAAGCCGGAGGCCCTGGAACACGTGCTGACGGCCCTGCGCCCCTTCGCCTCCGGCCGGCTGGTGGTGGTGTTCGGCTGCGGCGGCAACCGGGATTCCGGCAAGCGGCCGATCATGGGCGCCATCGCCGCGCGCCTCGCCGACCGGGTGATCGTCACCGACGACAACCCGCGCAACGAGGAACCCGCCAGCATCCGCGCCGCCATCCTCGCCGCCGCGCCGGGGGCGGAGGAGATCGGCGACCGGGCGCAGGCGATCCGCGAGGGCGTGCGGAGCCTGAAGGCCGGCGACGTGCTGGTCGTGGCCGGCAAGGGCCATGAAACCGGCCAGATCGTGGGAGATCGCGTGCTGCCGTTTTCGGATCACGACACGGTGCGCGCCGCGATCGCGGAGTTGAACGGATGACCGACGCCCCCCTCTGGATCCCGTCCGCCCTCGAAGCCGCCACCGGCGGGCGCCTGATCGGCGAGCCGCGGGCGATCCGTGGCGCCTCGATCGACACCCGCAGCCTGGAACCCGGCGACCTGTTCTTCGCCATCCGGGGCGAGGCCCGCGACGGCCACGACTTCGTGCAAGCCGCCCTGGACAAGGGCGCGGGCGCGGCGGTGGTCGCAGCCTCGCGCGCCGACGATTGCGCCGGCGCCGGCCCGGTGCTCGCCGTGCCGGAGGGCGGGGAGGATCCGGTCCTCGATGCCATGCGCCGCCTCGGCCTCGCCGCGCGGGCACGCAGCCGGGCCGCGATCGTCGCGGTGACCGGCTCCGTCGGCAAGACCGGCACCAAGGAGGCCCTGCGCCACGTGCTGTCGGCCCAGGGCGCGACCCACGCCTCGGTCGCCTCCTACAACAACCATTGGGGCGTGCCGCTGACCCTGGCGCGGATGCCGGAAGCCGCGCAGTTCGGCGTGTTCGAGATCGGCATGAATCACGGCGCCGAAATCCTGCCGCTCACCGCCATGGTGCGCCCGGACGTGGCGCTGATCACCACGGTGGAGCCGGTCCATATCGAGCATTTCCGCTCGCTCTCGGCCATCGCCGACGCCAAGGGTGAGATCTTCTCCGGGCTGAAGCCCGGCGGGGTCGCGGTGATCAACCGCGACAATGCGAATTTCGAGCGCCTCCTCGCCCATGCCCAGGCTTCGAAGGCCGGGCGCGTCATCACCTTCGGCGAGCACGCGGCGGCGGATGTGCGGGCCAACCGCATTCTGACCCGTCCCGATGTCTCGGTGGTGGATGCCAGCGTGATGGGCATCCCCGTCACCTACCAGCTCGGCACGCCGGGCCGGCACGTGGCGATGAACTCCCTCGGCGTCCTCGCCTGCATCCATGCGCTCGGCGCCGATCTCGCCCGCGCCGCCCTGTCGCTGGCGGGCCTGAAACCGCCGGTCGGGCGCGGCGAGCGCACGGCGTTGCGGATCGGAGGGGGCGAAGCCTTCCTCATCGACGAGAGCTACAACGCCAATCCGGCCTCGATCCGGGCGGCCTTCGCCACGCTCGCCGGCGTCGAGACCGGTCCCAAGGGCCGCCGCATCGCCGTGCTCGGCGACATGAAGGAACTCGGGGCGGCGGGCGAGGCGCATCACCGCGAGCTGGCGGAGGCGGTGGCGGCCAACGGCATCGACCTCGTCTTCACCGCCGGCCCGCTGATGGCACATCTGTTCGAGGCCCTGCCGGTGGCGGTGCGGGGAACCGCCGCCCCCAAAGCGGCGGAGCTGACCGACGCGGTCCTGGCGACCCTGCGGCCGGGGGATGCGGTGATGGTCAAAGGCTCGAACTCCATGCGCATGGGGCAGATTGTCGAAGCCGTCAAAGCTCGCTACGCGGTCGCGCCGGATCCGCGCGAAGCCTCGCTGAACGCGGTCCGCTAACCCTTCACCACGGGCCGGGCGCTCCCCGCCCGCCCACTCAGCCGGCCGCGCACGATGCCGCGCCGGGCGTGTCGACCAACCCTGCCGCGGGCGGACAACGCATGCTCTATCTGCTGTCGGAACTGAGCGGCACGCTCACGCCCCTCAACGTGTTCCGCTACATCACCTTCCGCACCGGCGGCGCGCTGTTCACGGCGGGCTTCTTCGTGTTCTGGTTCGGCCCCTGGATCATCTCCCTGCTGCGCCTGCGCCAGGGCAAGGGCCAGCCGATCCGCGAGGACGGCCCGGCCACCCACCTGACCAAGCGCGGCACGCCGACCATGGGCGGGCTGATGATCCTGGCCGGCGCCGTGGTCTCGGTGCTGCTCTGGACCAACCCGCGCAACCACTATGTCTGGATCACCCTGGCCGTGACCCTCGGCTTCGGGGCGATCGGCTTCTACGACGACTACCTCAAGGTGACGAAGCAGTCGCACAAGGGCTTTTCCGGCCGCTTCCGGCTGCTGCTCGAATTCGCGATCGCAGGGGCTGCCTGCCTGCTGATCTCGCTCTATTCGCCGGCCGCCCTGCAGAACCAGCTCGCCTTCCCGGTGTTCAAGGACGCGCTGCTCAATCTCGGCTGGTTCTGGGTGCCGTTCGCCGCCTTCGTGATCGTCGGCGCGGGCAACGCGGTCAACATCACCGACGGGCTCGACGGCCTCGCCATCGTCCCCGTGATGATCGCCTGCGGCACCTTCGGCGTCATCGCCTATCTCGTCGGCAACTCCTTCACCGCCGGCTACCTGCAGGTGAACTATGTCCGCGATACCGGCGAACTCGCCGTGGTCTGCGGCGCGGTGATCGGCGCCGGCCTCGGCTTCCTGTGGTTCAACGCACCGCCGGCCCAGATCTTCATGGGCGATACCGGCTCGCTCGCCCTCGGCGGCCTGCTCGGCGTCATCGCCGTGGCGGCCAAGCACGAGATCGTGCTGGCCATCGTCGGCGGCCTGTTCGTGCTGGAGATCATGTCGGTGATCATCCAGGTCGCCTCGTTCAAGCTCACCGGCAAGCGCGTCTTCCGCATGGCGCCGATCCACCACCATTTCGAACAGAAGGGCTGGAAGGAGCCGCAGGTCGTGATCCGCTTCTGGATCATCGCCGTGATCCTGGCGCTGATCGGCCTCGCCACGCTGAAGCTGCGCTGAGCTGTGATAGGACGGACGCAGAAAGCATCCGTTCCATCCAACCCCTCATCCTGAGGTCCGCGAAGCGGCCTCGAAGGATCCTCCAGATCCCTCGGCGTTCCCTGGACCCTCCTTCGCGGCCCGCCACGGCGGGCACCTCAGGAGGAGGGACCGGGGTGGGAGGGAACCGCGCCGCCCGAGTCGAAAGCATCATGACCCCAGCCACCACCTTCGCCGGTCAAAAGGTTGCCCTGTTCGGCCTCGGCGGGTCCGGGCTCGCCACCATCCGCTCGCTTCTGGCGGGGGGCGCCGACGTGCTGGCCTGGGACGACAATGCCGGCAGCCGCGACCGCGCCCGCGACCAGGGCATCACCGTCACCGATCTGCGGGAGGCCGATTGGTCCGGCTTCTCCGCCCTGGTGCTGGCGCCCGGCGTGCCGCTGACCCATCCCGAGCCGCATTGGACCGTGCCCCTGGCCCGCGCGGCCGGAATCGCGATCATCGGCGATATCGAGATCTATTGCCGCGAGCGCGCGGCGCTGGCGCCGGAGGCGCCGTTCGTCGCCATCACCGGCACCAACGGCAAATCGACCACCACCGCGCTGACCGCCCATCTCCTGCGCCATGCCGGCCGGGACGTGCAGATGGGCGGCAATATCGGCACCGCGATCCTGTCGCTGCAACCCCCGGCCCCGAACCGCGTCCACGTGATCGAACTGTCCTCGTTCCAGATCGACCTGACGCCCTCGCTCGCGCCCTCCATCGGCATCCTGCTCAACCTGACGCCCGACCATCTCGACCGTCACGGCACCATGGAGAACTACGCCGCGATCAAGGAGCGGCTGATCGCCGGGGCGGAACTCGCGGTCGTCGGCGTCGATGACGCGTATTGCGCCGCCATCGCCGAGCGACGCACGGGCGAGCGCGTCCGTATCCATGTCGAGGGCCACGGCGCAGCGGCGGGCGATGTCGTCTGCTCCGCCGGAACGGTGCGCGGCGCCGACGGCGCCGTGATCGCGCAGGTCTCCGGCATCGCCTCCCTGCTCGGCGACCACAACCTGCAGAACGCCGCCGCCGCCGTCGCCGCCGCCCGGCGGCTCGGCCTCACCGCCGATGAGATCGCCGCCGGCCTGCAGAGCTTCCCAGGGCTCGCGCACCGCATGGAACCCCTGCGCCGGATCGGCCCGGTGCGGTTCGTCAACGATTCCAAGGCAACCAACGCCGATTCCACCGAGAAGGCGCTGCTCGCCTTCCGCGACATCCACTGGATCGTCGGCGGCAAGGCGAAGGAGGGCGGGATCGCGCCGCTCGCGCCCCTGTTCGACCGGGTGGCCCATGCCTACCTGATCGGCGCATCGAGCGACGCCTTCGCCGCGACGCTGGAAGGGCGGCTGCCCTTCACCCGATGCGAAACCCTCGAAGCGGCGACCGCGGCGGCGGCGGAGGCGGCCCGCGCCTCCGGCACCGAAGCGCCGGTGGTGCTGCTCTCACCGGCCTGCGCCTCCTACGACCAGTTCCCGAATTTCGAGGTGCGCGGCGACCGGTTCCGCGCCTTGGTTGCTGCCCTGCCGGAACCGGGCTGAATCTCGATGACCCTTGTGAGCCCATCTCCCTTCCTGCTGAGGTGACGAGCGAAGCTTGCACCTCGGCAGCGGGAACGTGAGGCTGGCCGGACCAGGCGGCTCACACCGCGATCAGGCGCTCTTCTCCACCGGCACCGGTTCGGCGGGTTTGGCCTCCGCGGAATTCTCCCGCCCCGTCTCGCGCCCCTTGCCCACCGTGCGGCGGGCGCGGAAGACCGGGCGCGTCTGCGATTCCTTGCGCCGGAGCACGGAGCGGAATTCGTCGCGGCGCTCATGGATCGAGGCGATGACGAGCCCCATCGGGACGCCGACATCGACCAGCACCGCCTCCGAGAGCTGAAGCGAGGCCTCGATGGTCTCCGGCACCGCGTCGTCGACGCCCATCTCGTAGAGCTGCGTGGCGTGGCGGGCATCGCGGGCGCGGGCCACGATGGTGAGATCCGGCCGCTCGGCCCGGGCCGCCTGCACCACCGCCTCCACCGCCCGGGGAGAGTCGAGGGTGACGACGAGGGCGCGGGCGGTGGCGATGTCGCAGCGGCGCAGCATCTCGGGATTGGCCGAATCGCCGAAATAGACGGGATTGCCGAGCCGCCGCTGCTCTCCCACCCGGGCGGGGTCGGAATCGAGGGCGAGATAGGGGATGGCGTGGCGCTTCAGCATCTCGCCGACGAGGCGCCCGACCCGTCCGTAGCCCGCCACGATCACCCGGTTCTGTTGCGGGTCCGGCACCGGCTCGGCCCGCGCCCGGCCGAGTTGCTCCCGCGAGACGCGGCCGCCGATCCGGCGGGCGAAGGCGGCGAGGCCGGGAATCGCGATCATGGTCACGGTGGTGACGATCAGGGCGGCGCCGCCCACCGGCTCCGGCACCAGCCCCGCCGCCATGGCGCCGCCGATCAGCACGAAGGCGAACTCGCCCCCCGGCCCCAGCAGCAGCGCCGTCTCGAACGCCACGGGACGGGGCAGGCCCATGATGCGGGCCCCGGCCAGCACCACCGCACCCTTGATGGCGAGCAGCCCGACCGACAGGCCGAGGATCGCGCCGGGCGCGGCGACGAGCTGGGCGGGGTCGAGATTCATCCCGACCGAGACGAAGAACACCCCGAGCAGCAACCCCTTGAACGGATCGATGGTGGCCTCGATGGCCCGGCGGTACTCGGTTTCGGCGAGCAGCAGGCCGGCGACGAAGGCGCCGAGGGTCATCGACAGGCCGCTGCCCGCTGCCACCACGGCGGTCGCCACGATGACGAGCAGGCAGGCGGCCATAAACAGCTCCGGCGAGCGGGTGCGCGCCACGAGGTGGAAGAGCGGGCGCAGGGCCACGCGCCCGGCCACCACGATCACCGCCAGCGCGACAGCCGCCTGACCCAAGGCCAGGGCCAGGACGCCGCCGAGGTCGCCGCCATCCCGGCGGCCGAGCACGGCGATGGCGAACAGGATCGGCGCCACCGCCAGATCCTGGAACAGGAGAACGGCGAAGCTGCTGCGCCCGGCCGGGGTGCCGAGCCGCTTCTGCTCCGCCAGAACCGGCAGCACCACGGCGGTGGAGGAGAGCGCGAGCGCCAGCCCGACCAGAACCGCCCCGGCCACCGGCTGATTCAGGGCGACGAGGATCGCCGCGATCACCGCCGCCGAGGCGCCGACCTGGATCGCGCCGAGGCCGAAGACCAGCCGCCGCAGCACCCGCAGGCGCTCCCAGGACAACTCGATCCCGATCATGAACATCAGGAAGATCACGCCGAACTCGGCGAGATGCGCGATCGCCGCCCGGTTGCCGATGGTGAAGGGGGCGAGCCACGGATGCGCCTCGGCGAAGCGGCCGAGGCCGAACGGCCCGAGCAGTGCCCCCGCGCCGATGAAGCCGAGCACCGGGCTCAGCCGCAGGCGGTGGAACAGCGGCACGACGATGCCGGCGGTGACGAGGAAAAGGATCGCCTCCCGGTAGCCGCCCGCATGCGCGCCCGCCTCCGCGGCGATCTGGGTTCCGGCCTGCACGGGGTCGGTCATCGGTCGGCTACGCTGACGCCTGGAAAGGATCGTGGGGTGAGGGCTCTTGCAGCTTCGATGCCGAAAGAGAGGCAGACCCGCATCATGGGCGGTGAGCCGGCGGCGGAGCAACCGGTTTCGGCAACGCGCGTCGGATTTCACGCCACGGTCGCAAGCGTGGCGGTGCGGCGATCCGCGCCGGGCGCCATCCACCGCTGATCGCGAGAGCCGGCACAACTTCGGCACAATACGCGCATACGCTCAGGTAACGCGATGTTAGGAGGTGGCGGAATCCGCCGCCTCCGGAGGCGTGCAACACTCCAAGGCCCAAACCCGTCCAAGGCCCATGAGATTCTTTCGCAGACAGCCTCCGAACCGGGACGTGCAGCGCGAGCGGCGCGAATGGGTTCTCGACCAGCAGCGCTGGAAGCACGAGCGCGACATCGAGCGCGGTTACCGCATCAAGTGGGGCTACGTCGCCATCGCCTATCTCGTCGAGTTCATGGTGATCGGCGCGTCGCTGGCCGGGGCGTGGCTGTTCGCCGGCTATTACAGCGACGGCGACAGCCGGGCCTTCTACTTCATGCTGCTGGCGCCGCTGGTCTACGCGGCGGTGGAGCTGTGCCGCGTGCCGCTCGGCATCCTGGCGCGGACGCAGCGCTCGTGGTTCGTGAAGGGGCTCGCGATCATCGGCATCGTGTTCGCGGCGGGCGTGACCACCAAGTCGGTGTCGCAGCTCGGCGAGATGATGTTCCATCCCCGCCTGATGGATGCCGCCAAGGCCAAGACCGCGCTCAAGGACGCGCAGGCCGACCGCGACAGCATCGACACCCGCATCGCCGCCGCCAATGCCCGGGTCGAGCAATACACTAACGAGCTGGAGCAGATCGAGAAGCGCTCCGCCGAGAACGCCTCCCAGCTCGCCGGCCTGCCGGCGCAGCGCTGCGAGCGCGTCTACGGCACCAACAGCCGGGGCATGCGCTACTCGAACCTGAAATGCGTGACCGACCCGCGCACCGCTACCCTCAACGCCGCCGTCGCCAAGGCGGGCAGCGACCGCAGCGCCATCGTCAAGGAGCTGGAGGAGGCGCGCAAGGCCCGCGCCGCCGTCGACCGCGGCGCCGCCGACCGCCGGGTCGCGGATGCGGAACAGGCCTATCGCAACGCGGTCAACCGCTCGCAGCTCCACTCCTTCACGGCCATGGTCTACGGCGTCGATCCGATCGATGTGAGCGACGCGCAGGTCCACGCCTTCCTGCGCATCTTCGTGTTCGTGCCGGCCCTCTGCGCCGCCTTCGCCTCGACGATCCTGGCGCTCTCGGCGGTGTCGGTGCGCAAGACCTTCATGGACGAGGACGATCTCGGCGCCGCCGTGAACCCCGAGGCGACGCCCTACCTCCTGGCCTCCATCGCCGAGGGCGTGCGCCAGGAAATGGCTTTGGCCCAGCCCAAACCCGTCGCGCGGGACGCGTCGGTGATCCCGCTCGAACGGCGCACCGCTCCGGTGGTGCCGCCGCCCCCGCCCCCCGCCAACGCCCCCACGGGCGCGACCGCGTAGAGTCTGCCAAGTGAGCGCCCGGTCATGAGCATCCACACCGACGGCACGCATGAGAACATCGTGCTCGCCCAGCACGTGAACGGCCGCCTGCGGTCGGAGGCGCGGATGAACTTCGCCCGGGCCTTCCTGCTGCGGGCCATCGGCGCGGGCGTGTTCACGGCGCTGGCGGGAATCGGGTTCGGCGCCGCCTCCTACGGCTACGCCTACATGAACCAGTTCGACTCGGCCGCCGAGAAGATCGCCAGCGCGATGCAGACGGCGCTCGCCGACGTGACCCTGAAGACCAAGGGCGAGGTGACGCTCACCGACAACACCCTGAAGCTCGAAGGGCTGCCGGCGCAGAAGGCCGGCGTGCCGACGCCGACCAAGGCGCAGCTCGGCGCCGACGCCGCCCCCGCCTCGCAGGCGCCGGTGAACACCACCTTCACGGTGTTCAAGCAGGTGCCCTATCTCGACGGGCAGATCGTGACCGGCTGGAACTTCAAGGCCAACGAGGACCGGCCGTTCCAGCAATATTGCTACTTCTCCCGCCGCTCGAACGAGACGAAGGGACAGGTCGAGATCAAGATCGATCTCGCCATGGACGGCAAGACCCTGCCGCAGCCACAGAAATCCGACGTGAATCTGGGCATTCTGGCCACCAACTGCGTGTGGCACGACGGCAAGACGCTCTGACCGGAAGCCTCTGACGCAAGCGGCGGACTGAGACGGTTTCCGCTTGATGGGAGCGGGAACCGTCTCGGCAAGCCTGCGCGGCACCTGAGCGCCATCATTCCGGGCTGCCCCAGGCGAACCCGGAATGCAGATCGGCATCGGCCCCGCGGCCCGTTGCCGAGCCGCTCCGCGCCGGGTTAGTCCAGCTCAGACCCTCCTCCCGACGCGAGGCCCCATGCGCTTCACCGGAACCGAGTCCTACGTCGCGCCGCCCGATCTCACCACGGCGGTCAATGCCGCCATCGTGCTGGAACGCCCGCTGCTGGTGAAGGGCGAGCCCGGCACCGGCAAGACGGTGCTGGCCGAGGAGATCGCGAAAGGCCTCGGCGCGCCGCTGCTGACCTGGAACGTCAAGTCGACCACCAAGGCGCAGCAGGGACTCTACGAATACGACGCGGTCTCGCGCCTGCGCGATTCGCAGCTCGGCGACCCGCGCGTCTCGGAGATTGCGCACTACATCCGCCGCGGCAAGCTGTGGGAGGCCTTCGTCGCGCCGGTCCGGCCCGTGTTGCTGATCGACGAGATCGACAAGGCCGACATCGAGTTTCCCAACGACCTTCTGACCGAACTCGACCGGATGGAGTTCCACGTCTACGAGACCGGCGAGACGATCCGTGCGATCAGGCGCCCGATCGTCATCATCACGTCCAACAACGAGAAGGAATTGCCGGACGCCTTCCTGCGCCGCTGCTTCTTCCACTACATCAAGTTCCCCGACGCGGAGACGCTCAAGGCCATCGTCGAGGTGCATTACCCCGGCATCAAGCATCGCCTCGTGGAGGAGGCCCTGCGGGTCTTCCTCGAAACCCGCGAGGTGCCGGGCCTCAAGAAGAAGCCCTCGACCTCCGAACTTTTGGACTGGCTGAAGCTCCTCGTCGCGGAGGACGTGTCTCCCGAGACCCTGCGCGAGCGCGACGGCCGCAAGCTGATCCCGCCGCTGCACGGCGCCCTGCTCAAGAACGAGCAGGACGTGAGCCTGTTCGAGAAGCTCGCCTTCATGATGCGCCGCGAGGGGCGGGGCGGCTGACGAGACATGGGTCGGCCCAGACCACACGTCGGTGCGTGTCGGACTGATTGTGATAAGGTGCCGTCCGTTCTCATCGGTGACTGACGGAGGGCCGTGGCCTTGGCCGTGATCGAACGCATGACGGTCGTGTTACCGGAGCCCATGGCGGCGCAGCTTCGCGCCGCGGTGGAAGCGGGTGAATATGCTTCGACCAGCGATGCCATGCGGGATGCCGTTCGGCTCTGGTCGGAGCGCCACAGGCTGCGAGACTTGGAAACCGAGCGGCTCCAGCAGGCTTGGGACGCCGGCAAGGCATCCGGGCGGCATGGTACGCTGGATTTCGAGGAGCTACGCCGGGAGGCCCGCTCGCGCCTGACGGCGCAGGACAACGAGAGCGGCCGTGCCGGTTGAGGTCGTCTGGTCCCGTCTTGCACGGTTGGACCTGATCGATCTCTATCTCGCCATCGGCAGCCGCGATCCGGCGGCGGCGGAACGGATCTATGACAGGCTTGAGGAAAGGGCCACTCAACTCGCCCGACAGCCTCGCATGGGTCCGCGCCGCCCGGACATCCGGCCGAGCACACGTGTCCTCGTCGAGGCACCCTTTCTCATCCTCTACGAGACGATCCCCGACGCCGACGCGTGTCCCGTGGAGGAAGTCGAGATCGTCCGCGTTCTCGACGGGCGCCCCGACCTGCGCGTGCTTCTGCGCACAGTCGATCCCGATGGGGATCGGTGACGATCCTCCCGCACTCCGCCGAAAGCCGTGTGAACCTCCCCATGCAGACCAGAAAGCTCGGCCGCACCGGCCTCGACATCTCTCCCCTCTGCCTCGGCTGCATGACCTACGGCGTGCCCGAGCGCGGCCCCCATCCCTGGACGCTGCGGGAGGAGGAGAGCCGGCCGCTGATCAAGCGGGCGCTCGACCTCGGCATCAACTTCTTCGACACGGCCAATTACTACTCGGACGGCACGTCGGAGGAGATCGTCGGCCGCGCCCTGAAGGACTACGCGGATCGCGACAGCATCGTGCTCGCCACGAAGGTGTATTATCCGCTGAAGAACCAGCCCAATGCCGGCGGCCTGTCGCGCAAGGCGATCTTCGCGGCCATCGACGCATCGCTGAAGCGCCTCGGGACCGATTACGTCGATCTCTACCAGATCCACCGCTGGGATTACGGCACCCCGATCGAGGTGACGCTGGAGGCGCTGCACGACGTCGTGAAGGCCGGCAAGGCGCGCACCATCGGCGCCTCGTCGATGTTCGCGTGGCAATTCTCCAAGGCGCTCTACACCGCCGACCTGAACGGCTGGACGCGCTTCGCCACCATGCAGAACCACCTCAACCTGCTGCACCGGGAGGAGGAGCGGGAGATGCTGCCGCTCTGCGCCGATCAGGGCATCCCGCTGCTGCCCTGGAGCCCGCTCGCCCGCGGCCGCCTCACCCGCGCCGTCGATGCCGGCAGCACCCGTCAGGAGAGCGACCTCGTCGGCAAGAACCTCTACGACGCGACCGCCGAGGCCGACCGGCGGGTGATCGAGGCGGTGGCCGAGATCGCGACGAAGCGCGGCGTATCGCGGGCGCAGGTGGCCCTGGCCTGGGTCCTGCAGAAGCCGGGTGTCGCCGCGCCGATCGTCGGCGCCTCGAAGCCGCAGCATCTCGACGATGCGGTGGCGGCCCTCGACCTCGCCCTGACCGAGGACGAGATCGCGAAGCTCGAAGCCCCTTACGTCCCGCACTCCGTCGTCGGTTTCCAATGATGCGCCGCCTGCTGCTCCTGCGTCACGCCAAATCCGCCTATCCGACCGGCGTGGCCGATCTCGACCGGCCGCTCGCCCCCCGCGGGCAGGAGGCGGCCCCGCTGATGGGCGCCTACATCGCCCGCGAGGGGCTGCGCCCCGACCACGCCATGGTGTCGCCCGCCCGGCGCACGCAGGAGACCTGGGATCTGGTGCGGGTCGAATTGCCGGATACGGGGATGGAGACGGTGCCCTCGCTCTACGAGGCACCGGCCGGGCGCATCCTCGACGCGATCCGCTCCGCCCCGGCGGGGGTGGAGAGCCTCCTCGTGATCGGCCACAATCCCGGCCTCGGCGATCTCGCCCTGCGGCTCGTCGGCGACGGGCCGAAGGGCCTGCAACGGGATCTGCGGGAAAAGTTTCCGACGGCGGCCCTGGCCGTGCTGGACTTCGCGACCGAGGGTTGGGAGGGCATCGCCTATGGCGAGGGCAAGCTCCTGCGCTTCGTCCGTCCGCGACAGCTCGCGGCGGAAATGGAGGAGTGACCGCCGCCGAACCCTTCGGCGCCTGAGCCGTTCCCTCACGGGACGGCGAAGCTGACGCCGCTTCAGGGGGATTTTCGGCGTGCTCCTCGAATCGCTCCTCGCCCTCACGATGCTGGTGCCGCGGATCGAGGGCGCGGCGGAAGCGGCGCGGGCGCGCCTGCCGGCGCTTCCCCGCGTTGCCGAGGCGGCTCCGGCCGCACCGCCGAGCTTCAGCCTCGTGGCCCGGGCGGTGTCGAACTGGCGCGATCAGGCGGGCGACAACCTCGCGCCGACCTCCCTGGCCTTCGTCGTCCGCCACGCGGCGGCCGAGCCGGGTTTCGTCGCCCGCTGCGTGCGGCTCAACAATTACTGGTGCATCAAGCAGGCGCGCTGGAGCGGTGAGCTCGGCGGCGATGCCGAGGGACATACCGGCTTCGCCACCGCTGCGGACGGCGCGGATGCGGCGGTCCAGCTCCTGCGCCGTTACCAGCGCGATTACGGCCGCCGCACGGCGCTCGCCATCGTCCGGCGTTGGGCTCCGGCCGAATGCGCGGCCGCCCCGGCCAGAGTCGCGCGGGGACCGGCCGGCGGATCGGGAGAGCGGGCGCGCGCGCCGGCGGTGTCGAGCGCATTGGCGCCGCAGGGGATCGGCCGCACCCTGCGCGCCCGTTTCCTCGCCCGGCACGGCCGGGGCGGAGTGGCGCGGGCGGCGCCTCCGCCGACGACGGGAGGCCTGCGGGTCCAGCCCTGGTCGGCCCGCGCGCGGCTCGCCGGACATCCCGGCCGGGCCGTCCGCAGCGCCGTGAGGCCGGCCACCGCCCTTCTGAAGCCGACCGCCGACATCGCCACGGGCCTCGTGGCGGCCCCGCCGAGCCGAGCGGTCAGAACGGCGTCCGTCGCCGCACCGACGCCGGCGCAAGCCCGCCCCCCGAGCCGGGCTCCCATGCAATCCGGTGCGGCCGATCCCGCCGCCCTCCTGGCCCCCGACAGGCTGGTGGCGGAGGCAGCGGCCCTGCCGTCGATCGCGGCCTCGCTGCCGAAGGGCAGCCTGCTCGATCTCAGCCTCCCGGCCCCGGTCTGCGCCAATGACGAGACCCGGATCCGCAACTACGCGGCGCGGATCGCCGGCAGCGTCGGCCTCAAACCCGAGGACGATCTGACCCTGTTCCGGGAGGACGGCAGGCCGACGCAAAATCTCCTGCCGGTGATGCTGGCCATGTCATCGGTCGAACTCGGCACGCTGCACGCCGCGCGGGCGCTTGTCGCCGCGGCGATCGAGCGGTTCGAGGCGCGGATATCCGGCACCGCCTCGTCGGAAACGACACGGAACTCCGCTCTGTAAAATCCCCTTCGCAGGAAGGCTGCCTCCGATTGCCGACCAACCATAATCTCTAGCGGAGAAGAACTAATCCCAACGAGGCAGATGATCGCCTCGTCCCCGGTGGTATCCTCGCGAGAACTTACTTCGGGGCACCCGGAACTCGGTCGATATCCCGTTTCCGATCCCAACGACGCGACGATTTTTCCGCTCATCGCGCGGTGGCGTACCGGTGAGCCGCGCGGCCAGACGGGGATCGGAATGTCCTGCATCGACGGCGAGGCTGTGTTTCAGGCGATGCCGGGCTGCGCTTCCGCAGCCGATGCGAGCAGGGGGACCGAACAGGCCGCCCCTTCCTCGCGACCGCTGACGCCGGAGGAGTTGCAGGAGGTGTTCCGGCACCAGCTCGACGCCGTCTGCCGCATCGTCGAGGAGCAGCTTCGCACCCTGCTGACGCAGACCGTCGCGGCGGCGCGGACGGCGCCACCGGAGCGGGTGTCGCCGGCCGCGATGGAGAGGGCATGCGAGGCCGGTTCCAGGCCGCTGACCGATGGCGAGGCCGAAATCTGGCTCGCCGCGCAGTTCGGCGCCGATGCCAACGCCGCCATGACCGAGATCGTCACCCTGCGCCTCGACGGCGCGCTCGATGCAGAGCGCCTCCTGGCGAGCACGCGCACGGTGCTCGGCCGGCATGGGGCCCTGCGCGGCCGCATCTCACCCGGCGGCGAGACCGTCACGATCGATCCTGCGGGGCGGATCCCGGTCGCCTTCGCCGACCTGTCCGGCGAGACCGAGCCGGAGGCGGCCCTTTCCGATGTCCTGCACGAGAGGGCCGGCCATGGCTTCGATCCCGTTGCCGGCCCGGTGGCGCGGGCGGACCTGCTTCGGCTGGGACGCGAGGCGCATGTCCTCGTCCTCTCGGCGCATCACATCTGCTGCGATGGCTGGTCCTTCGCCGTCCTGGCCGACGAGATCGCCGCCGCCTACCGTGCCGGTGCGGAGCGGCTGACGCCGGCCCCGCGCTTCGGCGACGTGCTGCGTTCGGCACCGGAGGCGGAGCGGGCGCTCGCCCACTGGGCCGACCTCTATGCCAGCCCGCCCGAACCGCTCGACCTTCCCCTGGATCACCCGCGGCCGAAGCTCCGCGGCTATGCCGGGGCAGCGGAAAAGGCCGCTTTGCCGACGCCGCTGGCTACCGCCCTCCGGGCCCTCGCGGCCCGACAGGGACAGACGCTGACCGCAACCCTGCTCGCCGCCTTCCAAGTGTTGCTCGCGCGGCTTTCGGGGCAGGACGACCTCGTCGTCGGCGTGCCGGTGGCCGGGCAGCCGCGCTTCGGCGAGCCCGGGCTGGTCGGCCATCACGCCGATTTCCTGCCGCTGCGGACCCGGCTCGATCCGGCGGAACCGTTCCCGGCGCATCTCGCCCGCACCGGCACGGCTCTGATGGAGGCCGCCTGCCATGCCGATTGCACCCTGGGCCGGCTGCTGCGCCATCTCGACCTGCCGCGCGATCCCGCACGCCCCCCTCTGGCGCAGGTGCAGTTCAACCTCCAGAGCCTCGGGGACGCCCTCGATTTCGGCGGCGATGTGCGCGGTGCGCTGGCCCTGGCGCCCAAGCGCTTCTCGACCTTCGAGCTGACCTTCAGCGTCAGCGAGGCGCCCTCCGGGCTCAGCCTCGACGTCACCTACAACCGTGCCCTGTTCGAGCCGGTGACGGTGCGGCGCTGGATCGGGCATTACCTCACCCTGCTCGCCGAACTCGCCCGCGACCCGGACCAGCCGGTCGGGCGCATCCCGCTCCTCGACCCGGCGCAGCGGCGGACCATGCTGGTCGAGTGGAACGACACCGGCCGGGCCCATCCGCTGAATGTCGGGGCGCTGCGCGCCTTCGCGCTCCATGCCCGCCGCCGCCCGGACCGGATCGCGATCGGCTTCGGCGATCGGACGGTGAGCTACGGCGCCCTCGACGCCTGGGCCGACCGCGTCGCCGGAACGCTCCTGGCCCGGCGCCTGCCGGCGGGGGCGCGGGTCGGCATCCTGATGCGCCGTTCTCCCGCCCTGGTGGCGGCGATGCTCGGCGCCCTGCGGGCCGGCATCGCCTACGTCCCCCTCGACCCGCTGATGCCCGCCGCCCGGCGCGCCGGCATCGCCGCCGACGCCGACATCGCGGCGATCCTCACCGTCGCGGCGGACCGCGCCCTCCTGCCGGATGGGGGCTCCGGCATCGTCGAGGTCGATCGCCTCGACGGACAATCGCGGGAGCCGGATCTCGACGCGCTCCTGTCCGCCGAAGCCGCGCCGGGGCGCCTGCCGCGCGTGCCGGCGGACCGGGCCGCCTACCTGATCTACACCTCGAGCACGACCGGAGCACCGAAGGGCGTCGAGGTGCTGCATGGCGGCCTCTCGAACCTGCTCTTCAGTATGGCGCGGGCACCGGGGATCGGGCCTGAGGATTGCCTGCTCGCGGTGACCACCGTCACCTTCGACATTGCCGGCCTCGAATTGCTGCTGCCGCTGATCCGCGGCGCCCGGATCGTGCTCGCTTCCGCCGAGGAGGCCCGCGACGGCCACGCCCTGCTCGCCCTGCTGGAGCGCAGCGGCGCGACGATCCTCCAGGCGACGCCGATGACCTGGCGGCTCCTGCTGGAGGCGGGCTTCCGCTCCCGCCCCGGCTTCAAGATGCTGTGCGGCGGCGAGGCCCTGCCGCTCGAACTGGCGCGGCGGCTCACCGAGGGCGGCGGCGAGTTGTGGAACCTCTACGGCCCGACCGAGACCACGATCTGGTCCTCGGCCGCACGCATCGACCCCGCCGAGGAGATCGTCACGGTCGGGCGGCCCATCGACAATACCGGCTTCTTCATCCTCGACGAGCGCGGCGAACCGGTGCCGGTCGGCGTCACCGGAGAGTTGCTGATCGGCGGGGTCGGCCTCGCCCGGGGCTATCTCGGCCGGCCCGATCTCACGGGCAGGAGCTTCATCGACAGCTCCCTGCCGGAATGCGCTGGGGCGCGGCTCTACCGCACCGGCGACCGGGCCCGCTACCGCCCGGATGGCCGGGTCGAGATCCTGGGCCGGGCCGACCACCAGATCAAGCTGCGCGGCTACCGGATCGAACCGGGCGAGATCGAAGCGGTGCTGCTGCGCCAGACCGGGCTGCATTCGGTCGTGGTGCTGAGCCCCGATGCCGGGGGCGAGGAGCGCCTCGTCTGCTACTTCGTGCGCTCGGAGCGCGAACCGGCCCCGACGCTCCGCGCCCTGCGCTCCGCCCTCGCCCGCGAATTGCCGGATTACATGATCCCCTCGGAATGGGTCCGCCTGTCCGAGCTGCCCCTGACGCCGAGCGGGAAGGTCAACCGCCGGGCGCTGCCGGCGCCGGGATCGCGGCCGCACGGCATCGCCCCCGAGCCGGCGCCGGCGCCGACGCCGCTTCCGCTCAAGCCGGCGCAGCCGCAGGCCCCGGCGCCGGAGGAGGTCCTGGCGGCGATCTGGCGCGACGTGCTGGGGAAGGCCTCCATCGACCGGGACGACGACCTGATCGCCCTCGGCGCGGATTCGCTGAGCGTGTTCCGGATCACCGCCCGGGCCCGGCGGGAGAACCTGCCGCTCAGCGCGGGAGACCTGTTCCAGGAGCGCACCATCGCCCGGGTCGCGGCTCTGCTGCGCGCCCGCGCGGGGGAGGGCGGGGAAGCACCGCTCCCCCGCGCGCCGATCCAGCCGATCCCGCGCCCTCGGCCGCCGGACGGGGACCGCGCGGCGGTCGGTCAGGCGTGAGGCGGGGTGATGCGGCATTTCACGCAGGAGACACCCGCCTTGACCGGCGAGCCGGTGGCCGGCGCCGACTTCACCGCCCGCTGCTCCCATAGCCAGACGCGGTTCTGGCTGCTGGACCAGTTGCGGCCGGGTGATCCGAGCCTGCATGTCGCCGCCCGCTGGCGCATCGCCGGGCGGCTCGATGCGGACACCCTGGTGCGCAGTTTCCGCCTCCTGCTCGACCGGCACGAGGCGCTGCGCACCTCCATCGTCGCGGAAGGGGGCCGGCCGGTGCAGCGGATCGCCGGTCCGGTGCCGCTGCCCTTCTCCGAGATCGACCTGTCCGGCCTGCCCGGCGACCGCCTCGAAGAGGCGCTGACGCTGGCCGACGCGGAGGCCGGCAAGCCATTCGACCTGACGCGTGCGCCGCTCCTGCGGGTGACGCTGCTGCGGCTCGGGCGCGGCGATTCCCTGCTCCTCGTCACCGCCCATCACAGCATCTGCGACGGCTGGTCGATGGTCGTGCTCGCGCGGGAATTCATCGCCGTCTACGGCGCGCTGATCCGGGGGCAGGCGCCGAACCTGCCGCCGCAGGCGCTGCACTATGCCGATTTCGCGGAGTGGGAGATCTCCCCCGCCGTCGCGGCGGCGGCGGAGCGCGACCTCGCCTTCTGGGCGCGGTCCCTGCGCGATCTCACGCCCCTCGAATGGCCGCCGGACCATCCGCGGCGCCCCGGCCGGGAGCGCCGGTTCGCGGCCCGGAGCCGCCGGATTCCAACCGAACTCGGCCTGCGCATGTCGGCCTGCGCGCGGGAGCACGGGGCAACGGTGTTCGCCCTCGCCTGCACCGTCCTCCTCGGGATCCTCGGGACGCGCACCGGGCGCGGCGACGTCGCCATCGGCACCCAGGTGCTCGGGCGCGACGAGGTCGATTTGGAAGGCATCGTCGGCAGCTTCGTGAACACCCTGGTCCTCCGCACCGATCTCGGCGCCGGGGGAGCCAGCTTCGCCGAGCGGCTCGCGGCGACGCGGCAGACCATCCTCGATGCCTGCGACCACGCCCTGGCCCCGTTCGACCGGGTGGTGCAGGCGCTGGCTCCCTGTCGCGACGGCCTGCGCCCGCCCCTGGTCTCGGTGAACTTCCGGCTGCGGCCGACGGTGGAGGCGACACAATCCGCCGGCGCCTTCCCGGAGCCGGACACCGCGCCCCGCGAGCGCATGGCCTGCGGGCCGATCCGGCTCACCGACCTCGACTATGCCGCCACCGGCAGCTTCTTCGACATCGATCTCGAACTGGCGTTGACGGAGGCAGGCTGGCTCCTGACCTGCGAATACGATTCCGGCCTCTACGAGGCGCGGACCATCGCCGGTCTGCTCGACGACTTCGAGCGCTCCGCCTGCGCCGCGGTCGGCATGCGCCTGCCCGATCCGATCCCCTTCGCCGAGACGGCCGGGCGGTCCTCCGCGACGGGGGCGGCGAACCGGGCCGGCGCCGCCACGGCGGCGGACCCGGCCGCCGATCATCACTCCCCGGACGACCTCCTCCCCGTCCTGCGCGAGATCTGGCGCGAGATGCTCGGCCAGCCCGATCTGACCGACGAGGACGATTTCTTCGCCTCCGGCGGCCACTCACTCCTCGCCGCCCGCGTCGTCGCCCGGATCGAGGCGGCGACGGGGCGGCGCGTCCCGCTCTGGTCCTTCTTCGAGGCGGGCACGGTCGCGCGGCTCTGCGCATTACTGGGCGGCGAGGAACCGGCCGGCGTGCGGCACCATGCGCTGCAGGAGGCGCCGCAGGCGGAGGGCCGCCCGGGCTTCACCGCGATCCATCACGCGGCGGCCGATCAGGAACTGTTCCGCCCCCTGGCCGAGGCCCTGGGCGAGGACCGGCCCTTCGCCACGATCCAGCTGGAAAGCCGGCTTCCACCGCAGGAGGACACGCTGCAGCGGCTGGCCGGCGCCTATCGCGAGGCGATCGATGCGGCCCAGCCGGAGGGGGCGATCCGCCTCGTCGGATTCTGCCGCTCGGGCGTCCTCGCCTTCGAAACCGCCCGTCAGCTCGCGGCGGCGGGGCGGGACGTGCCCCTCGTCGTCCTGATCGATTGCTGGGAGCCCGGCTATTTCCGACGCCTCAGGCCCCTCGCGCAGCTCCGGGCCAGGACGGCCTACCGGCGGGGACGGCTCGCCGCCCTGCTGCGCCACGCCCGCCGGGACGGCGCCGGCTACATCGCCTCGCGGGCGGGGCTCTGGCTGCGCGCGAACCCGGCTTGGCGCGGGCTGCTGCGCGGGCTGCACCGGATCGGCCTCGCCTCGGCGAACCCGGAAGAGGCCTTCTGGCGGGTGACGGACGAACTCGACGCGCTCGCCTTGGCCTACACGCCGCAGCCCTATGCCGGACCCGTCCTGATCGTACGCAGCGAGAGCATCCCCGTGGCCGCCGCCCTCGACCCGATGCTCGGCTGGCGCGCCTATGCCGAGCGGGCCGAGACTCTGACCATTCCCGGCTTCGGGCATGAAGGCGCTTTCTCCCTCACCGGATGCCGGGTGATGGCGGCCAAGATCCATCTGATGGGGTGGCGCTGAAGTCGCGCCTCCAAGCGAGGCCGCGCCGATCCGGCCCTTGCCTTCCAACCGTTGCCGCGCTTAACTTTCGTTAACCCGAAGAGCAATCGAGCAAGGGGACGATGGGACACACGGCGCTGATCATCTATGGAGCCGTCGGCTTTGGGCTGCTCGCGCTGCTCTTCCTCTTCCACGAACTCAGGAACGCCCCGTATTCCGATGCGCCGGAGCCCGAGCCGGTGCCGTCCCAGCCCGAACGGCACGGAGCAGGGCGGACGGCAGGTTAGAGCATTTTCCGCGGAAGTGGTTGCCGGTTCCGCGAGAGAAAATGCGGCACGATCAAGCGCCTAGAGCATTTTTCGTGATCCAAGGATCATGGAAAATGCTCTAGTGTCTTTCACGACACTCCCGCCGCGCCGTCGCGGCCGAGGGGACACGATGCGGGATCGGGAGCTTTGTGAGGGCTCTAAGCGCTCGCCCGGTCCGCCCCCGCCCGCGCGGCGAGCGCCGTCCGGTAGATGGCGAGCAGCGAGGCGGTCGTCGCCTCCTCGGTCCAGTGCCGCAGATAGGCTTCCCGCGCGGCCCTACCCATCCGGCGCGCCTCGTCGGGATGGCTGGAAAGCCGCTCGATGGCGCGGGCGAGATCCACGGGATCGCCGGGCGTCACCAGCAGGCCGGTGACTCCGTCCTCGATCAGGTGGGCCAGGGCGCCGAGGCGCGAGGCGATCACCGGCGTGCCCGCCGCATAGGCCTCGGCCACCACCATCGGCAGCCCCTCGTACCAGAGCGAGGGCACCACCAGGGCCGCAGCCCGACCCATCCGGGCCCGCAAGTCGGCCTGGGGCAGGGCACCGAGGAGCGTCAGTCCGGGCGCACCCGCCAGAGCGTCGCGCAGCGGCCCCTCTCCGGCGATCGCGACCGGCGCGGCGAGCAGGGGCGCGGCGGCCTTCAAGATCTCGACGCCCTTCTCGGGACTGAGGCGGCCGGCGAACAGGATGCCCTCCCGCGGCCCGTCCCGGGGCGGGCCCGGATCGGGCAGGCCGTTCGGCTTCACGAAGAGACGGTGCGCCGGCAGCCCCGCCGCAACGAAGCGGCCGCGGGCGAAGTCGGTCAGGGCGATGAAGGCATCGACATCCCGCCTCCAAGTGCCGGCCTTGCGGTGGCGGTCGATCATCCGCGCCACCGCCAGGGTGCCGAGGCGCGAGCCGCGGTAGCAGGCATGGCGCACCGATTGGTAGGCGGAGCCGGTCAGGCAGGTCTCGCAGGGGGCGCCGTCGCGCATGAGCATGGCGCCGGCGCAGGCGAGGCGGAAATTGTGCAGCGTCTGCACCGTCACCGGCCCGAGCGCCCGCACCGCCCCGTGCATGGCGGGGGAGACCAGCGGAAAGGTGTTGTGGGCGTGGACCACGTCCGGCCGGAAGCGGCCCACCGCCTCTACCACCCGGGCGACGCCGCGGGGCGCATGCGGCGCCTCGAAGGCCGTGCGCAGGCGGTCGAGGGGGGAGCGGATGTCGTCGTTGTGGAAGGCGAGCACCTCGACCGCGCAGCCGGCCCGGGCGAGGGCGGCCGCCTCGTTCGCCACCACCGCGTCCTCGCCACCCCGGATCTGGTAATGGTTGTGGACGATGAGGACGCGCAAGGGATCCGTGCCCGGCTCTGCGAAGGGGGGCTGGCTCACGGCCGGCGCGGCTCGGGCTGCCGAGCCATCTTCCACAGGTAGACCGGAGCCATGACGAGGTAGCGCCGCCAGAGGCGCCGGGGTTCGCTGAACAGCCGGTGCAGCCATTCGAGGGCGAGGACCTGCATGAATTTCGGGGCCCGCTTGACCGCGCCCGAGTGGAAGTCGAAGGCCGCGCCCACCCCGATCAGGACCATGCCGGGCAGGCGGTCCAGATGGTCGTTCATCCAGGTGTCCTGCTTCGGGGTCGACATGCCGACCCAGACGATGTGCGGTTCGGCCCGCCTGATCGCCTCGGTGAGCTGCGCGTCGCGTTCGGGAGGAACCGTTCCGAAGGGCGGGCAGGCAAGACCGCAGACCTCCGATCCGGGATATTTGCGGGCGAAGTTGGCGGCGACCTGTTCGGCCACGCCCTCCTTGCCGCCGTAGAGATAGTGGCGGATGCCGGTCCCCTGGGTCGCGGCGAACATCTCCTCCATCAGCGACGGCCCCGGCACGCGGCCGGTGCCATGAGCCCGCAGGAAGCGGCTGATGATGGTGAGCGGCGCTCCGTCCGGCACGATCATGCTGGCCCGCTCATGCGCGGCCCTGAGGTCGGCCTGCTCCTGGGCGCACATGATCCCGTGCACGTCCCGCACGCAGACCATACTGGTGCGCCGCGCCTTGGCCCAGGCGATGAGGGTGCGTACCGCCATCGGCATGTCGACGACGCTCACCGGCACGCCGAGGATGCGGGTCGCCGGCAGGCGGTGCGCCGCCGGACCGTCCGCCACGAGATAGGGATCGTTCCGGTTGATCCTGAGCGCGTAGGGCTCGGAGACCGTCACGGCGGCATCACTCATCACGCGGGCTCCCATCGATCTCACGCGTCGGCGACGTTCTGGCGGAACCAGTCGTAGGTCGCCGCGATGCCATCCCGCAGGGGCACCTTCGGCGCCCAGCCGAGGCCGCGCAGCCTGTCCGCCGACATCAGCTTGCGCGGCGTGCCGTCGGGTTTGGTGGTGTCGCGGACGATCTCGCCCTCGAAGCCGACGACGTCGCAGACGAGACGGGTCAGGTCGTAGATCGGGATATCCTCACCCGACCCGACATTGACGTGCTCGGCCTCGGAATAGGTCTTCATCAGGTGCAGGCAGGCATCGGCGCAATCGTCGACATGCAGGAATTCCCGGCGCGGCGAGCCGGTGCCCCAGATCACCATCTCCTTCGCACCGCTCCGGCGCGCCTCGTGCGCCTTGCGGATCAGGGCGGGCAGGACATGGCTCGAGGTCAGGTCGAAATTGTCGCCCGGCCCGTAGAGATTGGTCGGCATGGCCGAGATGAAGTCGCGGCCATGCTGCTGGCGATAGGCCTGACACAGCTTGATCCCGGCGATCTTGGCGACCGCGTACCACTCGTTGGTCGGCTCCAGAGGTCCCGTCAGGAGACTCGACTCGACGATCGGCTGCTCGGCGAATTTCGGATAGATGCAGCTCGAGCCGAGGAACAGAAGCTTCTCGACCTCCTCGCGGAAGGCGGCCTCGATGAGGTTCGCCTCGATCATCAGGTTCTCGTAGAGGAAATCGGCCGGGTAGGTCACGTTGGCGAGGATGCCACCGACCTTGGCCGCCGCCACGAACACGGCGTCCGGCCGCTTGTCCCGCATCCAGGCCCGCACGGCCGCCTGATCGCACAGGTCCAGCTCCGCGCGGGTGGCGGTCAGGACCTCGCAGCCCTCCTGCGCCAGGCGGCGCACCAGGGCGCTGCCGACCAGGCCGCGATGTCCGGCGACGAAGACGGTCTTTCCCGCCAAGCTGTACATGGATCGTCCTTATGACATCGATCGAGACAAGGGCGCTCGGCCCGCCGGGAAGGCCGAGCTTCGGGGGTGCGTCACTCAAACGCCGTCCACCTCTTCAAAGGTTGCTACGGCGCGGCGGAGGCTCGCGGATCTTTGGGAGATCGCGCGCGAATCGGAAGGATCGCTCCAAAGGATCGATCCGAGCCGCGGCGCCCCCGCGAGGAAGTGTCTGGTGGGATGGCCCCCGTCGAATGGCGGTTCAGAGCAGGGGGTTGGACTCCGTCGGAGCCGGGTTCTCGCGATACCATGCCACCGTCCGCTCGATGCCCTCCCGGAGGGAGACAGCGGGGGCGTAGCCGATGCCCTGCATCTTGCCGATATCCGGGCAGCGGCGCGGCGTCGCCCCGGCGGCGGCGGGGCCGGCGACGAGGCTGACGCGGCGGCCCAAAGCCTCGGCCGTCACCTGCGCCAGATCGCGGATCGCGACCTCCTCCATCGAGCCGATATGGTAGACGTTCATCGTCTTCCCCGCCCGCCACATGCGGACGATGCCGTCGACGACGTCGCTGACGTAGCAGAAGGCCCGCGTCTCGCTGCCATCCCCCTGCAGCGTGATCGATCCGCCGTCGCCTGCGGCGACGATCTTCTCGATCAGCTGCGGCACGACGTGCTTCCAGCCCATGTCGGGACCGTAGACGTTGTGGGGCCGGAAGACCTGGACCTTCCTGAGCTTGTCGCGGCAATAATTGAACGCGATCAGCTCCGAGATCAGCTTCGACCCGCCGTAGGAATAGCGCGGGTTCAGCGAGTCGGGGATGACCATCTCGATGTCTTCCGCCGTCGGCACCACCCGGGGCGTCTGGTAGACCTCCGCCGAGGAGGCCACGACGAGATCGGGCACACCCGCCTCGATGCAGGCCTCGGAGACGGCGAGAGCCCCGCGCACGCCGACATCGAGAACGAGCTGCGGCTGCGTGTAGAAATTCTCGGTGCCGTTGATGGCGGCCAGATGGAAGACGCACTCGACGCCGGCCAGCACCTGCTTCAGCGCGTCCTTGTCACGCACGTCGAGGGTGGCCCGCTGGATCGCCCCCTCCGCATCGGCCAGGCGCGAGGCCTGCCCGCGGATGTAATTGTCGATGGCGACGACCTCGTGCCCCTCGGCAAGGAGGGCACGGGTCAGATGCGCGCCGATGAAGCCACCGGCGCCGGTGACGGCCAACTTGCTCATTGAAACTTACCCACGAGGTTGCCCACGGTGACGTAGCGATTTTCCAGCACTTCCGCCGGCATCTCGCTGAGGTTGTTCCAGTAATCGTAAACGAAGGCATCGGCGGACATCGTGCCGACGATCGCCTCCAGATCGATCTTCGAATATTCCGGATGGTTGTTGGCGATGACGAGCACGTCCGCTCCTTCGCAGGCGGCGGTCAGGGTCTCGTAGGGCGTGATGCCCGACGAGATCGCCCGGATGTGATCCATCGGCACCACGCCGTCATAGACCCGGATCTCGGAGAAGTGCTCGGTGGCCATCATCTCACGGATGACGTGGAGCGACATCGACCCGCGCAGGTCGTCGGTCTCCGGCCGTCCCTTGAAGGCGAGACCGGCCACCACCGCCTTGTAGGGCCCGGACCGCCGCGCCTGCAGCCGCTGGACCAGGCTCGCCACGGTCTCGGCGGGCTGGCGCTCGTTGACGAGCCGGGAGGCCGCCGTGATCTCGAGGCTGATCCCCTGTCCGGCGACGGAGGAGAGCAGGATGTGCGGATCCTTCTCCAGGCAGGGGCCGCCGACCAGACCGGGGGCGGCGACGTTGGTGCGGGCATAGCCGAGCTTGCCGTAGCGGATCACATCGTTGGCATTGATGCCCAGGGCGTCGCAGGCCCGCGCCACCTCGTTGGCGAAGGCGAAGTGGACGTCCCGCGAGGTGTTGTCGACGAGCTTGATCATCTCCGCCGTCTCCGGGCTCGCGACCCGGACGATGGTGTGGGTCAGCCGGCTGAACAGGGCCGCCGCGTTGTCGGAGGCCTCCGGCGTCTCGCCGCCGATGATCTGGGGCAGGGTGATCAGCTCGCGCATGGCGTCGCCCTCCAGCGTCCGCTCGGGGCACATGGCGAGGTGGTAGGCTTTGCCGGTGCGGTCGAGGATCGGCTTCACCACCCCCGTCGTCGTGCCGATGCGCACGGTCGAGCGCAGGATCACCGTGGCGCCGTCGGTGAAATGCTCGGCGACCTCGCGGGAGGCCTCCTCGATCATGTCGAGCCGGGGCTCGTAGGATTGGGGGAATAGCGGCGTGCCGACGGTGATGATGTAGTACGACGCCGTGGGCACGTCCCTGGTCGTGGTGCTGGCGACGAAGCGCCCCTTCTTCACCACGTCGGCCAGGGCGGCCTGAAGCCCGATCTCGGCAAAATGCGGGATGCCGGCATTGGTCTTCTCGACCACCTCGGGCCGCTTCTCGATGCCGTAGACCTGGACGCCACGGCGCGCGAGGGCGACGGAGAGGGTCAGGCCGACATAGCCGAGACCGATGATAACGACGGTGGGGGCTGACTTCGCGTCCATAACATGGTCCCGCATTCGGATGGGTCTTCGACGGAGTATCCTGACGATCAGACCGGCACCGGGCCTCCGCGAAAAGCGGCGCGACCGGTCAGCTGAAGATCATGGCTGCTTGAATTCAGTGACGGCCGACGCCGATATGGTCTTCATCCTGTTTTTGCGTCACAGCCGAACCCTCCTGGCCTCCACACCGGAGAATTTCCGTGCAGATGGCCCGATCGCCTCGGCTGAGGATCGAACGTTCCCTGGTTCAGCAAGGTGCGTGCCTTGGAAAACCCGTTCCAAAACGAGAGCAATGCCCCGTTCGCGGACACTTTGACCGCGGCGCATGAAGATTTCGGGACTGGCGAAGGTAAACACTCTCGCAGACCGCACGGGGTGCCGAACAGGCACCGCGCAGCGAGGCGGGAACCGGCCCGCCGTGAGCGCGGGCGAAGCCTACGGAAGCTGGCGGAGGAAGGTGCGGTTTCTCACCCGGCGCGAGCCGCAGGGCCATTTCCCCTTTTCCTTGCAGCCGAATCCTGGGCCATGCCCTACATGGACGATGTGAGCGCCGCGCCCGGCAGGTGGCCGGCTTCGCTCGCAGCCGCCACACCATTCATCCTTCAGGCCGCTCCCGAGCCTGCACCTCGCCCGGGTTGATGTCGTCGAACACGCTTCTCGCCGCCGCCGCGATCCTGCCCTTCCTCGGTTCCGTGCTCGCGGGCGCCTTGCCGAGCCGCGCGCGCAATGTCGCCGCCGCCCTGGCCGGGCTCGTCACGCTGACGAGCCTGGGCTGCATCCTCGCCCTCACGCCGCAACTCGCCGGGGGGAGCAGCGTCGTCCACGCCATCGATTGGCTGCCGAGCCTCGGCGTCCGCTTCGTGCTGCGGCTCGACGGGCTGGCTTGGTTGTTCTCGGTGCTGGTGCTCGCCATCGGCGCGCTCGTGGTGCTCTACGCGCGCTATTACATGTCGCCCGCCGATCCGGTGCCGCGGCTCTTCGCCTATTTCCTCGCCTTCGTCGGAGCGATGCTCGGGATCATCCTCTCGGGTAACCTGATCCAGCTGGTCCTGTTCTGGGAATTGACCAGCATCGTCTCGTTCCTGTTGATCGGCTATTGGTACGACAACGCCGCCGCCCGCGACGGCGCGCGCATGTCGCTGACGATCACCGCCGCCGGCGGCCTCTGCCTGCTGGTCGGCACCATCCTGATCGGACGCATCGTCGGCAGCTACGATCTCGAAACGGTGCTGGCCTCCGGCGACACGATCCGCAACAGCTCGCTCTACCTTCCGGCGCTGGTGCTGGTGCTCGCGGGCGCGCTGACCAAGTCGGCGCAGTTCCCGTTCCACATCTGGCTTCCCCGGGCGATGGCGGCGCCGACGCCGATCAGCGCCTATCTGCATTCGGCCACGATGGTGAAGGCCGGCATCTTCCTGATGATCCGCCTCTGGCCGGTGCTCGCGGGCACCGATGCCTGGTACTGGATCGTCGGCACCATCGGCATGGCGACCATGCTGATCGGCTCGTGGAGCGCGATCTTCCAGCACGATCTCAAGGGTCTGCTCGCCTATTCCACCATCAGCCATCTCGGGCTGATCACCCTGCTGCTCGGGCTCGACTCCCCCCTGGCCGTGGTCGCCGCGATCTTCCACACCGTGAACCACGCGACCTTCAAGGCCTCGCTGTTCATGGCGGTCGGCATCATCGACCACGAGACCGGCACCCGCGACATGCGCCGTCTCTCGGGCCTGTGGCGGGCCATGCCCTACACCGCGACCCTGGCGATGGTCGCGGCGGCGGCGATGGCCGGGGTGCCGCTCCTCAACGGCTTCCTGTCGAAGGAGATGTTCCTGTCGGAGGCGGTCGACAACATGGGCGACCACCCGATCCACCTCGCCCTGCCGGTGCTGGCGACGCTCGCGAGCGCCTTCACCATGCTCTACTCCCTGCGCTTCATCCGGCAGACCTTCTTCGGGCGCCCCCCGCACGACCTGCCGGAGGAGCCGCACGAGCCGGTGCGCTGGATGCGCATCCCGATCGAGATGCTGGTCCTGACCTGCATCGCCATCGGCCTCGTGCCGAACCTGACCATCGGTCCGGCCCTCGGGCGGGCCGTGCGGGCGGTGCTCGGCGACGCGACCCCGCCCTACAGTCTCGCGATCTGGCACGGCTTCAACGCGCCGCTGGCGATGAGCGTCGTCGCAATGGGCGGCGGTATCGCGCTCTACGTCCTGTTCGGGCGGCGCATCAACACCAACCCCCGGGGCGGCCCCTGGCTGATGGACCGGCTCGACGGGGGCTGGCTGTTCGAACGGTCGATGACCGGCCTGACCAAGGGCGCCCGCGCGCTGGAACTGTGGTTCGGGGCCGAGCGGCTCCAGCCGCAGCTGCGCATCCTGTTCCTCGCCGCCCTGCTCTCGGCCCTCGCGGCGGGCGTGGCCCGCGGGCTCGACCTGTTCGCGCCGGGCCGGCTCACGGCCTTCGATCCGGCCTTCGCGCTGATGTGGCTGGTCGGCGCGGCCTGCGCCGTCGGGGCGGCGGAGCGGGCCAAATACCACCGCCTGTCGGCGGTGATCTTCGCCGGCGGGGCGGGCCTCGTCAGCAGCCTGACCTTCCTGTGGCTCTCGGCGCCCGACCTCGCGGTGACACAGATCCTGGTGGAGATCGTCACCACCGTACTGCTGCTCCTCGGCCTGCGCTGGCTGCCGAAGCGGGACGAGGCGATCCCCGCGCCCGCCTCCGAGAAGGCCCGGGCGCGCCGCCGCCGGATCATCGATTTCTGCATCGCCTCCTTCGCGGGCCTCGGGCTCGCCGGCTTTGCCTACGCGGTCATGACCCGGCCGGCGAGCGACGGCATCGCCCGCTGGTTCGTGGAGGAGGCCTATCCGCAGGCGGGCGGGCGCAACGTCGTCAACGTGCTGCTGGTGGATTTCCGCGCCTTCGACACCCTCGGCGAGATCTCCGTGCTCGGCGTCGTCGGCCTGACGGTGTTCGCGCTGCTGCGCCGCTTCCGCCCGGCACCGGACAGCCTGGAGCGGCCGAAGCAGCAGCACCACCACGACGCCTATGACCGCGCCCGCGAGGGCCGCAAGCCCGGCGACACCGCCGCCGACGCCCTGCTGGTGCCGCGGGTGGTGATGACGTGGCTGTTCCCCTTCATCGTCCTGCTGTCGCTGCACCTGTTCCTGCGCGGGCACGACCTGCCCGGCGGCGGATTCGCGGCGGGCATCGCGCTCACCATCGCCTTCATCCTGCAATACATGGCCTGCGGCGCCCGCTGGGTGGAGGAGCGGCTGCGCATCCAGCCGATCAGCTGGATCGGCCTCGGCCTGCTGATCGCGGTCCTGGCCGGCGCGGCCTCCTGGGCGTTCGGGCGCCCGTTCCTCACCGCCTATTTCGCCTATTGGGAGCTGCCCCTGATCGGGAAGGTGCCGGCGGCGAGCGCCCTGGTGTTCGATCTCGGGATCATGGTCCTGGTGGTGGGCGCGAGCGCGCTGATGCTGGTGGCGCTGGCGCACCAATCCCTGCGCCGCACCCGCAGCGCCGAGGCCGAGGCCGAGCGGACCGGGGAGGAGGCGGCGTAATGGAGATCGTGCTCGCTGCCGGCATCGGCGTGTTCGCCGCCTCGGGCGTCTGGCTGATGCTGCGCCCCCGCACCTTCCAGGTGGTGCTCGGCCTGTCGCTGCTGAGCTACGCCGTGAACCTGTTCATCTTCTCCATGGGCCGGCTGACCGTCGGCGCGCCGCCGGTGCTGGGGAAGGGCGCCGAGGTCGTCTCGGTCGACGATCCGGTGCCGCAGGCGCTTGTGCTCACCGCCCTGGTGATCGGCTTCGCCCTCACCGCCCTGTTCCTCGTCGTGCTGCTCGCGGCCCGCGGCGTCACCGGCAACGACCATGTCGATGGCCGCGAACCCCACCACGCCGAGCCAACCCCCGAGAACCCGCATCCATGAACGCGCCCGTCATGAGCGCCACCGTCACGAGTTCCTGGCCGGATCACCTCGTCGTCCTGCCCATCGTCCTGCCGATCGCCGCCGCCGGGGCGATGTTCCTGATGGACGAGCGGCGGCGGACCCTGAAGGCGGCGGTCAGCCTGGTCACGGTGCTGGTGATGCTCGCCGTCGCCATCCTCCTGCTCGGGCGGGTCGGCGAGGCGCCGGAGGTGTACCGCCTCGGCAACTGGGCCGCGCCCTACGGCATCGTGCTGGTGGCCGACCGGCTCTCGGCGCTGATGCTGGCGCTCGCCGGAACCCTGGGACTCGCCGCCCTCGTTTTCTCCTTCGCCCGCTGGGGCCAGGCGGGGCCGCGCTTCCACGGCCTGTTCCTGCTGCTGCTGATGGGCGTCAACGGCGCCTTCCTCACCGGCGACGTGTTCAACCTGTTCGTGTTCTTCGAGGTGATGCTCGCCGCCTCCTATGGGCTGGTGCTGCACGGCTCGGGTGAGACGCGGATCCGGGCGGGGCTCGGCTACATCGCCGTCAACCTCGTCGCCTCCCTGTTCTTCCTCGTCGGCGTCAGCCTGATCTACGGCACCATGGGCACCCTCAACATGGCCGACCTCGCCCGGCGCCTCGCGAGCCCGCCGGCGGAGATCGCCCTGTTCGAGGCCGGCTGCGCCGTGCTCGGCATCGCCTTCCTGATCAAGTGCAGCGCCTGGCCCCTCGGCTTCTGGCTGCCGACCACCTATTCCGCCGCCAGCGCCCCGGCGGCGGCGATCCTGGCGATCCTCAGCAAGGTCGGCATCTACGTGGTCCTGCGCCTGAGCCTGCTCCTGTTCGGGGCCGGCAGCGCGCAGGGCTTTGGCCAGAGCTGGATCCTCGCCACGGGGCTCGCGACCATCGCCTTCGGCACCCTCGGCATCCTGGCGGCGCGGGAGCTGACGCGGGCGGCGGGCTACGGGGTGATGATCTCCTCGGGCACCGTGCTGGCGGCGCTCGGCACCGGCAACCAGGGCGCGCTGTCGGGGGCGCTCTACTACCTGCTCGGCTCGACCTTCGCCGCCGCCGCCCTGTTCCTGCTGGCCGAGATCCTGCAGCGGGGCCGCGACCCGGCGGATGCGGCGCAGCCGGTCTTCGCCGACGAATACAGCGACCCGTTCGACGATGCCGACTCGACCGAGATCGGCCGGGCGATCCCGGCGGCGGTGGCGATCATCGGCGGCGGCTTCCTGCTCTGCACGCTGATGCTCGCCGGCATCCCGCCGCTCTCGGGTTTCGTCGGCAAGCTGGCGATGTTCACGGGCCTCGCCAGCGGGGCGATGACCGCCTCGGCCTGGGGGCTGATCGCCGCCCTGACGCTGTCCAGCCTCTTCACGCTGATCCCCCTGGTGCGGCTCGGCATCTTCAGCCTGTGGGTGCCCCACGACGACCCGCCGCCGGTGCTGCGCGCGCCCGAATTCGCCGCGCTGGCCATCCTGCTGTCGGCCTGCATCGCGCTTGCCGTCTGGGGCGGGCCTGCCTTGTCCTACGCCGAGGCGACGGTGCGCTGGCTGTCCCAACCGCACGACTATGTCCGCGCCGTCCTCGACGGCGCCGCCGCGCCGGGAGCGGGCTCATGAGCCGGATCCTGCCCTATCCGCTGCTCTCGGCGGCCCTCGTCCTGACCTGGCTGCTGCTCAACGCGCCGCCGACGCCGGGCAGCGTGCTGCTCGCGCTTCTCGTCGGGCTGGTCGTGCCGGCGGTGATGCTGGCGCTGCGTCCCCGCCCGGTGCGGGTGCGCCGGCCCGGAACGATCGCCCGGCTCACGGCCACCGTCCTCTACGACATGCTGCGGTCCAACATCGACGTCGCCAAAATCATCCTCGGACTGCGCCGCGGCGAGCGGCGGACGGGCTTCATCTCGATTCCCCTCGACATGCGCGCGCCGTTCGGGCTGTCGGTGCTGTCGATCATCCTCACGGCCACGCCCGGCACCCTCTGGGTGCAATACGATTCCCATACCGGACGTCTGCTCATGCATGTCCTCGACTATACGGACGGGGAGGAATGGGTCCGCCGGGTCAAGGACCGCTACGAGCGCCCGCTGATGGAGATCTTCCCATGAGTGCCGCCACCGTCCTCGATTGGGGCCTCGGCCTCGCGCAAGGCATGCTGGTGCTGGCGATGGCGCTGGCGGCGTGGCGGATGCTGCGCGGCCCCCGCGCCCAGGACCGCATCCTCGGGCTCGACACGCTCTACCTCAACGGCATGCTGACCATCGTGGTCCACGGCATGCGCACCGGCAGCGGGCTCTATTTCGAGGCCGCGCTGATCCTCGGCATGATCGGCTTCACCGCCACCGTGGCGCTCGCCAAGTTCCTGATGCAGGGCGAGGTGATCCAGTGACCGGCCCCGACCTGCCCGCCTGGGCCGCCTGGATCGTGGTCGTGCTGGCGCTGACCGGCGCCGGCTTCGCGCTGACCGGGGCCCTTGGGCTCATCCGCCTGAAGACCTTCTACGAGCGCGTCCACGCCCCGACGCTCGGGGCCACCCTCGGCGCCGCCCTGATCCTTGCCGGCTCGATGCTGCTGCTGTCGCTGGTGGAGGGCCATCTCGTCCTGCGCGACACGCTGATCGGCCTGTTCATCACCGTCACCACGCCGGTGACGATGCTGCTGCTCGCCCGCGCCGCCGCCCACCGCGACCGCACCGAACAGAATCCGAAGGCGCCGCCGGAGCCGTAGCGACACCGGGCGCCGGCGCTCACACCTCGGCGCGGCGCTCGACGATGGTGGTATCGACCACATCCGCGGGCTCGTAGAGCCAGCGTGCCATCGCCCCGGCCGCGATCGCGCCGACGATGGGGGCGAGCCAGAACATCCAGAGTTGGGCAACGTATTCTCCGCCGGCGAACAGGGCCGGGCCGGTGCTGCGGGCCGGGTTGACCGAGGTGTTGGTCACCGGGATCGAGATCAGGTGGATCAGCACCAGGGCGAGCCCGATGGGAATGCCGGCAAAGCCGGTCGCGGCCCCCTTCGAGGTCGTGCCGACGATGATGAACAGGAAGATGAAGGTCGTCAGCACCTCGGTGAGCAGGCAGGCCGCGAGGCCGTACTTGCCGGGGCTGAGCGCGCCGTAGCCGTTCGAGGCGAAGCCGTTCGGAACCCAGCCGGCCTTGCCGGACGCGATGGTGTAGAGGGCGAAGGCCGCCACGATTGCGCCGATCACCTGGGCAACGATGTAGGGCAGCACGTGCCGGTTGGCGCAGCGCCGGGCCGACCACAAGCCCAGCGTGACCGCCGGATTGAAGTGGCCGCCGGAGATGTGGCCGACGGCATAGGCCATGGTGAGCACGGTGAAGCCGAAGGCGAAGGCCACCCCCAGGAAGCCGATCCCGAGTTCCGGAAAGGCGGCGGAGAGCACGGCGGCGCCGCAGCCGCCGAAGGTCAACCAGAAGGTGCCGAAGAACTCGGCGGTGGTCCGACGCAGCGTATCGTGATCCATGGCGACACCTCTCGTTTCGTGGGGTCGCGAGGCGCTCATCGAGCGGTCGGTGCGGAGGCTCCGATGGGCGTGACGCGGGGCGGGATTGTCTGCGTCGGCATCCGCCGGGACGCGTCCGCGACCATTTCACGGGCGCGCCGGGGCAACAACCAGCACTACCCAAGGGGCGAGGATCTCAAGAGGTGTAACTCTTTGTGATGCGGTCCACCGCCGGCCGCGGTTTCGCCTCTTCCATGGCCCCTCGACGACCTCGGCCTCGCCCGACGTCCTCGCGAGGCTGAGAGCCTGTTCGGGCTCACTGGCTAGGCCCAATCTCACCGTCCTCATGCTGAGGCGCTCGCGAAGCGAGCCTCGAAGCACCCTGGAACGGTCGATCCCATGACACCCATCCGGTCGGAGAAGCGTCGCGGGGTGCTTCGAGGCTGCTGCGCAGCTCCTCAGCATGAGGAGCGTCATGGTCTTGTCGGCAGCGCCATGGCAGGCGCCGCCGGCCGGTTCACCGCGCGGCTTCCTTCGGGGCTCCGGCCTTCGGGCCTCCGGTCTTCGGGATGTCGATCCTGGGGGTCTCGGTGGCGCCCGTGCGCCCCGCGCTCCGGCAGGCGCAGGACGGCTGCACCGCCGTCTCGCGCGCGGGATCGAGGGGAAGGGTGCGATTCAGGGACCACAGCGTGCCGGGGCAGTTCTTCCCGTCCCACCAGGGATTCGCCCGTCCGGTGCGGGCGCGCCAATCGACGATGTTCCGGCTCACCGTCACCGTGTGGCAGGGCTCCGGGTACTGGTTCCAGACCGAGATGCCGACATTGGTGAAGGGTTGTGGGCGGGCGATCACGACGTTGTCGGCAATCGTCATATGGTCGCCGCTCGCCACCGCGATCCCGTACTGGCCGGGATCGATCAGGAGATTGTCGCGGGCTTCGAGATAGGAGCCGCCGGCATCACCGAGCATGATCCCGCCGCCGGACTGGCTCGGGCCGCCGCCGACGAGCCGGTTGCGGCTGACCAGGATCGGCGAGGCCGGCTCCCCCTGGGAGCGGTACAGGCTGATGGCATCCTCCGGGACGCCGTGGCCGGGCTCGTTCTCGCCGATATTGCAGGCGATGCCGTTGCCGGCGCCCGTCACCTTGTCGAACTGCACGAATTGCCCGGCGGGGACCGGCCCGCGCACGTTGCGCACGCTGTTGCAGCGAACGGTGACCCCGGTGGAGGACAGGGCACGGATCCCCGACAGCGCGTTCTCGATCCGGTTCTCCTCGATGGTGATCCCCTCGCCGCTCTCGACATAGATGCCGACATTGCCGGTATCGCGGACGGTCAGGTTGCGGATCGTGACATTGCGGGCGCGCTCGATCCGCAGACCCTCGGCGCCGCAGGGCCCGAGATCGAGATTCTCGATCGTCCGGTCGGCGATGTCGCGCAGGACGAGGCAGGGACCGGAGGGATTGGAAAGGGCGCGGCGCCCCTCCTCGGCGCGGGCGGGGAAGGCGCCGGGAATCGGCCCCATGGGCAGGGCCGCCAGGAGGAGGGCGCCAGCCCCCCATCCGCGCCGCGTCCGCGGCTTCGGCGCAGGAGCGGAGGAGAGGCCGGGGCGCGCCGCGAAGATCATCGCCGCGCCGATGCCGATGCCGATCAGCGTCCAGAACGGCACCGCCAGCATCGGACCCTCCAGGGCGACGTCGAAGCTCGCATCGATCACGATCGAGGCGACGTAGCAGATCAGGAACAGGAAGAAGCCCGACCATTCCGGCTCACCGCGCCGCCGCGCCCGCCAGAAGGCGGAGGCCATCGCCCCCATCCAGACCGCGCAGGTGAGGATCCACAGGGCCAAGCCAGGCACACCGGCGCGGGCGAGATAGGTCATGTGGATGCTGTGGGGGCTGCGCAGGGTCGGCCCGCCGCCTTCCAGGCCGACCACGAAGCCGTCGGTCTCGGCGAGGTTCGGGCCGAATCCCTTGCCGGTCCAGAAATAGGGGCCGTCCACGGTGTAGCCGACGATGGTGCGCCACCAGCGCAGCCGCCATTGCTTGGTGTCGTCGAGGTTGTTGGCCGTGCTCGGCGCGACGATGCTGGTCAGGTTGTTCACCATGGCCGCCGCGCTGACCGGCCGGTCGCTGCCCGGCGGGGTGACCTCGAGGTTGAGGGCGGCGGCCCCGCCGAGGATGCCGGCGCCGAGGACGAGGATCGCGGCCAGCCGCTTCCATTGCCCGACCGCGACGAGGGCGAAGCCGACCGGCACCAGGATCGCCAGCATGGAACCCCGGTTCTGGATGGCGGCGAGCAGGGCGCCGAGGGCGGTGAAGGCGATCCAGCCCGGCCCGACCCGCACGAGGCCGACCAGGGCCAGGACGACGGCGCCGGTGAGATGGGCCGAGAGCTCGCCCGCCCGGCTCGCGAAGAACGGGACGTCGCCGAGGATGAAGGCGATGATGGCCAGCGGAAGCACGACGCGGGCGAGCCAGCGGAAGATCCGCAGCAGGGTGGCGAGCCGCCGGGGATCGTCGAGGAGCAGGGCGATCATGACGAAGGCGTAGGCACCGTAGAGGGCGACCGCGCCGTCCCGCAGGGCATCGACCTTGTACTCGCGCAGGCCCGCCAGCGTCCGCAGCAGCACCCAGCCCATCAGCGCGGCGACGCAGAGCGCCGGAGCGGTTGCGAGCGTCGCCCCGAGGCGCAGACGCGACGTGCCGGCCGCCACGGCCAGCAGCCCGAGCAGGAACAGCAACTCGCCCGCGTAGAGCGGCGGCAGCCCGAGATAGGCGAAGGTCTTGCCGAAGATCATGTAGCCGGCGAAGACGAGCCCGACCGCCGCCAGGAACAGGTCGGCGAGCCGGCTCTCCCGCGGCAGGGCGCGGACGGTCGTCGTCATTCCCATCGGTTCTCGCTCGCCCGCTGGCCGGCTCGAACCCCTCGCACCCTCTTCCCGACCCTCGTGCGGCCGGGGAGGCTCTCGCGGGGAGCGCCGGATCGGCCGGAAGTCTTGCGGGCGCGGCAATTCCTGACAATCGAGGCCGCCGGATCATCCGGGGCGCGGCAGCCCGTACTTCGGATGTACCTCGAACGACCGGCGAAACGCCGGAGCCCCTCCCGATGTCCGCGTGGTGCGCCTCCCGGTCTCGTCTAGGGTCGCCGGGCTTCTCCCCATCCACCGGATGCCCATGCCCGCCTTGCCACGCGACCTCCGGGGGGATCTCCGTGCCCTGGCCGGAGCCGGCCGCTCCGCCCTGGTGCGGGGCGGCGCCGGCCCGGTGCTGTCGCTGGCCGATCAGGCGCTGGTGAGCGCGTGCAACTTCGCCACCACCATCGTGCTGGCCCACGCCCTCGGCCTCGAAGCCTTCGGCCTGTTCTCGACCGCCTGGATCGCGGTGCTGCTCACCGTGAGCCTGCAGCTCGGCCTCGTCGTCTGCCCGATGGCCAGCATCGGTCCGGGTTTGCGGGGCGAGGCGGGGCATGCCTATTACGGCATCGTCCTCGTTCACGAGGCCGGCTTCGTCGCCCTCGCCGCCGCCGCCGTCGGGACGGGCCTGGCCCTGACCTTCGGGGATCCGACGCTCGGACTCTCGACGGGAGCGGCCTGCGCCGCCCATCTCGCCCAGGACTTTACCCGCCGCTACCTGTTCGCCCGCGGCCGGCCGCGGGC
>NZ_NKUI01000090.1 GCF_014845115.1 Methylorubrum zatmanii | reverse complement strand
CGCGGATGCGGTGCAGCCTCCGCCCGGCCTCGGCACCGGCCGCGAGCTGTTCGCCTTCATGCGCCACGGCGCCGACGATGCCGAGCGCGGCGGCTCGGCGATGCTGGCGGCGGCGGGGCTTTGACCGCCACACCGTCCTTGCGAGCATGAGCGAAGCAATCCAGACGGCACGGCCTCTTCCGGAGAGGGCGGCGCTGGATCGCTTCGGCCGACTCCCCGCATCGGCGGGGAGTGCATCCTCAACACCCGAACACACAGCACGGAGAGTGGAGAAACCCCATGAGCACCATCGACACGCTGATGCGCTCCGTTCCCGTCATCCCGGTTCTGGTGGTGGAGGATGCCGCCGACGCGGTGGGCATCGCCGAGGCTCTGGTCGGGGGAGGGCTGACGGCCCTCGAAGTCACCCTGCGCACGCCGGCCGCCCTCGATGTGATCCGGGCGATGGCGAGCGTCGAGGGGGCTGTGGTCGGCGCCGGCACGGTGCTGAACGCGCGGGATCTCGACGCGGCCGTCGGCGCGGGGGCGAAGTTCATCGTCAGCCCCGGTCTCACCGCCCCGTTGACGGAGGCCGCCCTCGCTTCGGGGGTGCCCTACCTGCCGGGTGTGGCGACCGCCGCCGACATCATGCGCGGCCTGGACCACGGTCTCGACCGCTTCAAGTTCTTCCCGGCGGAAGCGGCGGGTGGTCTGAAGGCGCTGAAGGCCCTGGCCGCACCCTTCGGGCAGGTGCGGTTCTGTCCCACCGGCGGCATCACCGAGACGAGCGCCGGGGAGTGGCTCGCCCATCCGTCCGTGCTCTGCGTCGGCGGCAGCTGGGTGGTGCCGGCGGGCAAGCCCGATCCGGCGGTAATCCGGCGATTGGCGGAAGCGGCCGCCCGGCTGCGGGGCTGAGGCCGCTTCACACCGCCCGCAGCGGCCCCTCCAGCACGCCGATGACGCGGGCGAGGTCGTTGCCGCGCTTCATCACCAGCCCGCTCGCCGCGATCACCGCATAGGCGCCCTGGCGGCGGGCGAGCTTCGGATCCTTCTCGATCCGGTAGAGCGGCATCTCGGAGGTGCGGCGGTAGATCGAGAACACCGCCTTGTCCCGGCGGAAATCGAGGGCGTAATCGCGCCACTCGCCTTCGGCGACGCGCCGGCCGTAGAGATTGAAGATGGTCCGCAACTCGTCGCGCTGGAAGGCGACTTGCGGCGTTGTCGGGGACGGGAAGGGGATGACCTGCGGGGTCGCTTGATTGTCCCGCTCGCTCGAGCGGTGATCGACGCTCTGCCCCTCGCTCATCGTCGCTCCCTTATCGGCGCCGTCGGATCGCGGCCTGAGGAGAGATGATGGCCTTCGCATCCGGCGCCCGCAAGGTGCTTCGCCGGCCATGCAGCGCAGTCCGGATCTGCGGGAACCCTCCAATCTCATGTGCGTCGCCGCACGATGAGGTGGCAAAGAACATGGTCTCGCCGCGATCCTGCCTTGCCAAGGACACCGCGAAACGCTTTCACTGTGACTTGAAACCTCGTCGGTTCTGCCCGCCGCGGCGGCGCCCGAAACCCGAGCTCCCCAGCCCTCGGGCGGTGCCACGGACCCGGTCGAACCGACATCCGGAGGTTTCGAGACCCAAGGACTTCAGGCGGCCTCTTCGGAGCGCCGCCCTTTTTTCATGCCGCGGCCTCCTGCGGGGCTTCCGCCCGCTTGGCAGGCGGGCTCGCCGGGGCGACAAGCGGCGGGATGTCCGAACCGGTCCCACCTGCCTGCGGAAGCCCGCCGGCCTTCGATGACGCCTTCCGTGCGCAACTCGCGACCCTGCTGGCATGGCGCCGGGACGTGCGGCGCTTCCGTGCCGATCCGGTCGACGAGGCGACCCTGCGCACCTGCCTCGATCTGGCGGCGCTGGCCCCCTCCGTCGGCAACAGCCAGCCCTGGCGCTTCGTGCGGGTGGCCGATGTGGGGCGGCGGGCCAAGGTGATCGAGAGCTTCGAGCGCTGCAACGCCGCCGCGTGCGAGAGCTACAGCAACGAGCGGCGGAACCTCTACGCCCGCCTGAAGCTGGCGGGGCTTCGTGAGGCGCCGGTCCATCTCGCCGTGTTCTGCGATTCCGGCACACAGGCCGGCCACGGTCTCGGGCGGGCGACCATGCCGGAAATGCTGCGCTACTCGGTGGCGGCCTGTATCCACGCCTTCTGGCTGGCGGCCCGGGCCCACGGCCTCGGTGTCGGCTGGGTCTCGATCCTCGAGCCCGGTATCGTCGCCAGGGCCCTCGACGTGCCGGAGAGTTGGGATCTGGTCGCCTATCTCTGCGTCGGCCTGCCGGTCGAGGAGCATGCCGACCCGGAACTCGTCCGCCACGGCTGGCAGGCCCGCCGCCCGGACGCCGCGCAGCTGCACGAGCGCTGATCTGATTTTACCTAAAATTCGTCCGAACCTTTGAGCGCAGGATTCGCCGTGCCGCGAAGAGAGCGTGCATGACCCGCGGATTTCGTCCCGCGTAAAGCAGAGTCGCAAGCTGGAACGTTGGATCGTCTTCGCCAGTTACGCTCCAGCTTGGAAAGGCGATCTTCGATGTTCGGAACAGGCCAGTACAGGGCGCGTCTCGCGGGCGCGTTCGTGGGATTGCTGTGCGCGCTCGGGTCTGCGCAGGCACGAGAAATCGTCCCGTTCGCGCAAGGGATTGCGCAAGGGGTTGCGCCGGGCTCCATCGTGGTGAGCACGAGCGAGCGCCGGCTCTACCTCGTCAACGGCGACGGCACGGCGATCCGCTATCCCGTGGCCGTCGGCAAGCCGGGCAAGCAGTGGAGCGGCGCCACTGAAATCGATGGCAAGTATTACCAGCCCGATTGGTCGCCGCCCCGGGAGGTGAAGCGCGACAATCCGCGACTGCCGAATCTCATTCGCGGTGGCTCGCCGAGCAACCCGATGGGGGCCGCCGCGATGACCCTGCGCGGCGGCGAATACGCCATCCACGGCACCAACCGGCCGAGTTCGATCGGCACCTACGCCTCGTATGGCTGCATCCGCATGTACAACCAAGACATCACGGATCTGATCGAGCGCGTCTCCGTCGGCACGCAGGTCTACGTGACGCGGTAAGAGGAACGGGAAGCGCCGCCTTGGCGATAGCGAGGCGGCGTGTTCGGAAGCCTCTGCCGGTCTGGCAAGAGGCTCAGAAATCCGTGTGCAGCCGGGTGCCGAGGAAATCCGCCGGACCACGATCACGGTTGTAGCCCGGATTCTCGACGTGCTGATAATCGAAGGACACCGTCACCGCCTTCGTCAGGTTCAGCGCGTAATAGACCTCGACCGCCCGTTCCGGTGCATAGGTCAGGCGCCCGTCGCCAATGAGCAGCCCGAGGCCGCCATTGTCGAAATAGGCCCGGTGGGAGGGTGAGATCCGGTTGGCGGAGGCGCCGATGCCGACCGTATCCTGCGGGCGGCCCCAGGCCGTTCCCTTGAGCGACAAACCGCCCGAGATCGACCCGTCGATATCGGTGAAGGACAGGCTCTGATTGCGCCCGTCATTGACGCTTGCCCGGGCGAACAGGCCGAGATCGGCGGTGAGCGCCTGTTCCAGGTTGAGATAGGCGCCGCTCTTGCGTCGGGGCGCCCGGGTCGCCAGGACCGCGCTGTCGATGTCGGGGAAGGCGCCGGCTTGCGTCAGCGCCACGACTTGGCGGAAATCGGCGGTGTTGCCGACATTCGAGAACAGGCCGAGGCGCAGCTTGCCCGGCTGGTCGAGCCCCGGCAGCGTATGGCGCTCCTCGAACTCGACCGTCGCACCGGCCCGCTCGAACACCCGGGGATCGAGCACGTCGGAGGAAGGCTCCTTCGGCACCTGGGTGTAGGCGGCGCGGACCGCGAATTCGGCGCGATTGTACTCGACCATCACGCCCTGCGTGAAGCCGGGCAGGTTGGCCGGGAAGTCGTAGGCACCGGAGGCCCAGACGCCCCAGTTCATGAAATCGACCCGCGGGTCGTGGGCGTAGATGTTGCCGTCGAAGTAGTCGCCCAGGGCGAACTTGCCCGCGACCACCGTGATGCGCTCCACGTCGCGCGTCCCGGCGATGGAGTTCGGCCCGTCGGGCACCTCCTCGGTCTCGCCGCCGAGACCGAAAGTCTGGCGCACGAAGTAGCGGTTGGAACGCAGCTTCGGGAAGGGGGCTCCGGCCTTCTGCGCCTCGCCGTTGACGAAGCCGGCGATGCCCAGGGTCCGCGACAGGCCGAAGCCCTGGCTGAATTCCGGGTTGTAGTAGATCTCGGTGCCTTCGAAGAGCTTGAGGCCGAGGAAGAGCGTCGCCGTCGTCGTCGCCTGTGCTTGGTCCGGCACGAGGCTCTGAGGTCCGCGATAGGGCGAGCGGAAGCCTGTGACACCCTGGTTCACGAAGGTGGTCTGGCCGTGGAACGAGAAGCGGGCATCCTTCGGTGCCTCGGCGTCCTCCTCCGGCACCAGAGCCAACGCCTCCGGGTGCCAGATCAGCCGGGCCATCATCTGGTTGGAGACGAATCCGGTGCGGGTCGTCACCGGCCCGCCCTCGAGCCCCGGCAGGGGGCCGAGCCCGAAGCGGCGACTCTCGCCGAGGTCGCTGTAGCGGTAGTCGAGGCCGAGGGAGAGGTGCGGATCGACCGCGAACTGAACGCCCGCCCCGAGGGTGAAGCCGAGATAGGACACGTCGCGGGCGGCCGTCGCCGTCGCGCCGCCGGCGAGGTCCGGATAGGTCGCGAGCACACGGCCATTGGCGCCGCTGAGGCCGAGGGTCGCGTAGATCAGGTTGTTGCCGAAGGCGTAGCCGAGCCGGGCGCGGGCGCTGCCGAACAGGTCCGTCTTCTCGCGGATCAGGGCGAAGGGCGGATCGATCGCCTCGTAGCCGAAGCCCTGCACATCCGAGCGCACGCCGCGCTTGAGATTGGACCCTGCGAGATCGGCCTCCAGGCCGTACACGAAGGGGCCGGTCTGCCAGTTCCAGCCGGCGAAGGCGCCGCCGACCACGGTGGTCGCATCCCGGCCGAGATCGCGGCCGCCGGTGGCGTCTCCGGTGCGGATGGACGGAACCCGGCGCGGGCCGATCGTGGTGGGGCCGAAATCGTAATTGCCGAAGGAGGCGCCCGCGCTTCCCTGCACGCCGGCATAGAAGCCCGACCAATCGATGAAGCCGGGCCGGAAGCCCCCCGCCGGATCGGCGGCGGCAACGGTCCCCGCATAGAGACTCAACGCCGCCGTCAGGCCCGATCCCACGATCCACCGATGCCGGAATTGTCCCGCTTGCCCGATCCGCACTCCGCCAGCCCCCTGCCGTCACTTCCGTGCGGCCTAGCAGATGCCGTCGCCGCTGCAATGCATCCTCGCCGTCACGAGGCGCGAAGGCTTCGCAACGGTTGCATGGACGCCACGGAAGGCAGAGCCGAATTGTCCGACAGGACGATGACGGCCGCGGAGGGGGAGAGGCGGCGGAAAGCTCGGCGATGCCCCTTGCCGGGCGGAAGCGGAGCATTATTTCGGCTGCGCCTCGACCCCCATCAGGTTAGGCACAGACTTCAGGGCGCGCACGGCAACGGCGCGCCCTTTTTGCGTTCTGTCTCGCCTTACTCCGCCGGGGCGGCGGTGGCCGCCTTGGCCGATGCCGCAGCGGGTTTGGCGGCGGCCTTCGCGGGTTTGGCCGGAGCTTCGACCGGCGCGGCTGCGGCCTGCTGGTTCACGTCCGGCACGCGGGTCCAGGTCTGCGAGCCGCACAGCACCTTGAGCATGCAGCCCTGCACGTTCAGCTCGCTGTCGCTCTCGCGCTCCAGGCTCACCTGATAGATCTTGCCCTCGTCGGCGTTGTAGATCTCGCCGGCGAAGCTGTCGTCCTCGGGCTTCAGGTTGTCGAGGAGCGTGAGCCCGATGATCGGACGCGTCCGCTTCTTGGGATCGGGATTCTTCAGATCCGTGCGCGGCGCGCCGGTCTCGGTGCTCGGGGATTTGAGCCACACCACCTTGCCGCAGGCATTGCTGCCACCGGGGCCGCAGCGATCGATGCGGATTTTCGCGCGGCCATCCCCGGTGAGCCACGTTCCGGAAAGGTCCTTGGGCGCCGCGAAGGCGGAGCCCGAAACCAGAAGGGCGGCGAGGCTGAGGGCGATACGCATGAAGTGGCTCCTAAGGCTGAGAGCCCGCGGACGGGCTGGGCTTGCGGAGAGGGACGGCCACCCCGGCCGAGAGGATCGGGGAAGCGGCGGATCGGTCGGCGGCGAGTACGCCCCCGCAATCCGGCGATTTTTCGGCAGTGTTGCGCGGAAGCCATGGCAAGGCTGAAAAAGGCCGAGCTCGCCGCCCCGCTTGTTCCGGCGACAAGGGTCGGTTGAGGGTCTTCCCCTGCGCCGCTATAAGCCCGGCGCGCCGACGGCCGTCCGGGCAGCTTCCGAGCCGGCCTTCACCCAGCCCGTCGCGCGCCCTCTTTCTCCAACGGAACCGGACCGGACCCATGGCTCTCGAGCGCACCTTCTCCATCCTCAAGCCCGACGCGACCCGCCGCAACCTCACCGGCGCGGTCAATGCCGTGATCGAGGCCGCCGGCCTGCGCATCGTCGGCCAGCGCCGCATCCGCATGACCCGCGAGCAGGCCGAGACCTTCTACGCGGTGCACAAGGAGCGCCCGTTCTTCGGTGAGCTCGTCGAGTTCATGACCTCCGGTCCGGTGGTCGTGCAGGTGCTGGAGGGCGAGAACGCCGTCGCCAAGTACCGTGAGGTGATGGGCGCCACGAATCCGGCCCAGGCCGCCGAGGGCACCATCCGCAAGCAGTTCGCCGAGTCGGTCGGTGAGAACACCGTCCACGGCTCCGACAGCGCCGACAACGCCAAGATCGAGATCGCGCAGTTCTTCACCGACGCCGATATCGCCGCCTGATGCGTCCGCCCCGCCGGCTCCAGAGCCGGCGGGGCACCGTCTTCCGCGCCGAGGGCTTCGCCCGAAGGCGTATTCCGGGCCAGTGTGACTCTCCTGCCCTAGCGGGACGGGGGCGCCTCCCCGAAGAACGGAATCCGTCGACGTTGTCCCGTCTCTCTCGGATTCTCGCCTCCATGCGCCTCACGTTCCCGCGCACCGGCCGCCTGCTCGCCGCGGCCGGCCTCGTCTCCCTGCTGGCCGCCTGCAACAGCGCCGGCCGCCCGGCGCAGTACAGCGCCCTCGAGGGCTATGTGCCCGACCCGGCGCTGAAGACCGCGTCGAAGAACAACCTCTCCGGCCGCGTGCGCCACGCCTGCACCGTGACCCAGGCCAAGCTGCAGAAGGTTGAGGAAGCCTCCCTCGCTGCTCCCTGTGGCTGCTATGCCGAGCGGACCCTGTCGTCCCTCGACAAGGACGAGATCGCCTCCTACCGCAGCACCGGCTACTTCAACGACAGCGCCCGGGCCAAAGCCCTGAACGCCCTCGACAGCTGCAAGCTGCCGCGTCCGGTCTAACCCTGCCGAAAGGGGGCGGCGCATGGCGCCGTCCTCCGTCGCATCGCTACGGGGCCGGGGCCGGCTTCACAGGGTCTCGGACGGGGCTGTCTTCTTTCCCCCGTCCGGTTTTTTCGATTCGGGGCAGATGCTGCGCAGGCTCTGCCATTCCGCCTCGGACAGGATGCCGGCACCGGCCGGCTTGTGCTCGACCTGCCCGTCTCGCGCCAGGGCCCGGATCCGTGCCGCACGCTCCGCCGTGAAGGGATGTGAGCGCAGGAACGAGATCGCCCCCGGTTTCTCGTCTTCCGCCTTGGTGATGCGCTCCAGGATCGCGGCCAAGGCCGCGCCGTCGCCCCCTGCGCGCTGGACCGCCGCGACGGCAAAGGCATCCGCCGCCCGCTCGGCATCGCGGGAATAGCCCGCCGAGATCGCCGCCTGCCCGATCGTCACGAGCACGGTCGAACCGGTCAGGTCGCCCAGCACGAGGCTCAGCAGGAACGAGGTGCCGCCGGCCGTGATCACCGCGCGGATCGGATCGCGGGCGACGACATGTCCGAACTCGTGGGCGAGGATGCCGGCGAGTTCGTCACCGTTTCTGGCCTTGGCGACGATATCGGACAACAGGATCACCCGTGCGCCGGGCAGGGCCATCGCGTTGGCGAGGGCGTGCCGACGCACGCTCACCTGCGGAATCGCCGGCAAGGTCATGCCCTCCGTGAGCCGTGCCGTCAGCCGGTCGAGCACGGCGCGCGCCGGAGCCTCGTTGCAGGCGGGTGGATCGCCGAGGAGATCGACGATCTGCGTCTCCACACTGCGCCCGAGCTGCGCCTCGGCGGCCTGAGGTACCAGCGGCGCGATCACGCCGGAAGCGGCCGGCACACCGTAGAGCGCCGCCAGCACGACGGAGACACCCGCCGCGACCGACCACAGCACGAGGCGCGTCAGGCCACCCTGGCGTTCGGCCCGGTAGAGGTCGGGACAGCGGGCCTTCAGGGCATCGGCGAAAGCCACGTCGGCGAACTCGACACTCTCCGGTCCCTCCGCCTGCAGAATGCGCAACAGCGGCGGCGCGGTGTCGGCGGCGCGCAGGTCGAGTAGGCTCCAGTCGCGGCGAAGACCCTCGCCGAGGATCTCGAGCCGGAAGGTCAGCCGCAGGGTCACCGGACGGGGGCGGGCGCTGAGGCCGTCGAAGAAGGTGCCGGTGGTGGAAAACGCCTCCATCGAGCCTTCAGAACCCGATCTCGAGGGCGCCGCCGACATCGAGCGCATCGGCGAGCCCTTCGTTCAGGCCACTGGCCGGCGGCCGGGACGAGGCGAGCACGGCCTCCAAGGCCGGCAGATTCTCGATCTGTGTCGTGGTCGCCACCGCGTGCCACAGGCGCACGGTCACGGTGCGCACGTAGATGACCGTGAAGCCGATCAGGGCGCCGAGATAGAGAAGGGCGCTCGCGGCCAGAACGGCCGCCTGCGTGCCCGCGCTCGGATTGTCTGCGGCCAGGATCGGAACGAGGAGGGCGAAGACGATGCCGAGCGCGCTCACGAAGCCGATCAGAGCAAGCATGTAGAGGAAATAGGGCCAGTAGAACTGGCGCGCCCGGAGCGAGGAGGCGAGTCGGGCGGCGCCGAGACTGGCTGCGTTGAGGAAGGCGCGGGTCTCGCGGGCGCGGTAATAGGGAATCAGGATCACGGCCAGCGGGATCGACACGCTCGCGGCTCCCAAGACCAGCCCGCCGTAAAGGGACAAGGGCGTATCCGCATAGGCCGGATTGAAGATGAGCTTGCTCTTCTCGGTCGCCGGATCCTGAATCAAGAGATCGCTCGGCAGGTCGAAGCCGCTCGCCGCCAGCAGCGCGAGCAGGCTCGCAATGATCGGCAGCAGGCCGACGATGTAGAACATCAGCCAGGGCAGAAGGATCGAGCGCCCCGTCGCGGTGGAGCGCATCCGGCTCTGGCCGATCAGAGTATGGTCGATGCGGAAACGTTCCAGGGCCGCCCGCATGAAGGGAAAGGCGAGACCCAGGGTGAGGATCGTCGCGAGCCACCACAGGCTGGCGCGACCGGCATAGGCGAAGCCCGATCCGTCCTGCGCCAGCCGGATGCCGCGCCAGCGGGTGCGCGAGGCCCGGTAGCGCCTGCCACGGAACAGGGCGTATTGCCCGAGCACGAACAGGAAGACGAAGGAGATCGGGGCCGCGAAGGGCGCGAGCGCAGGGATCGCGAAGCCAAGAAGGAACAGGACGAGGTAGACCGGCACGAGGATGGCGAGCGCCACGACGAAGCCGAGAAACAGCTCCTTGCCGGTGCCGAGATATTCGGCCGGGCTGCCGGCCACGATGGTGCGGCCCCAGAAGAAGCGCCGCAGATTGGAGATGTACCAGAACCGGTAGATCGAGAAGGTGACCAGCGAGAGCAGGAAGCCCTTGATGACGATGCCGGTAAGGCCCGCCGCCCGTCGGTCGAACGCAATCACCCCTGTCCGGGCCGGAGCCTGGCTCGGCACGCCTTCGAATTGATTCATCGTCGCAGTCCCCCCGAACGGGAGGGAGACTAGAAGCGGTGCGGTTTGCGTTGCAACCGGGTTGGGCTTGTAATCCTCTCGGCATTCCGCCGGTGCCGGCTCATCCGGCGGCCCGGTTCCGCTCAGCTGCGGTCAAGGTGAGCGTGGCGTCGTCCCGTTTTCCTCTGCGCCTGCGAGGCCTCGTTCCGGCCCTTGCCCATCCTCACGCGGCGCGAGGAGCGGGCCGCGAGGCGGGTGGGAGACATCGGGAACGGTGTGGACAACGAGGGCGACCGTGCCCGTATCGTTAATTTCACGTGAAAATCATGTCGCCGCACGTAGGCGGGTCGATGACAGGCGGCCGGTCGGTCCGCCTGTCATCCGATGACTCAGCAGCAGCGGAAGCCCGAGCTGTTGCCGACGCCGAAGCGGGCATTCTCCCGGTTGCGGAAGAATTCGCGCTCGGTCATCGGCGTCTGGTCGGGGTGGGTCTTCGCGATATGGGCGACATAGGTGCCGTAATCGCCCTGGCCGACCATCAACCGCGCGCCGTCGCAGACGCATTTGTTGAAGGCCCGGAGGCGATCGCGAAAGTTCTGAGACGGCGCGGTCATGGCAGGATCACTCCGCCGGAGCGAGCTTGGCGTCGGCTTCGAGCGCCGTCCACCGGTCGGCGCGGTAGGCCTTGACGCAGGCCATGATGCCGAAGACCGCGATCGCCACGACGAGGCCGACGAAGAGCACGGCGAGGCCGGCATCGATGCGGTCGTTGAAGACGATCTTGTGCATGTCTTCCATGTTCTTGGCTGGGCCGAGCACCTTGCCCTCGGCGATGGCCGCCGAGAACCGGTCGGCATGGGAGAGGAAGCCGATCTTCGGGTCGGCCGAGAAGATCTTCTGCCAGCCGGCGGTCAGGGTGCAGATGCACAGCCACACGGTCGGGATGATCGTGACGAAGGCGTAGCGCTCCCGCTTCATCTTGAAGATCACGACCGTGGCGAGGGTCAGGGCGACGGCCGCCAGCATCTGGTTCGAGATGCCGAAGAGCGGCCACAGGGTGTAGATGCCGCCCAAGGGGTCGGTCACGCCCTGGTAGAGGAAGAAGCCCCAGGCGCCGACGCAGAGGGCCGTGGCCAAGACACTCGGTGCCCAGGCCGAGGTATCCTTGAAGGACGGTGAGACGAGGCCGAGCAGATCCTGCAGCATGAAGCGGCCGGCACGGGTGCCCGCATCCACCGCCGTGAGGATGAACAGGGCCTCGAACAGGATGGCGAAGTGATACCAGAAGGCCATCATCGCCTTGCCGCCGATGGCCGACGAGATGATGTGGGCCATGCCGACGGCGAGCGTCGGGGCGCCGCCGACGCGGGAGATGATCGAGTGCTCGCCGACATCGACGGCGGTCTGGGCGATCACCTCGGGGGCGATCGGGAAGCCGAGCTTCGCCACCGCCGCGGCGGCCGTCTCCGGGGAGGTGCCGAGCAGGGCGCCGGGCGAGTTCATGGTGAAGTAGACGCCCGGATCGATCACGCTCGCGGCCACCAGGGCCATGATCGCGACGAAGCTCTCCATCAGCATGCCGCCATAGCCGATGAAGCGGGTGTCGAGTTCGTTATCGACGAGCTTCGGCGTGGTGCCCGACGAGATCAGGGCGTGGAAGCCGGAGACCGCGCCGCAGGCGATGGTGATGAACAGGAACGGGAACAGGCTGCCCGCCCAGACCGGGCCGGTGCCGTCGACGAACTTCGTCACCGCCGGCATCTGCATGTGCGGCGCCACGAAGACGATGCCGATGGCGAGGCCGACGATGGTGCCGATCTTGAGGAAGGTCGAGAGATAGTCGCGCGGTGCCAGCAGCAGCCAGACCGGCAGGATCGCGGCGACGAAGCCGTAGCCGATCAGCATCCAGGTGAGCTGCGTGCCGGTGAAGGTGAAGGCCGGGCCCCAATAGGGGTCGGCGGCGATCCGGCCGCCATAGATGATCGCGGCCATCAGCAGGAAGAAGCCGATGATCGAGACTTCGCCGACCTTTCCCGGCCGGACGAAGCGGGCATAGAGGCCCATCAGCAGGGCGATCGGGATCGTCGCGCCGACGGTGAAGGTGCCCCAGGGGCTTTCGGCCAGGGCCTTGACCACCACCATCGCCAGCACGGCCAGCAGGATGATCATGATCATGAAGGTGCCGAACAGGGCGATCACGCCGGGGATCACCCCGAGTTCGGCCCGGATCAGCTCACCGAGGGAGCGCCCGTCCCGGCGCATCGAGATGAACAGGACCATGAAATCCTGCACCGCGCCGGCCAGCACGACGCCGGACAGGATCCAGAGCATGCCCGGCAGATAACCCATCTGCGCCGCGAGCACCGGGCCGACCAGCGGACCCGCGCCGGCAATGGCCGCGAAATGGTGGCCGAACAGGACCGATTTGTTGGTCGGAACGTAGTCGAGGCCGTCGTTATGGCGGTGAGCCGGGGTCTCGCGCTTCGGATCGAGGCGCATGACCTTGTCGGCGATGAAGAGAGAGTAGTAGCGATAGGCGATCAGGTAGACGCAGACTGCGGCCACGACGACCCAGAGTGCGTTGATCGATTCACCCCGCTGCGTGGCGACGACAGCCAAGGCGGCCGCGCCCAACGCCCCGACCAGGGCCCAGGGCCCGTGTTTCTGTATTGCGCCCATCCGACGCCTCACTCCGTGCATCGGCCGCATTCTTAATGCTGGCGGCCTTCACGGCACTGTTTGGCGCAATTTTCCCCCCGAGACCAGTTGCCGGGACCACACAGGGGGCGTTCCATCAACGGTGGCAGTAACATCTCCCATCTCGCGTCACTGGAAACAACGGATGAGGGCGGGTGACTGCGTGTTTCCGCAGCAAAGCCCGGAACGGGATCAGGGAGCGCGGCCGGATTGTCCGGTGGACACGCATCGTCGGGTTGCGCGTCCGTGCGGAAGTCCGGCGCGGCGGAGGGGCTTCCCCCCTCAATCGATGACGATGACGCGGTTGGGAAGCTGGTTGTCGCCGCGCCTGCCCGGCAGGGCCGAGGCCAGGACGGCGCCGACCCGATCCACCGCGGCGATCAGGCCTTCGCCGAGGGCGCCGCGACCGGCCGCGCCGAGCAGGTCGGCGACGATGGCGTGCCACCGCTCGTCCTCGATGCGGGTGCGCACGCCCTTGTCGGCGACGATTTCGGCATAACGCTCGGCAAGCGCGACGTAGATCAGCACGCCGGTATGCCCGCGTGTTCCGGTCAGACCGTGGGCGAAGAACTCGCGGCGGGCGGCCTCGTGGGCGCGCGCGTGTCGCCAGCGTCTCGGGGTGAGGGCGACGCGCAGAGTCCGGTTCAGGCTCAGGAGCAGCGATCCGAGCACCAGGGCCGCCTGAGCCAGGGCGATCTCACCAGCGCCGAGATCCGTGAACAGGATCAGCGGCCAGGGAGCGGCGAGGCCGAGGGCGAGGGCGAGGGCGAGG
>NZ_NKUI01000009.1 GCF_014845115.1 Methylorubrum zatmanii | reverse complement strand
CGCTCTCGCGTCGGACCAGCCTTGCGCGAAGCCGAACAGCTCGCGCAGGGCCGGCGCGATCTCCTTGAAGGCTGCCAGCGCCGCGACCAGGGCGTCGAGCGAGAGGCGGCCCTGGACGAAGCCACGCCGCCGGAAGCGTCAGCAGCGAGAGCAGCACGAGGCGCAGCTGGAAGCGCAGCGTCGCCCGCGGGACGTCGCGCTCAAGGCTCCGCCGCTCCGGGCTTCCGGCGCCGCGACGGCGCTGCCGTCCGCGCAGCCAGCGCCAGCCGAGGCGGAGCGCCAGCCTTCCCGTCCAGGCCGGCGCCACGACGAGAACGAGGACCGAGACGAGCTCAATCCACCCAGGGCCGTGGGGCTGATCCAGGCCGGTGACCCGGTGGATCAGGTCGTGGACGACGGGCGCGAACAAGGGGCTCCGAGGTGGGACGCTTCAACCGAGCCGGGTCGCCCGCAGGCGCAGGGCGTTGCCGATCACGCTGACCGAAGACAGCGCCATGGCGGCGGCGGCGATGACGGGCGAGAGCAGGATGCCGAGGAACGGGTAGAGGACGCCCGCCGCCATCGGCACGCCGGCCGCGTTGTAGACGAAGGCGAAGAACAGGTTCTGGCGGATGTTGCCCATCACCGCCTTCGACAGCCGCCGCGCCCGCACGATGCCGAGGAGGTCGCCCTTGAGCAGGGTCAGCCCAGCGCTCTCGATGGCCACGTCGGTGCCGGTGCCCATGGCGATGCCGACGTCGGCGGCGGCGAGCGCGGGAGCGTCGTTGACGCCGTCGCCGGCCATCGCCACGACCTGGCCGGCCGCCTTGTGCCGCTCGACCACGGCGGCCTTCTGGTCGGGCAGCACCTCCGCCTCGACCTCCTCGATCCCGAGGCGGCGCGCCACCGCCTCTGCGGTCGTCCGATTGTCGCCGGTCAGCATCACGACCCGGATGCCCTCGGCCCGGAGCGCGGCGAGCGCCTCGGGCGTCGTGACCTTGACAGGGTCGGCGATCGCGATGACGCCGGCCACGCGCCCGTCGACGGCCGCGAAGATCGCGGTCGCCCCATCTCGCCTCAGGTCGTCCGCCTCGGCCGCGTAAGTCGACACCTCCACCCCCTGCTCGCGCAGGAAGGCGGCGTTGCCGAGCGCCACCCGGCGCCCCTCGACGGTGCCGAGCGCGCCCTTGCCGGTCGGGCTGTCGAAATCCGCCACGGGAGCCAGGCCGATCCCGCGCTCCTCGGCCGCCTTCACGATGGCGAGGGCGAGCGGGTGCTCGCTCGCCCGCTCGACGCTCGCCGAGAGGCGCAGCACGCTGGCCTCGTCGAAGCCGGTCGCCGCCGCCACCCGCGTCACCGCTGGCTTGCCCTCGGTCAGCGTGCCGGTCTTGTCGACCACCAGCGTGGTGACCTTCTCCATGCGCTCCAGCGCCTCGGCGTTCTTGACGAGCACCCCGGCCCCGGCGCCGCGGCCAACGCCGACCATGATCGACATCGGCGTGGCGAGGCCGAGCGCGCAGGGGCAGGCGATGATGAGCACTGCGACAGCCGCCAGCAGCGCGAAGGTGAAGCGCGGCTCCGGCCCGAACGCCATCCAGGCGATGAAGGCCAGCGCCGCCACGCCGATGACCGCCGGCACGAACCAGCCGGCGACCTGGTCGGCGAGACGCTGGATAGGCGCGCGAGAGCGCTGGGCCTCGGCCACCATCTGGACGATGCGGGCCAGCATGGTGTCGCGCCCGACCTTGGTCGCCTCGATGACGAGGGCGCCGGACTGATTGAGGCTGCCGCCGATGACGGAGGTGCCGACCTCCTTGGTGACGGGCATCGATTCCCCGGTCACGAGGCTCTCGTCGACGGAGCTGCGGCCCTCCACGACGGCACCGTCGACCGGCACCTTTTCGCCGGGGCGGACGCGAAGGCGGTCGCCAACGCCGATGGCGTCAAGTTGCACCTCCTCGTCCGTCCCGTCGGGCCGGATGCGGCGGGCCGTCTTCGGCGCGAGGTCGAGCAGCGCGCGGAGCGCCCCGCCCGTGCTCTCGCGGGCCCGGAGCTCCAGGACCTGCCCGAGGAGCACCAGCACCGTGATGACCGCGGCCGCCTCGAAGTAGGCCGGCACCGCCCCGCCGTGACCGCGCAGCGCCTGCGGGAAGAGTCCGGGCGCAACGGTGGCGACGACGCTGTAGGCCCAGGCCACCCCGGTGCCCATCGCGATCAGGGTGAACATGTTGAGGTTGCGGCTGCGCACCGACGCCCAGGCGCGCACGAAGAACGGCCAGCCTCCCCAGAGCACGACCGGGGTCGCGAGGACGAACTGGACCCAGTTCGAATTCTGCTGGCCGAGGAGGTCGAGCAGGCCAGTCAGGTGGCCGCCCATCTCCAGCGCGAACACCGGCAGGGTCAGCGTGAGCCCGATCTAGAACCGCCGGGTCATGTCGACGAGTTCCTCGCTCGGACCCTTGTCGGCGCCGACCAGCACCGGCTCCAAGGCCATGCCGCAGATCGGACACGCCCCTGGGCCGAGCTGCCGGATCTCGGGGTGCATCGGGCAGGTGTAGATCGTGCCCTCGGGCACCGGGTCGGCCTTCTTCGCGGCCCGGCCGGGGTCGACGTAGCGGACCGGGTCGGCCTCGAACTTGGTCCGGCAGCCGTTCGAGCAGAAGTAGTAGGGGTGCCCGTCGTGCTCGGCCCGGTGCTTCGTCGCATGCGGGTCGACCATCATCCCGCAGACCGGGTCCTTCACGCGGAAGGCGCCGTCCTCGCTCTCCGTGACGCCGGCATGGTGGCCGTGGTCGTGGCCGTGTGCGTGCCCGTGCTCGGCATGGCCGTGGCCTCCTGGGGCAGGATCGTGTCCCTGTGGCGCGTCGCTCATGACCGCTCCTTCCGCATGGCCGAGCGGGCGCCGCCGGGCCGCAAGCGACCCGACGACAGCCGGCGGCTTACTGGTTGCCTTCCGTCTTGGCGTTCTTGTCGAGCCAGGCGACGAGCTCCTTGATGCTCTTCTCCTGCTCCTCGATTGTCTTTTCGGCGAGGCGCTTGCTCTCGGCGTTGTCGGCGCCCTTCAGCCCGGCGCGGGCCATGTCGATGGCGCCTTGGTGGTGCGGGATCATCGCGCAGATCCAGGCGACGTCGGGGTCGCCCGCCATCATCCCCTGCATCATCGGGCCGTTCATCGACATCATGGCCTGCTGGAGACCCTTCTGGGTCTCGGTCATCTGGCCGCCCATGCCCTGCATGGCCTGGGACATGTGCCCCTGCATGTCCTTCATCATGGCGTCCTTGCCGGCGGTGGCCGCCTTGCAGGCCTCCGGCAGCTTCACGGCGGACTGCATCGAGCCATGGTCGTGGTCGGCCGCGAGAGCCATCCCGGCGCCCGGGAGCGCCAGGGCCGCGGCGAGAATCAGGGTACGAACAAGCATGATTGCCTTCTCTCGTTGGGGGTGAGGAGCGGCCCGGTCGGCCGCCCCGGATCCATCAGGCGGCCATCTTCCGGCAGCTCTCGGCGCAGCGGCGGCACTGCTCGACGCATTGCTGCATGTCGCCGACCTGCTCGCAGCTGCGGGCGCAGTCCTCGCAGACGTCGGCGCACTCGGCGCAGGTATGCTTGTGGTGTGCGGTCCCCAACAGCATGAAGTGCGCCGAGGTCCGGCAGATTTCGGCGCAGGCGAGCATCAGCCGGAAGTGTTCGGGCTCGACGTGCTTGCCGCCGGCCGGGAGGCAGTGGTTCGAGGCCATGCTGAGGCAGGTCTGGTAGCAGCGTAGGCACTCGTCGATGCAGGACTGCATCTCGCTCGACATCTGGTGCATTCAGGTTCTCCGTCTATCCATCGCAAGGTTTGCGGCACGACTGGAATGCTGACTCAGTATCAGATAAGTCAGACCGTCATTACCCTAATATAGAACTCACGGGATACAGATGCGTTCTGAAATAAATACTCTGAAGCATCACGTATTCGGGAGGGCCGCCTGCGCGCGGACGCGACCGCTCAGTTGGTGCCGCGCTTCCTGAGGAAGGCCTCCATCTGGGCGATCTCAACGTCCTGAGCCTTGATGATCTCCTCAGCCAGCTTCCGGATCTCGGGGTCCTTGGAATGCTGGAGGGCGACCTTGGCCATCCCGACGGCGCCCTTGTGGTGGGGAATCATGCCGCGCACGAAATCGACGTCGACGTCGTTCGAGTAGCGGATGTCCATGTTCCGGTGCATCTCGGCATCGACGTCCCGGAACGCCTTCGTGGCCGGCGTGTCCGCTTTGTCCGCGGCAGCCATGGCGGCGTGGTCGTGACCGCCATGGCTGGCATGGTCGTGGGCCTCGTGCGCTAAGGCGATGCCCGAGAGGCCGAGGGCCAGGGCTCCGGCGGCGAGGGTCGAGGTCAGGGTCTTCATCGAGGAGGCTTCCTGGTGCGAGGGGTCAGTTGAACTTGCCGCTGGCGGTCGCGCCGTCGGGACCAGTGAGTTGCACGGCCCCCTTGGGGCTTTCGCCGAGGGCGACCGCGGCCCTGCCGGACAGGCGGTTGCCGTCGGCGGGCTCCAGGGGGACGCGGGTCGGCTTGCCGCCGACGACGAGGATGGCCGTGCCCTTGAAGCCGGAGGTCGGGACCGGCTTCTGGCCCTCGTCCAACAGGAACACGTCGACGGTCTCGCCTTTGGTGACGAGCTCGACGTGGAACTTGCCCGCGTCCGCCACCCGGCCGCCGTGCTGGCCGGTGGTCTCGTGGGCGTAGGCGGCGGTCGCGGCGAGCAGGCCGGCGGCCAGGGTCACTCTCGAAAGGATCATGGGGAACTCCTCGGTTGCGGGGTCAGTAGGCCTCGGCCGGCCGCGGGGGCGCGCCGTCCGGGGATGGGTAGGCCGGCGCCTCGGCGTGCAGCGCACGCAGCCGCTCAAGCGGCCTGCGGCCGAAGCGCAGGAACAGGACGGGGGTCAGGAAGGTGTCGAGCAACGTCGCGCTGATCAGGCCGCCGAAGATCGTCACCGCGACCGGGTGCAGGATCTCCTTGCCCGGGCTCGCCGCGTCGTAGAGCAGCGGCAACAGCGCCACGCCGGCCGAGAGCGCCGTCATCAGCACCGGGGTCAGCCGTTCCAGACTGCCGCGCACGACGAGTTCGGGCCCGAACGGCACGCCCTCGTGCAGCGACAGGTTCAGGTAGTGGCTGATCTTGAGGATGCCGTTGCGGGCCGCGATGCCGGTCAGCGTGATGAAGCCGATCATCGACGCGACCGAGAGCGGCTGCCCGACCAGCCACAGGGCCGCCACCGAGCCGATCAGGGCGAGCGGCACGTTGCCCATGATGATGAGCGCCAGCGCGGCCGAGCGGTAGCGGCTGTAGAGGATGGCGAAGACCAGCGCCAAGGACAGGCCGGAGAGCGCCGCGATGGTCCGGCTCGCCTCCTCCTGCGCCTGGAAGGTGCCCTCCAGGCTGGTGAAGAAGCCGGGCGGCATCGGCTCCTGGGCCACCGCCTCGCGGATCGCCGCCACGATCGTGGCCATGTCGCTCTCGGCCGTGGTGTTGGCCTGGACCACGATGCGGCGGCGGGCGTTCTCGCGCAGGATCTGGTTCGGCCCGTCCGTCTCGCGGATGTCCGCGACCTGGCGCGCCGGCACCCAGCCCGAGGGCGTCTCCAGCAGCAGGTCACCGAGGCCAGCCGTCGTCCGCCGGTTCTCCGACAGGCGCAGCACCACGTCGAAGCGGCGCACGCCGTCGACGACCGTCGAGACCACCCGCCCGTTCGAGAGGCGGCTGATCTGCTCGACGACCGCGGCGGGCTGGACCCCGTAGAGGGCCGCCCGGGTGTAGTCGACGCGCACCTCCAGCTGCGGGATGCGGACCTGCCGCTCGACCTGCAGGTCGGCGAGCCCCGGGATCTTGGCGAGGCGGTCCCTCAGGCCGTTCGCCACCCGGCGCAGGGCGTCGAGGTCGTCGCCGAACACCTTGAGCGCGATCTCAGCGCGGACGCCCGAGAGCATGTGGTCGAGCCGGTGCGAGATCGGCTGGCCGACGTTGACCGCCACCGGCAGGGCACCGAGGCGCCCGCGGATGTCGGCGACGAGCGCCTGCTTCGGACGCTTCAGCCCATCGTCCAGGGCGACGTCGATCTCGGAGGAATGCACCCCCTCGGCGTGTTCGTCGAGCTCGGCCCGGCCGGTCCGGCGGCCGACCGCCTTCACGCCCGGAATCTCCAGGAGCAGTTTTTCCGCGATCAGCCCGACCCGGTTGCTCTCGGCGAGCGAGATGCCCGGGTTGAAGGTCATGCTGACCGTGAACGAGCCCTCGTTGAACGGCGGCAGGAAGGCGCGCGGCAAGTTCCAGGCGGCGATGCCGGCGGCGGCCACCGCGGCCGCGACGGTGCCGACCAGCAGGCCCTTATGCCGGAAAGCCACCCGCAGCAGGGCGGCGTTGCCGCGCTTGAGCAGCTTCAGCAAGCGGCTGTCGTGCTCCTCCAGGTTCCGGAGCCCCGGCAGCAGCCAGGACGCCAGCACGGGCGTCAGGGTGATGGAGGTGAGCAGGCTCGCCAGGATGGAGATGATGTAGGCCTGCCCCAGGGGCGCGAAGAGCCGGCCCTCGATGCCTGAGAGCGCGAACAGCGGCACGAAGACCAGGATGATGATCAGCGTCGCGTAGACGATGCCGGAGCGGACCTCGTTCGAGGCCGAGACCACCACCTCGAAGGTGCTCCTAGGGTTGCCCGCCTTCCGATTCTCGCCGAGCCGTCGGTAGATGTTCTCGACGTCCACGACGGCGTCGTCGACGAGCTCGCCGATGGCGATGGCGAGCCCCCCGAGCGTCATCGTGTTGATGGACAGGCCGAACAGGTGGAACACCAGAGCGGTCGTCAGCACCGAAACCGGGATGGCCAGCAGCGAGATCGCGGTGGTGCGCACGTTCAAGAGGAAGGCGAACAGCACCAGGGCCACCACCAGCACGGCCTCGACGAGGACGCGCTCGACGTTGCGGATCGAAGTCTCGATGAAGTCGGCCTGCCGGAACAAGACCTGGTCGGCCTTGATGCCGCCGGGCAGGGTCGGGTTGAGTTCCTTCAGGGCGGTCTCGATGCTGCGGGTCAGCCGCACCGTGTCGACGTCGGGCTGCTTCTCGACCGAGACGATGACCGCGGGCTTGGCCATGTAGCCGGCATCGCCCCGCTTCACCTTCGCGGCGAAGGACACCTCGGCGAGTTGGCGCAGGTAGACCGGGGCGTCGGCGACCGTGGCGACCACGAGGTTGCGCAGGTCGTCGAGGCTCATGGTCCGGCCGATGTTCCGGATCAGGTACTCGCGGGCGTTCTGGTCGGTGAAGCCGCCGCCGGCGTTGGTGCCGAACTGCGCGAGCGCCGTCTCCAGCTGGGCGTTCGTCACCCCGAGCGCGCGCATCGCCGCCGGGTTTGGGCTGACCCGGAACTGGCGCACCTCGCCCCCGATGGGGATGACCTGCGCCACGCCCGGGATGGTCAGCAGCCGGGGCCGGATGGTGAAGTCGGCGACCTCGCGCACCTGCATCGGGGTCGCGGTCTCGCCCGTCACCGCCACCAGCAGGATCTGGCCCATGATGGACGAGATCGGCCCCATGACCGGGGTCACGCCGCGGGGCAGCTGGTCCTGCACCAGCGACAGCCGCTCGGCAACCTGCTGGCGATTGCGGTAGATGTCGGTGCCCCAGTCGAACTCGACGTAGGTGATCGAGAGCCCGACCCCCGAGACCGAGCGCACGCGGGTGACACCCGGCAACCCGTTCATCCGGGTCTCGATGGGATAGGTGACGAGCTGCTCGACCTCCTGAGGCGCGTACCCTTCCGCCTCGGTCATGACGGTGACGGTGGGCTTGTTGAGGTCCGGGAAGACGTCGACCGGCAGCTTGGTGGCGGTGAAGGCGCCGTACAGCACCAGCACCGCGGCGAGCGCGAGGACGAGCAGGCGGTTGCGGACCGACTGGCTGACGAGGACGGTGAACATGGCCGGCCTCCTCAGCGGACCTGGTCGAGGAGCTCGGCGCCCTGGGTCACCACCCGCTTGCCGGGTCCGATCCCCTCGGCCACCAGCAGGCGGGCGCCGTCGAGCGGCTCGACCCGCACGGGCCGCGCCTCGAAGCGCTCGGCGGTGGTGTGCTCGTAGACGACGTCCTGCCCGTTGCCGGTGCGCACCACGGCCGAGCGCGGCAGCGCCAGGCCGGCCTGCTCGGTCTCGGTCCCGGCCAGCACCGTGACGAACTGGCCGACGCGCAGGCCGGCGGCGTCGCCGAGGACCGCGAACTGCACCGGGATAGCCTGGTTGCGGTCGGCGAGCCCCGTGCCCTGGTAGGCGAGCTTGAGGGTCCGGCCATCCGCGAGCCGGGCGGTGGCGTTCTGCGCCGCGGTCAGCGCGTCGAAGCTGAGGGCCTCGACCCAGAGGCGGTTCGGGTCGACGATCTGGAACACCATCGCGCCGGGCGCGGCCATCTGCCCGGCCACGGCCGCGGCCTGCGCCACCACGCCGTCGACGGGCGCCACCAAGGTTTCGGGCTGCTGCCGGATCTTGTCGAGGGCGGCGCGGCGGTCGTGCAGGCCGTTCAGCTCCGCGACCGCGTCGTCGAGCTGGGTCTGGGCCACGGCGCCGGTGGTGGCGAGTTTTTTATAGCGCTCGACCCGGCGCTCGACGATGGCGACCTGCTGGTCGAGCTCGCCCTGCCGCTGGCGCATGTCGGAGACGTCGACGGCCTGGACCGGCGGCGTCACGGTCGCGAGCACGTCGCCCCTGCGCACCTTGGTGCCGAGGCGTGGGAAGAGGCCGGAGGGCGGTGGCGCGAGCCGGCCACCGACCGAGGACTGCACCACGCCGCTGGCGTTCGGGTCCGGGATGATGCGGCCCGGCAGCTCGACCGAGCGGTGGAAGCTGCCCTGCTCGGTCATGGTCGTTCGCAGGACGAGGAGCCGTTGCGTGGGCTTGGGCACGAACACGGAGCCGTCGGGCAGGCGCTGGGCGAGGTCAGCCGAGCCGGGGGCCCGCGCCTCGATCAGGGCGGCCCCCCGCATCGGCTCGCCGTGGTCCTCGTCGCCGTGCGCGAAGGCGGCGGTGCCGAGGATGAGGGTGATGCCGATGGCGAGCAGCGCCAGGGCGGGGGCGCCTCGGCGCCCGCGAACGACCGCGGTGACGAGCATGCCGAGCAGGAACGCGACGGCGACCGCCGCCACCAGCGTCGGGTCCTTGGCCGTCAGGCGCTCCCGGAGGCCGTGGGCGAACTCGGAGGCGCGTCCAAAGGCCGCTTGCGTCGGCGTCGGCTTGGCGGCCGCTGCGGCTGCCTGCGCGGCGGGATCGGGCACGGTGACCGCCACGGTCAACACGTCGACCGCATCCCCGGCCGTGACGGTCGCCACGAGCTCGTGCCGGCCGGGCTTCGCCAGCCAGGGCACCGGCAGCGCGTAGCCGCCCTCGGGCGTGGCCGCGGCGATCTTGGCCCCCTCCGGCGTCTCGACCTCGATGGTCGCGCCGGGCACCGGCTCGTTCGTCCGGAAGCGGTCGAGGAACAGCGTCAGGGTGCCGTCGCGCGGGATGGCGACGAGCTCGAAGGCGTCGGACAGCGCCTCGCCGCGCGGCGCGATGGTCTTGGTGACGGGCGGCGGCGCGGCGCCGTGGTCATGCCCTCGTGGGCGAGCGCGGGCCCCGCCAGGACGGCGGCAAGCAGCGCCACCGCCCCGGGGGCGGCGGCAAGACGGGTCGACATGAATGGGTATCCTCGCGTCGGGAAGTCCGGATGCACGCCGCGATGGCGGACGCAGTCCGGGCGTTGCGCGCCTCAGGCGCGCCTCACGTCACGCGAGGGTTCGTGGCGGCTTGGGCAGGGCCTCGGGGCCGACGCCCGGGCGGCCAGCGACGTCGTGCGGGATCAGCTTGGCAGTGCGGACCACGGGAAGTGACAGGGCCCCCGTGCCGGACATGATGCCCGACGCGCAACAGACCATGGTCCCGCAGCAGGAGCCCCTGCAGCCGGCCGGACAGCACCTACCGCCGGCGTCATTCGCTCGCAGCGAGGCCACCGGCTCGACGGCCGGCGCCTGAAGATCGACAGCGGTCCGGGGCCTCGCCGACGTCTTTACGACGCGCGAAGGGGCAGCGGAAACCGTGGTCTCAGCGATGGAGGGCGCCGCCTGGACATATGCCGCCGCGGCTTGGTGGCGGCCATGGTGCGCGTGGCCCTCGTGGGCCTGGACGGCGGACGGCGCGACGTAGGCGATGATCGCGAGGATCATCGCCGCCATCAGGCGCACGATTTGCCGGTCGGGGCTCATGAGGGCTGCTTACACCGTTTCCAGTGGCGGGACTATGTCGTCAGGGACGTGAATGCCGGCGTGCAGGTTTGGTTGCCGCGGCGGCGTTTCAAGGTGCCGCGGGCAACGGCTCGGCCGGGTAGCCGGCGGCCGTGATGGCCTGGGCGATGCGGTCGGCGAGGCCGCCGGCGCCCGAACCCGTCACGCGTTTGGCCCGCAGGTCGGCATTGACCCGAGCCCCGGACTCGACGCCGAGGACGGCGCGTGACGGCCTGGTCGCAGCCGCAACCCGGTTCCGAGACCCTGTATCGGGCCATGACGCTCTCCCCTCGGTGGCGTCCCGCTCAGATGGGGCTTCCCATAGTGGGAAGGTCAACAGGCTTTTCCGGGACAGGAGGTGAAAACCACAATTGATGGCTTTCCCTCGAAAAGACGCGCCACCCGAAGAAAGCCGCGCAAGCCGGGCTTTCCACCGAGTTCGCTGAGGCGTCGCATGAGCGCGGTCGCGCCGCCTGGCCAGGTCGGGGCCGAACCGGTCCAGCGATAGTCTCAGCCGCGCCCCTTGTCCTTCCGGTAATGGTCGCGAACGAGCTGACCCGGCGAGGGCTGCGCGACCATGGTGCCGCCGTACCCGGCTGCCTTGGCCAGGTTGATCGCATGATCTGCGCACTTGGCCGCGTATTCGCCTGCGCAAACCTCGTGGCCGTCCGTGTTCGTTGCGTAAACCAAGTAGGTGCGGTCGGGATTTGCCATGGTGTTTCGCCAGAATCGCAATCGACCGATTGTGAATCGAATCGAACGGTTTCGTCAAAATCGGATATCGGTCACGACGTGTATGACGGTCCGGGCGCAGCCGCCGCAGCCCATTTTCTCGACCCTGTAGCGGACCATGACGCCCTCCCGTCGGTGGCGTCCTACGCAGATGGGGCTTCCCCTGGTGGGAAGGTCAAGGGCCGCGGCGCCCGTCAGGCCGGCGCCCACACGGCAATCGTCGTCGCAGGCTCCTGGTGGCCGTGCCGGATGCCCTCCCAGCCGAGCCAGCCCGTGTAGAGGCCGACCAGGACGATCAGAGCCGCGGAGGCGTAGGGGGCCCGCCGGGCGAAGGCGTCGAAGCCCGACCAGCGGTTCGCCACGTGCCTCACGCTGAGCGCGGCCAGGATTCCGGCCGACACCATCGTGAGCGCCAGCCCGATGCTGAAGCACACGACGAGCGCGAAGCCGAGGCTGAACTGCTTGAGCTGGATGCAGAGCAGCAGCACCGTGATGGCGGCCGGGCACGGGATCAGGCCGCCCGTCAGGCCGAACAGCACGATCTGACCGGTGGTCACGGTGCGGCCCCCGAACCGTCGCCGGATGGCCTCGGCGTGCGCCCGGGCGTGTGCGTCGTCCTCGTCGCCCAGGTTCAGGTGGTCGTGTGCGTGGCCGTGCTCCTCGAACGCGACCTCGTGGATCTCCGCCCCGGCGGACCCATCGAGGTGCAGCCGTGCCCTGAAGGCATGCGGCTCCGGGATCTCCTCCATGCTCTCCAGGAAGTCGCCCCCACTCGCGAACGAGAATGCCTGGCGGGCACCGTCGGGTCGGACCGTCTCAAGGGTGACGCGCTGGGCCGGGGGCAGCACGCCCTTGACCCGGCTCAGGCGCCAGCGCGGCGGCACGCCGTCCTCGATGACCTCCAGCTGGAAGACGCCATCGCGGGCCATGATGCCGTGGCCCTCGGCGTCGTGGTGGTGGTCGTGGTGCTGCTCGCGCCAGGTGCGCCACGCCATCCAGAGCGCGATGCCGACGATGAGGACGGCCGAGGCGAGCTGGAAGTACGGCTCGGACGCCTCGCCGCCCCACGCCTGCCCCAGGTACTGGCCGCCGAGCGCGATCACCCAGACGACCGCCGTGTGCGAGAGCGTCGCCGCCAAGCCCAGCAGGACCGCCTGCAGGACGGTGCCGCGGACCGCGATGATGAAGGCGGCCATCATCGTCTTGGAGTGGCCGGGCTCCAGGCCGTGCAGGGCGCCGAGCAGGATCGCGCTCGGCACGAACAGCCAGGCGTGCGCGGTCCCCTGCTGCAGCAATTCGGGAAACGGGACCATGACGGGTCGCCCTCCTACTTCAGATAGGTCCGGACGACCTCGATGAGCTCGGCCGCGCCCTTGGCACGCTCCGGGTCGGGCTCGCGAGCGGGGTCGACGACGTGATGGCGGATGTGGTCCTCCATCAGCTCGGCGGTCAGCCCGTTGATGGCGCCCCGCATCGAGGCGACCAGCATCAGCACGTCGGTGCAGCCGATCTCCGCCTCCAGGGCGCGCTCGACGGCCTCGGCCTGCCCCTTGATCCGGCGCACGCGCGCCAGAAGCTTGGTCTTGTCCTTGACGGTGTGGGACATGGGTCGGCTCCCTTCGCTTCGTAATATAGGGGGCTACCCTATGTATGTCGAGCGAGAAGCCCGTTGCGGGCGAGGGAGGGCGTGCCGTGACGGAGAAGGATCCCTGCACCGGCGTCTGCCGGTTCGATGGCCGGTCGGGCTGGTGCGTCGGCTGCGGCCGGACCAGTTCGGAGATCAGGGCATGGCGTAAGATGACGCCCTGTCGGCGCACGGCGCTCGCGCGCGAATTGCCGCGCCGAGTCCGGCAGGCCAGCGGGGAGGGGGCCGCGCCCTGACCGAGCGCGCCGCCTTCGACGCGACCGACCACACTGCCCGCGTGAGCCTTGCCGATGACAGCGTTCCCGAAGGCGGGATGGTACGCTCCCATCCGGATGCGAAGGACGGGTATGCCGCGCCGATGCAGGTGATGGACGAGACCGGGACCGACCGAACCCTCCCTGCCTGACGCGGCCTGGATCGGGAACCGCATCCGGGCCTGGCGCGACGACCCGGGCGGCTCCCACCGGACCTGGTCCCTGTGGGAGGAGCGCATCGAGAACTTCCGCGCGATCCGACGCCGCCTCCAGGCCGTGGTCGAGGAGATCCGGGCCGACACCTTCGGCAACGCCTACCGCGGCTCGTGACTGGAGACGGGGGCCCACGCGATCGCAGAGCAGCGCCAGGTCTTCCACGGCGCCGACCACGCCTTCCTCTGGAAGCCGAAGCTGCGCATCCCGGACATCCACGAGGACGGCGCCAACCAGGTCGCCTTCGGGCGCTTCCTCGACGCCTGCCTGCGCGGCACCGCCGAGGCGCAGGTGCTCGCGGCCATCCAAGCGCTCGACCAGGCGGGGATCACGAGCCTCGGCCCGGCGGCGGCGAACCTGCTCTACTTCCTGCACCCGACCTGGGTGAGCCCGTTCAACACGGCCATCGTGAAGGGCTACAACGCGCTGACCGGGGCCAACGCGACACTCGGCAAGTGGGACGAGTCCCTCGCCATGGGCCCGGGGGATCGTCGCCCTCAACGCCAGCCACCGGACGCTCCTCTCGAACGATGACGGGGGCGTCGCCGGCTTCCTGTTCGACGTCGGGTCCGGCCGCTGCCCGAGCGCGACGGGGGCCGCGGCCCTGGCCCGCCGGCGGGCGGACCTCGACCGGGTGCGGGCGCAGGCCGCGAGCAAGGCGGACCACACCCACACCGAGATCCAGGGCTGGCTGCGGGACCTCGGCCTGGCCCTCGGCTTCGACGTCTGGATCGCCTCGAACGACGCCGGCCGTCCCTACGGCCCCGGCCGCCTGTCGGGCGGCTGCCTCAACCGCCTGCCCGAACGCCTGACCGCGAGCGGCTCGGCCGAGACGGTGCAACTCATCGACGTGCTCTGGCTGGGCAAGGCGGGCGGCGACGTCGCGGCGGCCTTCGAGGTCGCGCGCACCACGAGCATCTATTCCGGCATCGTGCGCATGCTCGACCTCGCCCTCGGCGTCGAGGGCGGGACCGCGCGCAACTTCTTCCGGGTGGCTCGGGACAACCGCGGGGACGACGTGCGCGCCCAGTTCGCCGGGCCGGCGTTCTCGCGCGTGGGCGACCTCGACCCGCGTTACCTGCCCTCCAGCGAATTGCGCGGGACCCGCGAGGCCATTGCCCGCCCCGTCCGCATCGCACGATGACGCGGTGCGAGCCTATCCCTGAGGCATCTCGGGCCGCCGCCCGGCGGCAGACCGAGCCCATGGGCCGCCCCTTCCGGAAACCACGGAGGATAACCGGGAGCGAGAGCCCAAAGACTTCCCTCGTAAAACGCCCTTGACCCCGTACTACGGTACGGACCTTAGGCTCACGGGGCGTTGGTGATGCCGGGGCAGCACATGCGGGATCCGACCATCGGGAAGGCGGCGCGGGAGGCCGGCGTCGGCGTCGAGACCATCCGGTTCTACGAGCGCCAGGGCTTGATCGCGCAGCCGGCCAAGGGGGCCGGCTATCGGACCTACCCGCCCGAGGTGATCGCCCGCATCCGCTTCATCCGGCAGGCCCAGAGGATCGGGTTCTCCCTCAAGGAGGCGCAGGAGCTCCTCGCCCTGCGCGCCGACCCGCAGGCCGACTGCGGCGACGTGCGGGCCCGGGCCCGGCACAAGATCGCCGAGGTGGACGCGAGGATCGCCGAACTCCTGCGCGTCCGCGCCGCCCTGGAGGCCGTGGTCGCCTCGTGCCCGGGCCACGGCGGGCTGGGTGGCTGCACCATCCTGGAAGCCCTCGACGAGGCACCGCCGGCACCGGCGGCGTGCCGATGCGGCGCGCCGAGAAAGAGGAAGACGCCATGAGGACGGTCACCCTGAAGGTCGAAGGCTGGCGGTGCGCCGCCTGCTCCGCCTCGGTCGGCTCTCTGTTGGAGGCTCATCCCGGCGTCCGCGGCATCGACGTCTCCTTCGACGAGGGACGCGTCCGCGCCCTCTACGACCCGGCGACCACCAGCGAGGACCGCCTCGTCGAGCTGATCGAGAAGCGCGGCTTCCAGGTCGTGGCCCGTACTTCGGCCTGATCCGGCCGGCTGGACATTCCTGGAGACGGACCGATGGCCGCAGCAACCCTCGACACCGACTTTTCCCTGTGGAGCGAGGAGCCGGCGAGCCGGCCCGACCGGGCGCGCATCCGTGCCCGGATCGGCGGCCTGCACTGCTCGCTCTGCACCGGAACCATCGAGAAGGCTCTGGGCAGCCAGCCCGGCGTCGACAAGGTGGCGGTCAGCCTGACCCACGAGCAGGCCCTCGTCGAGTACGACCCGGCGGTCGCGCGGCCGGCGGCGCTGCTGGGGATCCTGCGCGACATCGGCTACACCATCTCCGACCCGCGCAAGGTCCGGCCCTACGAGGAGGAGGAGCGCGATCTCGTGCGCGAGAGCCGCCGCTTCGTCGTGGCGGTCGCCCTGAGCGTCGCCTCCATTCCCATCATCGCGGATCCCACCCTCGGCTGGATCGGCTTCCTACCCGCCCTGGTCTGCCTCAGCCTCGGCGCGATGGTCTTCCTCGTCCTGCGGAAGACCAGCCTCCTCGCCGCGGCCGCCAGCACCACCGGTCTCGCAGTCCTGGCACTCGGCCTGCTCTACCTGAACCTCCAGGGCTACCTAACGGCCTCCGCTCCCTGGCTCGTCGCCGCGCTCGCGGTCGTGCTCGTCTTCGGGGTTGGGCGCCACATCCTGCACATGGCCGTCCAGGCCCTCCGCCGCGGCATCCTGAACCAGCACGTGCTGCTGGAAATCGGCGCCTTCGCGGGCATGCTCGGCGGCGTCATCGGGCTGGTTCTCGACCGGCCGGACTACCCGACGGCCCCGTTCTTCGCCGTCTCGGTCATGGTCGCGACCTACCACATCTTCTCCGAGTGGCTGTCCCTCATCGTCAAGACGCGCAGCTCCCAGGCCGTGAAGCGGCTCCTCGACCTCCAGCCGGAGACCGCCCGCGTGGTCCGGGACGGCCAGGAGCGGGATGTGCCGCTGGACGCGGTCGCAGTCGGCGACCTCGTCCGCATCCGCCCCGGGGAGCGCG